>JAHQYM010000200.1 GCA_024421095.1 Acidimicrobiia bacterium
TTTCGTTGATATCGCCGGACGCGCCGGCCAGCGAACACTCCGCCAGTGTGAACGGCAACAGACGCAACACAGCGGTGCGGCCCGCGAGCGACTGGCTGATCGAGTCCGTCCAACCGAACTGCTCGCTACCGGTGAGAACGAACCGGGATCGCCGAGCCTCCTCGCCGTCGACGAGGACTTGGAGGTATGACGGCAGATCCGGGGCGCGCTGGATCTCGTCGAGCACAGCCCCCTCGGGGAACTGCGCCAGGAACGCCCGAGGGTCCGATGTGGCGAAGTCGCGCACGTCGGGATCTTCCAGGTTGGCGTATGGCAGATCCCCGAAGGTGCGGCGACACAAGGTCGTCTTGCCCGACTGGCGCGGGCCGGTGATTGTGAGTACCGGGTACTGGTTGATCAGACGAATCAGATGCGGCGTGAGTTCCCGCTCAATCATGCCCACACCTTACCCTGTATCTTGTAAATCGTCATTCCCACTGCTGATTTACAAGGCAGAGGGCCTGTAAACGTAAACCTCGGGTGGGTTTTGGGTCGTGCGGTTTACGTTTCTGGCTGTCCGCTGTGGGCCCAGAGCGCGGAGATCGGCGCGGCGGTGATCCTGTCCGCGAGTTCGAAGGTGTCAGGTCCCGTATGCAGCATCACTCCAGTCGCGAACTAGTCGGCCATCGAGTCGCGCAGCCACAACAAGTTAATGGTGCCGTCGCGGCAGTAGTCACGATTCAGGGTGCGGCCCCGGCCCCATCGACAGCGACCACAACAACCGCTCCCACGCCCGACGATCCCGATCATCCACCAACAGCGGCGGCGCACACATACTCAACCCACAACCCCACCAAACCCGCAACCAAACCAACGACAAACCATTAGGTGCCAAAAAGTTCTTAGAGCCGCTAATCTGAACGTTATCAGGAGCCGACCAACGGCCTTCGCCGACTTAGAGATCCGAAGAGAACGACTTATGCCAACTGCGGCACCTCGATTGGTACTACTAATCACTGCGGCAATCGCTGCGGCGTTAGTTGCCACAACCGTTGCAATATTCGTTTCAGGTGATATCGCCTTACCGCTCGGCGTAGTTGTTGGTTTGGTAGCAGGAAGCGCAGTACTCGTCACCCTTGATCGCCGCTCGCCAACCGTGGCGTTACAAAAACTCCGAGCCCAGCCCCTTGAGCAAGGATGCGAACAACGCCTCGAAAGTTTGGTGACGAGTTTGTGCGCGAGCCACGGTATCGCCGAACCGAACCTGCATGTGGTCGAGTGTCAAGCACTTGATGCCGCGGTAGTTGGCAGACTCAACGACAACCATTTAGTGCTAACCACAGGTGCCTTGCGGGCCTTGGATCGCTTGGAGCTAGAAGCGGTGGTGGCACGTCAGTTAACTCAGATCAACGAAGGTGTTCACGCGGCAACCAATTTAGTTGTGCTGCTTACGCTGTTTGGTCCTCTAGCCAGCGCCTTTCGTGGCGCGCAACGCAGTTTAGGGCATGCAGCACTACTGGATGTCTGCGCTGTGCAAATGACCAGATACCCCCCAGCACTAGCCAGCGCGTTCGAAAAAGCTGCCCGGTCAGAAAACGCGGTTGCCCCGCACCCGGCAGTGCAGCATTTGTGGATGATAGGACCTCTCCGCAGCGATGTTCGCGCCCAACCCCAACCCCAACCGCAACCCCAACCCCAACCCCAACCGCATCCGCAACCCCACATACAAGAACGCATCGACACCATCAGAGAATTATGAGCCGACCATTAATCCGGCGACTGACCTTGACGGTGATCATGGCGTTGGCTGTCAATGCCTGCGCTAGCAGTGCGGAACGCATCGAAACAATTGACAACCCCCAAACCTCAGTGACCACATCAATCAGCACAAGTCTCAACGCCTCAAAAGAGTCAACCGCAAGCAACGCCAGAGACGCCGAATCCTCTGCCCCAACCGGGTTGGCAGCCGACACGACCAGCACCGTCTACGAAGGCCCACTTGCGGTACACACCGGCCTTCCCGATCCGAATGGGTTGGCGGTTGACCGACCAGCAATAGTGGTAAAGATCGGCAACAACGATGCCCAGAGCCGCCCACAAATGGGGCTTGCCCAAGCTGACATCGTTTTTGAACAGCTTGTCGAAGGCTTGAAAACTCGATTCGCTGCTGTGTTCCAATCGCACATTCCCATTGAGGTTGGCCCGGTCCGCTCAGCTAGAACCACCGATGTGAACTTGCTCGCAGGTTTAGGTACTCCCGCCTTTGTTTTCTCGGGAGCCAACCCGACCACGCTCAATGCTTTGCGCCGAGCAGCCGCTGCCGGAGTTTTTGTAGACGCAGGGGCTTTACGCACCGCAGACCCTTTCCGTCGACTGGAAACTCGCCGTGCTCCTTACAACCTTTGGGCCAACCTCGCAAACCTAGATATCACTGGGGCTCGAAATCCCACACCTTTGTTTACACACGGTCAGTTGCACAACAACTCCGCCACAGAAATCGGTGGCGTGGAAATCTCTTATCAAGCTAGTTTCGCGAGAACCGTGAGCCACCTATGGGACCCCGCCGTGAATGGTTGGGTGCGAGTGCAAGACGGCACGCTCCACACCACGCTCAACGCTGAACTCCACACCACGCTCAACACCGAAGAAG
>JAHQYM010000201.1 GCA_024421095.1 Acidimicrobiia bacterium
CTGCCGCCGGGGTTGACCAAGCAGCGCCCTGCGTGTCCTCGCGATGCTGGATCAGATAACCCGACACGACAGCACCACCGTCAGCACTTGGCGGCGCCCACGACACCACCAGCGACGCATCACCGGGAACCGCAGACACATCACGAGGCGCGCCAGGCGCGACTACCGAAGCCGACGGTGCCGCAGACACGACCTCAGACCACGCACCCTGCCCAGCCGAGTTTCTCGCAGCGACACGCACCTCATAAACCGAAGCGTTCGTCAAACTCGAAATCACCGCCGTAACCGTCGGCGCAGCCACCGACACCGGCGTCGACCAAGCATCCGCACCAGCCGAAGCCAACTTGTGCGACACCAAATAGCTGGTGATGTCGGCACCGCCGTTGTTGGCCGGCGGTATCCAAGTAACCGTGAGTTGTTGGGCTGCCGGGGTAAGCCTAACTTCCGTAGGCGCATCGGGCGGGCCAAGATTCACTTGACTATACAACGCGGTGACTTCGGTGGCGGTTTTGGCGTGGCCAAAAACACGGATGTCGTCGAGGTCCGCATCAATCGAAGCGTCACCGTTGCTCTCCGCGCCGATACGGTGCAAGGGCAGGCTGAACGCTTGGTTGATGGTGCCTGCTAACGTGCCGTTGGCATATAGTTTCGTGTCGCTGCTGGTGCCGACTATTGTGAGGTGGGTCCACGTGTTTAGTGGTGCGGTGTAACCGAAGTCGTAATCGCCGCCGCCGCCGCCGGTGCGGGTGAGACCGACTTCGTTGGTGTCTCGCCATTGTTCGAGCTTTACCCTTGCACGCACCGAAGAACCGGCGACTGGGGAGAACAACACCGCTTCGGGATTGCTGTCGGTTCGTTTCACCCACAATGCGGTGGTCCAACCGCCACCACAGCCGCCAGTGCCGAGAGTGTCAGCTTCGACTTGTACATAGTCGTTGGTGCCATCAAAGCTGAGCGCCCCACCCAAACGCCCCGCGGTGACCCGTGTTGCGCCGGTGATGGCGCCGTTTTTGGCACCGCTGCCAGCATCGGTAGCGGTGTTGCCGGTTGGTTCGTCGAATGTCCAGTGGTGTATCAGCCCGGTGTTGGTGCAGTGCGCGCGGGGTAACGCGGCGACTTGAGCAGCGGTGAGGGCTTCGTCCCAAATTTTGAGTTCGTCTAGTTTGGCGTTGGCGGCGTTCTGGTTGCCGGTGAAGGCACCGAAGGGTAGGCGGGTGGAGGTTGCGATGGTGTCGGTGAAAGAACCGTTGACATAGAGTTTCGTGGACGCGGCATCGGCGACTAGGGTGAGGTGGGCCCAGGTGTTCACCGGGGCGGCGTAGTTGAACGTGTGCGTCGTGCCTTGTGGGGTGGTGAAACCCACGCGATTTTGGCTGCCTTGTTGCAAGCGGATGTGCCATTCGCGTAGCCCGGTGGCACCGGGTCGGGGTTCTCGCGATGTCAGCAGTGTCGCGTTGTTGGTGTTGCCGAGACGTTTCACCCACACCGACATTGTCCACGGTGCTTCGATGGGCACACCACCGATGTCCAGTTTCTGTCTGCCTGCGTTATAGGTGCCCAAATTGTTGCGGTTGTTCGCTCCGTTCACGAACAGGAACGACGAACCGTCGATTGCGTCGGTGGTGTCGGGTTCGGGTTTGGCTTGCCCACCCGCCCAAGCGTGTAGACCCCCTATAACATCGCGGGTCATCAGACCGCGTCTGCGGTTAATGTCCGGGAAAATCAAATGCCCGAAGAAGTCCCCCCACTTCTCAGCAGTGAACTTGTAGTGATGCGACGGCTTGCCGTCGTTCACCCGCGGGGGAGCCCGATAGCCAACAAACCCTGGCGGTGTGCCAATATTGTTGATCCGCCCATAGAAATCGGTGACCGTGTCGGGGGTGGCCGTGGCGTTCCATGTACGGTCCGCCATCACCGCCCGCGACCGGCGCAAGAACCTCTCATAATATTCGTCTTCACCGGTGGAGATAGCGTCACTCCAAATCGCGATCGCCGATCCCAGATCCGTAGACGACGGTGTCCACCTATCATACAACTGCGCGTCGTTCGGGAACAAGTTGTTGTGATAGTTCGGCGTGAGATAGGTCGGTCGAGTGGGATTGTGAATGATCTTGTAACCAGCAGGCCGACCGGTGTTCCAAACGTGGATGACAATGTTCGTGTTGAGAGTCTGAAACCGAGAGTTGTATGCAGTCACATCACCGTACATCATCGTCGTTTTGCCCAACGAACGCACCACCTCGTTCATCGCGTTAGCGAACTTGATTTCCAAATCCGTGAAATTGCCAACATCGCTAGTCGCAGCGATATAACTGCTGTAGCGCCCACAATTCGCTAACTGGTGAGGCACTTCGTCGGCACCCACATGCACATACGGGCTACTAAACCACGCCGCGAACTTCTGAATTATGTGATGCACCCGATTGATCGCCTTAGGAGCAATCAAATCCGTCGCGAAACCCGGTGTCAGCCAAGCATGCGTATGCGCCTGCCCGCACGGAGTCCCGTCACCAAAATTGTCACCCGTACCTATCTTGAAATGCTCAGAAATCGCGGTGGCGTGACCAGGGAAATCGAACCCCGGCACAAGCGTCACAAAATACTCCGCCGCAAGAGCGTCCAACG
>JAHQYM010000202.1 GCA_024421095.1 Acidimicrobiia bacterium
ACTTCCACAGGGATCCTCCAGTTCCTCGGCCTGCGTTACAGACCGATTCTGGAGGATCCCGCCCGTTCAACCGCGGACCCTCACCGGACCCTCACCCCACCGACTCCACCCTGAAACGCGAAGCGCCAGTTTAGCTTGACAATCATGGGATTGTTCGGTACCGTTCGATTTGGCCGCTGTCCTCGAGTGCTGGGAGCGTTGAGAATGATCAAGAAACCGAAACAAATAGCAGCGTTGGCTTCGTTGATTGTTGTGGCCGTGTTTGTTGCTACGACTGCGAGCACGGCGCAAGAAGGCCACTCGGCACGCGCAGTTGAGGCGCCTGATGCGACAAGCGACGGTATCTTCGCTGAATTTTATGCTTTGGAGTATTCGGTGTCGTTTGCTGAGGCGCAACGCCGTTTGGATCGCATGGCGGATCTTCAGCAAGTGTTGGCGGAGATTCGCGAGTTCGAGTCGGAACGGTTAGCGGGTTGGGGTATTGAGCATCGTGAAGGTTTTGGTGGTTGGGTTTCGCTTACGGGTGCTGAACCAGCAGGTTTAGATGCCGTTTCTGTCGCCGCTCTCCACGAAGATGTGAATATTCAAGTTGGTGCTAAACATCGCCTCAGTGAACTGTTGGAGGCGCAGCGATCGCTATCGAAGGCGTTGTTCGCGGCAAGGCATCCAGTTTCTGGTGACGGCGCTGTCGGGGTGAGCGATGCTGCTGAACCTTCGACACCCGGTTCGGTCGGTGCCGCGAGAAGTCCTGGTGTTGGTTCAGCTTTACCGGAGGTGGTCACGTTTTTGGATACCGACATGACAAACAACGCGATCGCAGTCGGTATCGACCCGGCTTTAGCGTCACCTATCGGGCCGTTAGGGTCGATTTCGGAGTTGACGTTTGACCAAGGCGCGGAAGTCGTAGCAGACCTGATCAAACCTGAAATCCAAGTTGCCTTCACGATAGAGGACGGCCGCGACGTCGGCGACACATCTGGTTCGGTATTGAAAACGAAACTGTTCAACGGTGGAGTCGCGTTCGGGGGTTGCACTTCTGGGTTTACTGTTCAGAGCATTCCTAACCCTCCCACATATGAAATATTTTACGGGGTGCTCACCGCCGGGCACTGCGGAACGAGAGGACCAGCAGAAACTATCAGTAGGTGGATGAACGGGGTTAGGTTGCCGTTCGTGTACGGCTACGCTGGTCCGTCTGCTGATGCGCAATGGCATCGGATTCCTCTGCCCAAGCAAGGAACTTATGAGGTACAAAACGAATTTGTGTGCCGCAACGCTGGTGGTTATCCGAACCCATTTTGTAAGGTCACCGGCAAGATTGCTCGTACCGGTATCCGACCAGCCACGCGGTATATACAAGGGGATTTTGTGTGCCATACAGGAAAAGAATCTGGTATGTCATGTGGTGAAGTTATCAGTGTCACCTTTCAACCAATGGTGGGTGAACCATGTTTTGCGGCTAGTGGCCGAGAGGTTCCTTGTGAAGACACGTTCGTTAGAATGGTTGGTACGTACCTTAGAGGTTGTGATGGCGACAGCGGAGGTCCGGTTTTCAGGAATGGAACCGCCTACGGTATATTTAAAGGAGGAAATAATGCAGACGACTGTTTGTCGGGAAGCAAACGAGTGTTTTTTTCGGCGATCGCCGAGGTGGAGGCCTTTTTGGGGGTTCAGGTGTTGACCTCTTCGGTCACTTTGAGGCCAAAATAGCATGGTCGAGTATCCTGTCTCGAACGGCATGCGGCGCCGTCAAGTTGGTTTTGGTGTCTCAGTTTTTGTGTGCGTGGTCTTGTTTGCTGCGGCGTGTGCGTTTGACTCAGAAGATGTGGTTGAACGGTCACCAGTCGAGGTCACGGCGTCTGTATCGTCTGACGCGCAAGATATAGTTGAACGTTCATCAGTTGAGGTAGCGGAATTTTCGTTGCTTGACGTTTCCGATAACCAAAGTTGGTTGGTGCCGTCGATGCCCGGTATGTGGATAGGCCATGAGAATATTCAAACTGAGATGGAAGCTGTGCCTGGGGTTGTGGTGATTGAACCGCCTTGTGTGTATTTGATGCATGAATATGGTAAAGGTGTAGAACGTGTGGCTTTGGAACTTACTTATCCAGAGTTTCGTCTCGATCATGTAACGGAAACGCTTTGGTACAACGACACTGCTCTAGTTACTGGAGATCGCGTCATCACGAACGGTTCTTCTCAAGTGGGTGAAGATTATTTGTTTTGGAATAGTTGCACCGCCCAACGTCGGAAATTTGAGCATGCTTTGACTCCGCTAAATTGTGAACAACCGGGTACGAAATGGGAGAGATCTTATTGCGAGGACCATGAAGAGCTTTTCGAGGGTCTCAGCTTTTCGGATTGCGAGAACCCGGCCACTGCTGAACTAAGTGGGTTGTGTCAACAGATTGAGGACGCTACCCGAATCCAGGATCGTGGAGACCCGCCACCGACAGATTCGCTTCCGCTGCCTGAATTGAGCGGAATGTTTCCCTACCACCCCGACTTGGAGTTGGAGTTGAGACGACTGATAGGCATAGTACATTTTCGGGAGTTCGATCCTGTCAATTCCGACAGACTGCCTTGTGT
>JAHQYM010000038.1 GCA_024421095.1 Acidimicrobiia bacterium
ATGCTCAACGATCGAGGCGGCACGCTACTGATCGGCGTGACCGACAACGGCGAACCCGTCGGCCTCGAAGACGACTACGCCCAGGTCACACCTCCAACCGCCGACGCCTACGTGAACTGGCTCGACATCCTGTTCGAGAACACCCTCGGCCACGCAGGAGCCCACCGCCTAACCATCCGAATCGACCAAGTCGACGATCAAGACATCTGCCGCATCGACATCCCCGCCAGCTCCCGCCCAATCTGGGTCAAGAACCCCACCGGCGATGACACCCTCTACCAACGCCGCAACAACTCCACCCGCCAAGTACCACCCACCGAGGTCAAAACGTTCATCCTTGAGCGCTTCGGCGACCCACACAACCCCGCAACAAGCTAAGCCCTCACCGAGCCTCGTCATCCCTGAAGCAGAGGAACAGACTAGTCAACCTCGACTTGCCACAACTCCGAAGACTGTCGGAAGTGTTAGCAGGCCGGGGATCGCTGGATCTAGGTGTGTTATCTCACCGAATAGTCTCAACGTTGACCAACATTCGCCGAGTATCAGCAGAGAGACAGTGAGCAAAGCGTCCGATATGAATGGGAGCGACGCACCTACAAGCACCGCCAAAAGAACACGCGTCGTCACAACATCCAGACCTGGGCAAACAAGTCGCTCTAGTTCACCATGGTCGGCAAACAATTCCTCGGACGAGGGGTCCCACTCCTCAGACGGGGTTTCGACATCAGCACGAGAGAGTGCGCTCGCAACATCTTCCAGAGCTGACGCGAATTGGTCTGTGAAACCAGCGGCTTCGATCCTAGTAGCTGCGATCCCCGCTAGACCAACGAGCGGCGCCGACATCGCGAGCGATTGAAGGTCCTCGACCCTTGGGAACCCACGACTAAGTTCACGCTTGCCTAGGGCAGCCGATTCAGCGATCTTGGAAGCCAAACTCGCTTGAACCTTGGACACCTCATCGAATGTTGCCGCGAACGCCTGATGGACGCTAGCGACCTCAGTGATTCTTGAGGTTAAGCCGTCGAGAGCCTTAGTGGCCTCGACTGCCCCGTCCGCAAAGACGCTTTGAAGATGCCGAGTTTGCTCTGCAACACTGGCAGCGAAAACGGTCTGAGCCCTAGACGCCTCCTCCAACATCGAATCCCACTTCCCAGAACCCCCAACACTGGCAACAACTTTCTGAGCCCTAGACGCCTCCTCCAACATCGAATCCCACTTCCCAGAACCCCCAACACTGGCAACAACATCCTGGACATGCCGCATCTGCTTGTTCAGGGCGCTCGTTACCGCCTCCTGTTGTTTGCCGAGTTGATGAGCCAGTTGGCGATGAGATGCGGAACAGTAGAGCGGAGGCCGACCCGGTCCATCGGTCTGCTTAAACGTTCGACCGCACCAGAGGCAAGTGGCAGATTTCATCAATAACGATATTATCATGTGTCCCAACAATTGCCACGCTCCTCGCCCATCACACCGTCACTCCCCCTCTAATACGCGAAGAGCCCCTAATGTCACGTGTCCGTAGCCCAAGGTTCTAGAACGATGCGGGTTGACCTGGTGATTTGGTACGGTGGGGCGAGTTCACGTGTTGACGACAACTTCAAAGGACGCTCCACCGACCTCAAAGACGTACATCTCGGTTGACGCGAGGAGGTCCAACTGTTGGCGGGAAGCCTTCTTCGCCGACAATCCTGGTTGAACAATCACGATTGTGAGCTTGAGTTGCAGCGTGCACATCTGATCAGCTATCTCATACAGGTCTGCAGCGGTACCCGCTTCAAAGCCACTTAGACCCCGCTCCTGGCGGAGACCCTCGCGCCGAATGAGATGCTGTATGAGCAAACGTGACTCTCTTCGCTTGCCAACGGACTTCGATGCCTGCCCGCAGACTTCATCGAGGTCTTCAATCCGGGCTCCCTTCAATGCCCCCGCGGAGTGCTTGCAGTGGACAAGGTGAACCACGAGGTAGCCCTCATCTCTGCGCAGAGCGACCACATCCGCCAGTTCATTGGGACCATCGTCATCAATCACAACATCCCATGCAGCACCAGTCCTTCCGAAAGGAGCGAGCCAGGTGGTTCCGTGTTCGAGCATGGTTTCAATGACACGCCTCTGGATACTTGCTGGGTTCTTGGTAACTCGCTGGGATTCGAGCGTGAGATCGACACCTGTCCAGTCGACGTGGGTTCGCAGACTGGCGCGCGGAAAGCCGACGGCGTTAACTTTCGGCTGATACAACACACCGGGTGGCTCGATCACAGCGTCTTGCTCTAGCAACAGCGACAAGCCTTCGTCGCGCACATAGTCCTCGAAAGAGCACTCTCGTCTTGTGGTGACGATGGATACGGTGTCCGATGACTCCGGAGTTGCTCGCATCCCCTTCTCACCGATCGTCAACAGGTACTCGACCTTCCAGTCCTCGGTCCCGATCTCGAATCGAATGGGCCCGCTGGTAGTGAAGTCTGTCACCAACAACTCAGCGTCGATCAGCGAACATTCCGACTCGGCGTGCCGGACCCGGAGGTCACCGCTCGTGGAGCTATACACAGACGCTGACCACTCGATCGCCAAGACGACCAACTCAGGGCGCTCGCTCAGTTCAACGGGCAGAATGAAGTTCGCGATGATCTCGTCGATGCTGATTCGATCATCGAGCAGCTTCGTTCCCACTCCATCGCACCACGCCATCCACTCTCGGAGCGAACCTGCTGCGCGCCACGACCAGATGCGGCCAGAGATGGAGGCACCGATGAATACCCGCTCCCCGTCCGCGTATCCGTGGGCGAATAGGTTTGTTTGAGTCTTGGTCTGGGCGGCCCCGCTCGGGTAGTGACTCAGGGCATCGGATCCCGCGTGCATCGTGAACTTCCTTGCTCGGTTCAGCACGTCGAGGACTCCAACGTTGGTGGCGACGAGGCGTTGAGTTCCGCCGTAGACCCGGAATGTAGGTGCCCCGCGGATTTGTTCCACATCGTCGCCCGCAACCGCTTCTGCCAGCCGCTCGTGGTGCCGGTCTGAAGACTGGTTGTTGGAGCTATTGATAAACAGGAGGCTTCTCTCACGGTCTCAGTGCATCGCGAAGAAATCGTGCTCCACATCCATCAGACCGCGGCGCGGGCCCCATGAAACCGCTCCTTCCGTACGCTTGACGAACCAGGCAACCTCGAACCGTCTGTTGTACGGAATCGGATTCGTCAACAACAGCTCCTCCCCTATGTGTTCTAGAGCGGCTTGAGGATTCCATTCCATGCATGTTGTGCGGTAAACGACCGCTGACATCTTTGGCCTGATGTCGTGTGCAGCCAACTCCAATGTAGCGTCAGCGAAGCCGTCGTTGAACTCTGAAGTTGCTTCCTCTTCTTCGGTCGCCCCTTCCGAGAGATCTCGAATGATCACGTTCCAGTCGGGATCCTCACTGTAGAGAGCACGCAGGTTTTCGTCGTGAAGCGAGTCGAGTCGCCCGACCACAACCGTGGCAGCCCCGACATCGGCGGCAACCCTCGCGAATCGTCCGATGAACTGAAGCGTGATGCCCAGGCTTTTGTGTGGATCATGGATAGCAGCGATCTTGAGGGCAGGCAGATCGAATCCCTCCCCAAGCATGTCGACGCACACAACGACGCGGCTCGCCCGGCTGTGCAGCGCTTTCAGTGCCGCTCTCTTCGCTGACACTGGCTTCAAGCCGCTGTACAAGACGGTTGGTTCGAACTCGGGTCCAAGCTCGCGATAGATATTAACAATTTCGTCGGCACGAGCTTTCCGACGCACTCGTGCCAAAATCACGTGGTCTAAGCCCTTGGCTAAGTCTGATCGGAGTTGATCCAACGCTGCGGCGGCTATCGCGTTGTCCTGGTTCCCGAGAGCCTTGATGCCGCAGTAGTTGATCGTCGAAAAGTAGCCCTGTCGTTGCGCGAGGCCCAACGGGAAGACGTAGACTAGCTTTCCGCCCAAGTCCCGACGGTCCTCTCTGTACGGCGTGGCGGTGAATTGCACCACCTTGCGTTTATCGAACAACGCCCGCACAGCATCCCACGTTGTGGCCTTGACATGGTGCGCTTCGTCCACGAAAAGATGGCTGAACATCCCGGTGAATGCGACCCGAGCTGGCTCGGATGACGCGTTTAGCACGTGTGGCGTCGCTACGACGATGTTGCATTGTCGCGCGAATCTCAACGCGTCCGCAGTTGACTTCAACCCCGACGTGAGCCGCCCTACAACCGGGTAGGTCAGCGGCCCCTCTCCGAGAGCACCGATTCGCTCAAGTATTCCGTAGCGCTCAAATGTCTCGGCGAGTTGGGTCCGCAGCGCGTCGCTCGGCACTAGGACCAATAGCCGTTCGGGAAGGCCTGCCGCATACAGGGCGACCATCGTGTCGGTCTTGCCGGTCCCTGTTGGCATCACAACCGTCGCTTCACGAGTCGGGTCCGTTGTCCAGTAACCCAGCACAGCATAGGTGGCGCCCTTCTGAGGGGCGCGGAACCCCAGACGCTGTGCACTGCCTGGTGAAGCGTCGAGGGGAACCTGCTCAACCATCCTGAACCGTCCAGCTAGATCAGACTGGGTGAGTGGCGGTGCTTGAGGTTCGGGGCGAAGACTCCACGACAGTCGGGACGGTTTTACCCGGCTAAGATCCTTAGTCCCAAACGGTGCCAACAGCGCAGGCTCGCCGCCGGGGCGCGAAACTCTGCAGACATCAATTGATCGACCGTCCTCTGCGACCAGGATTCCCCGCTCTGAGTTGCAAGAGACGACCGTCGCCGCCACTTCTGCGCTGACCAGTTGACGAATCTCACTACCAGCAATCTTAAGCGGCTGTGACCAGAGTTCAGGCACCGTGACGGCAGCCCCAACAGCCCATCTCCGATCGCTGCCGTTGCGTGGTTCCCGTGTCGTGCTCACCGGACTCCCCCTGCCTCAAGCCGGCACGACTCAAGCCCCCGCAGACTGTTCTCGTTGGTCGACAACAAGCACGAACTGAACCCTCTGACAAGTTCTCGGCTCGAACTCAAGTGAGCGCCGAGTCGAAGGTACGCCGCCTGCGCACCGGTGTAATCCTGATCGTGAATCCACTGACGCTTGCGCGAGAACTCGTTCGCCAAGGTGGCGACCGGAGGCTGGTCAACATACACGAGTCCGCAGCATACACACGGGCTGTGACAACAGCGGAAGACGCTGATTTGCTTCGTTGATCCAGATCTTCCGCTGAGGAACCCTGGCGCCATCGAAACGATCTATCTGGCCGTGCTGGAGAACTGCGCATTCTAGTTGTAGTAAGTCCTCAAGGATCGTGAACTAACCGTCATGAACTATCCGCATGGTGATCACCAGACTGCTTGGCCCAATTGTCGTTGCACGGAGAAGACATACGAATAGGCAGTTACCAAATTCGGCCGATTGGGGATCATCGAGGGAACTAGAGCCGCGGCCCCTAGAACGGAACCGAGCAAATCTCCCGTTGTGGCGCTCCACGCCGCTCCTGCGAGCCCAAGCGATACTGAAGCCAGATTCTCACCCAGTGACTCTCGGGTGGAGCGCTGAATCTTGCGAGCCTCGTCAGCGATTTCCTCCCGGCGCTCGACGAGGAGTTTCTCGCGAGCACGGGGATCGTCGGTGTTCGCGAGCTCACTCATGAATCGACCGAGATCGCGCATGTAAGCCCGATGGGTGTCGCCGTGTTCGGCTTTAAAGCTGAGAATGTCATCAATGGGGATAGAGCTGAGATCGAGGCTCACAGGCTCAAGATCTAGCGCTACCATCCTCCCAGTTGACGGCATAGGCTCTCTTGCCAGCGTCCGCATCAGGTCAGAAACGGCGTCCTGTTGGTTAGTCACGGGGTGGACGACAAGTTCTCTATCGGCACCCGCTACACGAGAGAGCTGTCCGAGCATGACAAGGATCGTCATATGAACGACCGGGTGCAACGGGATGGACACGCCGTCCTCGCTCGGATGCGCCAGGTCTCTGGACCGGAGTTCCTCCACTAACATCGCAGCTAGTCCGACATCTGCGCCGTAGCCGATGCGGGACCGAGACAACTCTTCAAACGGAGGACTGCCCGTCAGGTCGTCGAAGGCGCCATTGATGAGCAACTCGACCATCACCTCAGCCAACTGCTCTGTCATTTGAGCGTCAACCCATTCATTGGGCTCAAGCACCTGCAAAAGGCCCCGTTCCTCTAGAGGAAGTACTGTGGCCGGATCTTCCACCGCATGTCTGCCATGCATGTAGTTCGGTAATAGGATGGCGAGCCTATCGAAGAAGAGCAGGAGGGACTTCGCCCAACCGCTCTCGCTGGCTCCCCAGAAAGGCGTTGGGTAGTAGTAGGCCACCTCGGGCCACCTCGTCTGGCTCTCTTCTGGGGACTCGGTTGTTGCGCTCTGGAGGTCGGACGCTTGGCCGGAACCCGGTTGGAGTTGACTCATCTTGGTGTCTCTTTGTTATCGGTCGTTTACTATTGTACCGATCTCCGTCCCGATCACCGTCGAGGGCGGACCCCGAACACCAAGGTGGCCCGTTGCAGCGCATTGCAAATCTGCTTCGTCCAAGACAACATGCAATCTCCCTTCCTCATTAGTTGAGGCGACTGAGCAGCATGCGAAGGTACCCCGTGATGGTCTGCAGCCTGAAACGCGCGAGGTCCTCATCGCCCAAACCTGGATCGAGCCGTGCCCGTGAAGTGCATCCCGGAGGGTTTTGATGAAATCAAGTTAGTTAGGGAGAAGGACGGCGGCCTCTATCGGTGGTTGCAACAAGTCGTCCAGAGTGGTCGGTGAACAGTTAGCAACCGAACCGATGAAGGTTTCTAGCATGGCACAGCGTTTGTGTTTCGACGAGCAGACGCGGATTGAGGTGATGTGTGAGGCTCAGTTGAGTGTAGCGGTGGTAGCGGATCGGTTGGGTCGTGATCGGTCTACGATGCATCGAGGGCTGACCCGCGGCGGCAGGTTCGAACATCTGACAAGCCCCCAGGCTGCGCCAAGACCACGCCACCGCTGAGGCCCTTGGGGCCATCAACGACGACACCGACCGGGTCGAGGTTCCCCCGCACCGTTGCACAGCCGCGGATGGCGCTCATGCTGACGGCACCCGCGCTCGCCGCGACACCGCCCTCGCCGCTGAGGTCGCCGCCACCGAGACCAAACTTCTGGTATTAGAACACCGCGTCCGCCCGGGGCGGTTCAAATACGCCGCAAAGATAGGCCGAGCCGCCCAGCGCATCCTCGGTTCCAGCGGAGTCGGTCCACGCCAACAGATTGGTGAAGTGGCCAAACAATAGGAGTACCGATAGGCCGAAAAACCTCTCGCCCATGAAGTTGAAATGCTAGGCCGCCGGACCCTAAAACCGTTCCCAAGGAACTTCTGCTCACCAGCCTCGAGATACCAGATCTCCAAGAACCCCTAAAAACTTGCGCTCCGGCCAGCGCTCGAACGTGTACTTCTGCATATGGCAGCAGGCGAGACGCGCCACCCGAAGAAGAATATCGCCGGCATCCCCAACCGTCACACGCCACACCCGATGCCCGAGAACGCAAGTCAACAAACAACCACCGAGTCACGCACCAATCCTTCACTCACCCCAAAATTCCGAGCGATATGACCCGAAGACTCAACGGTCTCCGCACAACTTGAACAGCCGAATCCCAAAACCCCCTATCATGCAACTTGGTGGTTTAGCCACAATTTCTATTCATGAAATAGATCTCCGCGATTCGGAGAGGGAACGCCAAATCGACGAAATCAAGCTAATCTGGACTAGGGAAAACCTAGTAGGAGCCACGCAATTGAGCACTAGATTCGCAGTTTCGTTCACGCCTGCGGCTCTGGTTGTAGCAGTTCTTCTCCTAGCGTGGGTTTGGATATACCGACCTGACGATACTGCACCAGTGGGAGATGCCCCAACATCCCCACAACCAATACAACCAAACCTGCCGGTGCATTCAAGTGAAGACACCGGTAACGCTCTAACGACAACCGTGCCTGCGCCTGAGCCAGTGCTGGGTGATGCCATTGGTGCTTGGGACACAACCTCCAAGACGTCCGACAACGGTGACGTTGCGACACTTTACCCGACGCTTTGGGCCTTCGGTGGTGAAGAGTACGAGTTCACAACAGACTTTTTGAGAGAAATGGCAGACGAAGGCGAAGTCGTCGTCCCCCAGCTAAACATTGTTCAGATGGGAGCGGAAGGCTGCGCACCAGTAATGCACATCGTCCTCGGCGAGCCGAGACACGGGGAGTTCGTTTCTAGTGATGTAGAAGCGAGTTTCAGAACGACGGGTGGCAAGTCTGTCACCCAAGACTGGTCATTTGCTAGTCTGTATGGAACGGTCTTGCTGTTTATGCCCGCGCCAGACGAACGCCTTGACATTCTTACGAGTAGAGTACTCGCGGACGCGGATACAGATGGCGTACTCTACGTAGGTTTCAGTTTCGACAACGGTCAACGTTTGAACCACGAGTTCCCCCTCGACGTGTCCGACACACAAACAGTTCTTGACCTGCTCGACTGCTGATGTCGAAGGGCATGGTCTTCTGCGTTGCTCCGGTTGCAATAAGCCTTACCTGTTGTGCGACGCTCCAAGCTACCACAGAACAGGCGAACCGCTACGCGGGTGTTCTGTCCCCGACGAGTTCGCGGCATAGTCTGGTTGTTGCCGTTGATACACAAGTGTTCGTCAGTGCCTTTCGGCCGCGTGTCTTGAAGTATCCGCTGAAGGGGTCCGAAATGATTCAGCCCGTTTAACTCGCCAGGTTGCTGCGGCGACAGCAACACCCTGCTAGAACGTTAACGGCAATGAAAGACACGCTAGCATAGGCAACGGTCGCCGCACCACATCAGAAAACAGGTGGTGTTTGGTTCGGTTGCCTGAACCGAAGATCACACCTGCGACATTTCCGTCCCCGCGACGACCGTAGTGCAGACAGCAACTTTGTCTAGTTCATTGGTTGAATAATGATTCGATGCCGCGAAACCGATCATAGACTGTGAGTGTAAATCTACGACTGTTGTTAAACGTTGTAAGAATTTGGGCCTTCACCAGTGGACACCTGTCTAATCATTCCCGCAGCCCAACAACCGCGGCAGGTTTCTTGGTTGGGTTGGTTAGCCCCGAAACCTTGTTGCAGGAGATCCGTCTTTCACGTAGATACCGGATTTTTCGCTTTCACTCTTGCTCTAGCCTGGCCGGTCGGTTACACACCGACCCCGTGAAAGTCGTGACGCACATCCAGACCGTGTTCGGTAGAGCAGAACTCAACTTCTCCTTTTGCGGCAACTGGGTGAGGACCGAAGGCACCGTAATCGTCGCAGGTTAGTGGGCGGCCTCCATCGGCATCGCTATTTCAATGCGTCGCGACCACCAAACGCAGGAGCGCAAGAAACGCTTCACTGATACCCCGTTGAGTGGACCTTAGTGTTATAAGAAGTCAAAGCAGTTGATGGCGCACACGCGTACCACGCTCACTCTCGACGAAGGACTCGCAAAACAAGACCGAGAGTTCAAGATCAGCAATACCGCCGCCGCCCAATTGAGTGTTGCAGTCGTAATCAGGCGGACGAGGACGTGCCTCCATCGTTGGTACCAAGTTGACATGACCGCGACTTTTGACAACCCGAGCAACCGAGAAGTTACCATCCGTTCCGTCTCCAGCGATCGCGGAATACGGGGAAAATAGGACGGTACGATTCGGTGGACGTTTCGACTCTTGAAGCCGAAGTTCGAAGACGATTGTTGACAGCACCCGGTTTCCGAAAACCTCGAGAAGACCGAGATGGTCTCTCCTATCAGGCGGATCGCCACGCGGAATCGCAATGATGCAATACGGAACAAAGAGTGGTGTGCCTACTGAAATGTTGTTTACAGACTGCGCGATCAGAAGACAAGAAAAACTTCGGTAACGGCAACATTACTCAGCCCAGAGAAAATCTGAACCTCCCGATTTCTGGCGTGAGAGTACTGGGTCCAACTACGACGGATGACCATAGATCTGCGATCGTGCGTTCAATTGTAAGTTGAATATCAGAATTGCATGGTGGTACTATTTCGTCAGCAAGTCGCGATGTCATTTCGCCCTGTGTCTCAGTCGGCGGCTACGCTGAGGACTGTGAGCACAGTTGCCATAGAGACACACAACGTACCTCGTCGCATCGCCAAGGCGCGTGGGCAGTTCCAAGCAGCACTCACCTCTTGCACCCGTCTCGCGTCGGCGCGACAAAGCCTTCCACCCATGATTGTCGCCGATGGGTTGCACCTGACCTCAACACAGAGAGCAACTACGGAACGGACTCTATCGTGAACGGCGTTTCCGGATCCCCGATCCAGAGGCGATCCACCGCGGAAGTCCTAGCGTCGTTCGACAGCGACTCCGCCGAGATTGCGGGTGCCATCTCGCGGGGTCAGTACGTGTTTTGGCTTGGCTCCGGTATCTCGAGGTCTGTCGTACCCGACCTCAAAGAACTGCTGAAGAAACTCCTGCACTTCTTGCACCCTCTGATCAACTCACTGGATGAATCCTGCCCATTCGCAAGGGCGTTCAATGATATCTTCGATGCGGCTCAGGTTCCTGACCATGTCCGACACAAGATTAATCTATCCGATCCGCTTGAGGAGTGGCCGCTAAACGACCTCATCACGCACCTTCTCGCCTTCTACTCCGATGTCCTAGACGTGGATGTTCGAGGAAAGGATCGGGACTTCTTGGTTTGGGACGGTATCGATATCAAAAAGACATACGGGGCCGATGATCTGAAACCGGATACGGAACACCTTTGTGTCGCCATTCTCGTGCTTGAGGGTTTAGTGAAATCTGCACAGACGACGAACTGGGATGGGTTGATTGAGAGTGCCTTAAAACAGCTCGTCGGCGACAAAACGGAGACAATCCTTCGTGTTGTCGTGCATAAAGAGGACTTTGCCGCCCCGAGCGCCCGGGCCGAACTTGTGAAGTTCCACGGATGTGCGGTAAGGGCTGCTGAAGACCCCAAACGTTATCGCCACCTGCTGATCGCCCGAAAGTCGCAAATCTCCGGCTGGGCAACCAACATGGACTACAAGATGATGAAGCAACGTCTTGAGCACTTGATCGCCTCGCAGCCAGTCTTGATTGTCGGCTTTTCCGCTCAGGATCAGAACATCCACAGCATGCTTCATCAGTCTCGCGAGGATCTAGCCCGCGACTGGCCTGAGTCACCGCCGGGCGTTGTAATCGCTGATATCAGAATCAGCAATCACCACACCCACACACTGGAATCGATTTACGGTTCCAACTATCACCAGAACAAGGATGGCATCGACAAGTCAGCACTACTGCGCGCGTACGCAAAGCCGGTCCTGCTGGGACTCGTACTCTTTACTCTCGCAGACAAGCTCTGCTCCTGGATCTCAAATACAAAAGGCTTGTCTTTCGATGCCGCGAATGTTGATCGACTACAGCAGGACATCAGAGGCCTACGAGACACGGTCGCGAATGCTCAAGGCAACGAAGAACGACCGTTGGTCGAGCAGCTCATTCAAACGGTGACACGGGTCCTGTCGGTCTTTCGGCGAGGTGAGCTACCCAATCCAGACTCTTCACGGTACGAACCGCTCTCCGTCCAACCGGTATCGGAAACCGAGACCGATCCGAACTTCCCGGGACCTGCACTTGGAGGACTCGCAGTCGCCATATCGCTCATTAGTCGGGGAATGGCACGCGAAGGCTGGACGGTTGAGGTCGGCAGAGTGACGAAGCCGACCGAGGGCGTCCTCCAGGTTGCCCCACCAGACCGTAAGAAATCCCATCTCTTTATTGTTCAGGACACACGTGCTCTCGCGAGGCTCGAAACTGACGGGTACGTCGACATGGCAGATCCAGCAGTGCTGGTCATTCGGGCTGATCAGGATTCCGACCGAACGACACGCTCCCCGATGATCCACTATGGACGCACAGGCAACCCTGCCGCGCGAGAATTGAGCATAGAAGCCATTTGCACGCAGACTAGTGACGCCGACGAGCTCTTCGGCGCCTTCCGGTTAGAGGCGGACCTGTAATGGACCGAGCCGTGGCTGATGTACTCAGTGTTCTTGAAGGAGCTGAATTCCAACGTCGAACTCCGTTGAAGATTGGCGGGACAGAATTCAAGTTTGATGCAGCGGTAGTTGGAACTAGAGTCCTACACGATCTCGTTGTTGTGAGTGGCCCCGACGGCCGGCCAAGTCGGTTGGCTCAACTGCTCTCGGCACTAAATCGTACACTCGACCGCCTTCAGTCGCGGCGCCCAGTCAGTCTTGTCATCGTGGGCCCGAGACCAAACCAAAGCGATCTGGCGAGGTTGGAGCATCACGCTCGCGTTCTGGTGGTTGAGCACGATGCTCCAACCACCGAACAGATCAAGCGTGCCATCGCTGTGCTGTTGCCCTTAGAGATTCCCAAAACAGCAGCCGAGCCGATCGCTCCTCTAACAGAATTGACATCGACGCTAGGATCGAAGTATTCGGTTGAACATGAGACCTTCATTAACGCGGCGCGTTCCGGACCTGACGCTGTTCGCGAGTCGCTACGGCTCTACGTCGACGGAGCCGTTGATGTTGTCGAAAGCGAAGGCCCATGAGATACCTCCCGCTTCGCGGTATCTCCATACACGACTTCCGGTGTCTCCAAGGCGCGACGGAGATTCCGCTAGATGCTCCAATCGTGTTAATTCATGGGCCCAACGGTTCGGGCAAGACAAGCGTGCTATCGGCGATGGAATTGGCCTTGACGGGAGAGATTTCCAGTATGCGGAGGCATGATGATCGGTACGCAGCGCATCTGCCGACCCACGGCCGAGATGTCGCCACAGTGGACATTGCGCTCAACGAGGTTGTCGGAACCGTCCTCCGCCGTGGCGGAATGAAGGTTGGAGAGAGCCGAATCGAAGGGTCTCCGGCGCTGGATGTGGCAGCAGCGCGGTTCTACGCGGAACGCTGCTTCCTCGACCAAGTCTCGCTAGGTCGCCTCCTCGAAATCTACCAATACCGAGAGGGCGCTCAAGAATCGGCTCTCGCGAGGTTCGTTACCGAACTCCTCGGATTAGATCTTCTAGACTCACTCCGTACAGGACTCCGTGATGCAACCGACATGCGAAGGCTGCGCAAACTGTCGGAACACTACGCCTCTTCTGAAGACAACGCGAAGCGATCTGCAACCGACCTTGAGAACCTAAGAAACGAGCTGGATTCCGTCGAGAACGATCACAAACGGCTCTGCACAGAACTTCAAGGCGCGGTCGCGAAGCTCGGCCACGATGTCGCTGAAGTCGGCTCCGAAGAGAGTCTTCGCGAACTCAAGCAACTCCTCTCAGACGAGCGAATTGTGGACGCTCGTCTAGAGGCACGACGCTTGAGCCGATCACTTAGTGAACTAGGCGGCCGCATCAACGCGTTAACTGCGATGCCAGCCGGCGACCAGCTTGACGAGGCGCAGACAGCGATGGACAGAGCCTCGACGGCTTACCAACAATGGTGCCAAGAGTACGAGGCCCCGATCGCGAGGCTGCAAACCGACATCGCTGCCGTGGGTCTCGAAATTGGAGTCGAGGGTGTGTTCGACGGAGTTCTTGACACCGAGATTACTAGGATTGATTCACTGCTTGAACGACACGCTACTTCTCTCGACCGGTCGCGACAGGTTGCCTTGCAAGTCACGAATCTGCGGTCCACGCTCGCGAGTGTGCAAGCCGAAATCTCGCGGGCCGAGAGCCGTGCCGGCTCATTAGCCAGTGCGCTCGCCGCTCTTCGCGAACATTTGTCGCATGAAGTTTGTCCCGTGTGCGACCGCGACTATTCAGAAC
Organism: Acidimicrobiia bacterium; assembly: GCA_024421095.1. Taxonomy (GTDB): domain Bacteria; phylum Actinomycetota; class Acidimicrobiia; order Acidimicrobiales; family Aldehydirespiratoraceae; genus VXYK01. The sequence goes on from JAHQYM010000038.1 coordinate 13,808, forward strand.
TAACAAGCGGTCATCTCGAAGATCATCTCGACCGCAAGATCAGGCAGCTCACCGATCAAGGCCACCAAATCCGCGAACTGATCAAGCATCGAGACACCGTTACCTCACAGCTCCGAGATGCCGAGATCGACCAAGGGGAGGCTCAGGCCAGAGTTCACTCCAACGAACAGGTCGCAGCAATCACGGACAAGCGAAGCACAGTTGTCACCCTCCGCGGACACCTCGACGGTTTACGCGAGGCAATTAAAAACGGGGCAGCGCTCGAGCAAAACGAACAACAAGCGAAGCGCAAACTAGCTGACCTTCAAGCCGCCGAAGGGCAAATCGAGAGCATTCGGTCAGCATTTACCCAATACGCCACGACCCTGGATCTTCCGCTTCCTGATCGCGACGAGCCGATGCACCAAACGTGGAAACGGCTGAACGACTCCGCCGCTTCCAACGAGGGTCAACTTGCCATGAAAGAGACGGCATACCACAACGCTCGCGAGACTCTCAGTAATTTAATTGAGACGAAGCGCCGCATCGACCAACTGACGAACACACAGGTAGAGACCTCCAAGACCAAACTGCTCTGGGACGCTCGAGTTCAGGAGATGGGCCGCCGCAATGACATGGCTCGGACCGTTCACAAAGCTGCACGGGACACAAGGGTGGCGATCGTGCAAAGAGTCTTTACCGAGTCACTAAACGACGTTTGGCGCAAAGTATTCACACGACTCGCTCCCCGCGAGCCTTTTGTGCCCGCATTCGGCATCCCGACTTCGTCAAGAACCGCACTCGAGTTTCACCTAGAGACCGTCCATTCCTCTGGAGAAACGAGCGGCCCTCCATCGCTAATGTTGAGCGCGGGCAACCTCAACACAGCTGCACTATCGCTTTTTATCGCACTCCATTTGGCCGTTGATCCGCTCGTGCCATGCCTCGTGTTTGATGACCCGGTGCAGTCGATGGACGAGGTGCATGTCGCCCAGTTCGCCGCGCTGTTGCGAGTTCTGTCAAAGTGCCACGACAGACAGGTAGTAATCGCCGTCCACGAGCGTGAACTCTTCGAGTACCTCACGCTCGAACTCAGCCCTGCCTACGAAGGCGACGAGTTGATCACCATTGAACTAAGGCCTTCAACTGGGCACACGATAGACAACCGCGTCGAACGTATTCGCTGGTCAGAAGACAATGTTTTCGCTGCCTAGCTACGCAGCAGGACATCGCAGTAGATCACTTCCTCATCCAGTCGACAACCGCATCGTGGGACGCGCCGGTACGCCTGTCCTTTTCAAGGTACTAGAGTCGTCGTTTACCGCCCGCGTGGCAGGTGCCACTGACCAGATTCGTTCTTGGTCCACTTCGTATGCGAGTTTTTTCTGGTTGTTGTTAGACCATTGGTCCGCGTATTGGGCTGCTGTGAGCATCTCGAGCGTAAAGTGGGGGCGGTATGTGCTTAGTCGATTCTCCAGCCGGCGACAAGCACTTGGACTACGAGGAGGCCGTCGAAGTGCTCGATTTCTAGAGTTCGTCGCGCATTCGGCTGCTGTAGGACTCGAACGAGGGGTTCTGCCAAGGCGACCGACGGTCGATATAACAGGTGTTCGTGTTAGTGAACCGGCACCAGTCGCGCAGCGTTTGCGATGAGTTCGGGTCCGTTGTCGCAGCGCAAGAACTCTGGACACCAGCTTCTGGCTGAACCTCAAACACGTCCAAACGCCGCGCTACATCAGAGATCACCGCGCCCTCACCCAAAAGCCCGACAGCCTTCCGCAACTTACGAACAATCTGCTCAGTCGCATGCCTCCCGATTCACCCTAGGTTCTCCACAGGTTGAATGTTGTGGAGGGGCGATCCCAGGTTGATTTGGTCGCTTTGTACGATCTTTCGAGATTTTGAGTCGCAAGGACCGAACAGGTTAGTATCCGCAAGATGGACTGAGCCTCAGCCATCACCGACAGTTCAGATAAGAGACAGCCCCGGCGAATACCGGGGCTGCTTGGCCCGAGGCTACTCACCTCGGGGGGTTCTACGCACACTATACCAGCACGCAACGTAAGGTCAAGAACCGTAGCCCTCTAATGGACACACCACGGCGGATCGCCTACTGCACACGACCCAATCTGACCCGCTTCGGACTTATGCCATACGGGTGCCAGCAGCGTCAAGCAAGGTTCGATTCACTCAACCGTGTAGTTGATGGCTCTGGTGTCCAGGTAGATGAGTCCGTTGGAAGGGAACGTCAGCGCGTCCAAGACTCGCGTCCTCTGCGAGGTATGCGTCAACTTCCTTCGCGCTCTTGAAGATCCGCTGGCCCGAACCTTGCGAGATGATCTGCCAAGCTGACCGAAGAGAGGGTGCTGGCGCAGGGGAAATAACCACATCAACATGCTCGCCAACCTCAAGGTCGCCGTCCATGACCTCTATCCTCCCTCCAGGCTGCACCGTCGCACGCTTGTGCACCACCTTACGCATGTTCTCCCCCTTCAGAGGCGGTCACGCAACCCGCCAAGAGTTCCACCTCAGCATACGCCGGTGGAGGCCGCCCACGCTAATGTGCCGTACGCGAGTTGGTGTATCATGAGAACGATCGACGATGTGAGGGTTTCCGTTCTCTGATACAATCAGCAGGTCAAAGGTATGTCGTCTGCGTAAGTCGAAGGAGCGATGCCATGACGATGACAGGAATCTGGACGCAAGACGACGAAGGGTGGAAATTGAGTCCGCCCGAGGGGTTCGTGGACGAATCAGCACTCCACAACCTGATCGCACAGACACCGGAAATGCTGCCATTGTCAGGCAAACCGACGCTCCTCATACTCGGCCGGGAAGTGCCGTTAGGGTCGGGTTACGCGGACCTACTTGCGGTCGAGACATCGGGACGACCGGTCATCATTGAAGTAAAGCTCGCGCAGAACAACGAAGCTCGCCGCGCCGTCGTCGCACAAATTCTGGCTTATGCAGCGAATCTTCACGGCACTACCCGCGAACAACTCGAAGATCGCGTCGCGGGACAGTTGTCTACGAACGGTAACTCGACGCTCGTGGACGCATTGAGAGCACTCCAGGACGACTCGCTCGACGCTGACGATTTCATTGCCTCACTAGACCAGCATCTCCGAGAAGGCCGGTTCCGGCTAGTGTTCGTGCTTGATGCCATTCCACCAGACCTACTGACACTGGTTGCCTATCTGGAGCATGTCACCGACAAACTCGAGATCGACCTGATTGCGGTCAACTCTTTCAACGTCGAAGGAACTTCGATCGTTGTGCCACAACAGGTAACCCCCGAGCGACACGAGGTGGCCGTGGAGAAGGCGCGCAACGTCAACTCCGGCGCCTCTCCCTACCATCCCGGTAGCGGCAAATTCGAAGAATCTATCAGTCGAGCTCCAGAGAGAAGCCAGAAAGAACTACATCATCTATTGAAATGGGCGATTGAACTTGAACATCAGGGTTTCGCAAGACTCCGAACGGCCGTGGGCAAGAATCGCTACACCTTACGTCCCGAGTTGCACGATGCAGGTGTCAGCCTGGTCACAATTTGGAACGAGAACGGAGCATCACTCCAGTTCCACCGCTCAGTCTTTGACAGAAGAGCCCCAGACTGCATTGAACAGATTGAGCGACTAGCCGGCACCGAGATCGGTCAAGGAAACACTGTGCAAGAAATCAAAGACCCGCTGCTAGATGCTCTGACCGAAGCATACAAACATGCCGCTACGACTTAGTTTAGGAGTTTGCGGGGTATGTGCTTGACATTGTGCTCTGCCCCGAACCGCTGTGGTGCCGACACGGCGCTGAGCACGACCACCACAGCAACCTCCACGCTCGATTTCGCGAGACACCGCAGACCGGCAACGACACAACCGATCCGCGATCACCGCGATACGCAACCGCGCCTCAAGCATCGCGTCGATCCGCGTCCGCTCATCAAGACACAAACGCTGTGCCATACTAGAACGTTACATCGGTTCGTTTGCCCACTCTTCGCCGGCCATCATGGCCGACTTGTTGCAACCATCGATGGAGGCTGCCCCTCTTGGCACCCTCACACCACCCTGAAACGCGAAGAACCGCTATACCTTGCCCTCGGCGAGGTGGTTGCCAAGTGTTTGCTGAACAGGTACCTATGGCGCAACGCGAACGCGACGGTTACCGTAGAGCATCACCCGCGAGACTAGAATTATGAGTTCAGAACCAAACGCCGACGACAGCGACCTTGCTCACCGGCTCTACGCCGAGTGGAAAGCAGGCAAACCAAAGAGCCGGATTGAGCGCGAGGCATGGAATGATGGGCGGTCCCACGGCCGTCGTTTCGATCGGTTCATCTCGCAAACACTCGGCCTGCCGACGGTGAAACGATCCAAGCAGTCCGATCGCGTCAGCGACCTCGAAGAACAGATACGTTCCCTCGGTCATGTACCGA
>JAHQYM010000039.1 GCA_024421095.1 Acidimicrobiia bacterium
ACCAGAAATCTACGAAATCGCGGGCCCGTACGTACGAGTCTCGCTCCTCGGTGGCGAGCCCGCACCGGAGATGGTTCGACTGATCACAGCTCTCGAGCCGCCGAGTCTGGCCAGCAGCGTAGAGCCTTTGCTGCTGATAGACGAAATGCGCCGGCGTGGCTGGATCGACGCCGAGAGAGCGAGTACTGTCCTGCAGCGCACGCTCAACGAGTCCGCTGATTCTATATCCCGCTTGGAGACAGCGAGTCTTCGCGGGGCAAACGGATTCCCTAGACAGAGTCCCGAGGTACCCGGGTACGCAGTCATCTCAAGGGTCGCCGGAACGCCTGCGGCTCAACCACCCGCGTACCGTCTCAGCGATAACGCTCGGTCTCGAATCGGCGTCCTCTGCCCCTTCAATGCCTCGACCGAAGCACAGCTAGCGCTAGTTTCCGATTGGGCGCGTGCTCGCGGGCGCGTGTCCACCACCGAGGTAGCGGACCTCACCGGCCTCACCGTCCCCACGGCAGGACGCCGACTGTCGGCTCTTGTCGACACCGGAGAACTTGAACCCGCCAAACCGACGCGAGCTGGACGAGGATTCCATTATCTTCCCACACAACACTGACCCGACCCTCGGCGCAATGGCGGGTGCGCTCTGTTCAGTTTTATCTTATGCGATGCCGGTGGTTCGTGAGGTCATTGTCACAGGCCGCCGTCATTGTCACTGGGGGTCAGTAGGTTATGTTCGCGGCACTGTGGTTGCATGAGAAAGGAAATAGCCCGGATCTGGGCTATGCTTCCAGCTATGGCACTTGTGGCCCCGGCACCGCGAGACGACAGGATGGTTGAAGCCAGATGGCGCGGGAAACCGACGTGCCCCCGGTGTGGCAGCGAGTCGTCCACGCAGGTCGGTGGCGGCGGTCGGGAATGGCGCAGGTGGCGTTGCGGCAAATGCCGCAAACGTTACGCGGTCACGACCGGCACTGTGATGCACGCCACGAAGCTGGCTCCGAACGATTGGATCACTATCGTCGAGCTCGAGGCACCTGATCCGCCTGCGATAGCCGCGTCGATCGGCGTCTCGCGGGTAACCGCGCGCCGGATCGCCGATCTGCTCGTGCCCGTCGCCGGCCTGTCGTCTGCGGCACGGCTTGCGCGGCTGCTGGGGCGCCGACAGCTCACTGCACCCTGTCGAGACCCGTGGCTGGTCGCCCCCGTCCCAGCGCCGTTGCGTATACAGGAAAACCCGCTGGACCATCTCAGCGCCGGCACCAAGGCGACTCTGAACTCTCTGCGGGCCCGTCCGTTCGGCGCTACCGCAGCGAAGCTCGCCGCCCTCTCCGGTCTGTCGTACTCGCATACCACGCGTGTGCTGGCCGATCTCAAGCGTCGCGGTTGGGTTGAGCACACTGTGAAGCCAGTGCAGCACGGCTACAAACTCAGGCCGGTGGGCCTTTGGGCGTTCACCTTGTCAGACTCGTGCATGCGGGTCCTCGCGTTCTTGCGGGACCGCCCGACATTGTCGACAACCGAACCCGACGACCGCGTACCGGCGAGGTTCTGGAGGAACTTCTGGTCGGGCGCATCGGGCGAGGAACTGCGAATTTCTCTGCACGGGTTGCACATTGCCGAGACGCTCATCGCAGGCAGAGACCCGGCCGCTAGAGCCTGGGCGCTCGGAACGCTGCCGATCAGCGTCTTGCGGGAATGCCGCGCGCTGCGCGGTTGCGACATGGGAACTCCCGCCCGCCTACTCGACGCCGAACTTGAACGACGGGAGACAGCTGCGTGACCAGAATTGAGGACTACGCCGATTTTCTGCCTGTCAACATGCGGCGTGTTTGGCCCCACATCGCCGAATGCGCCGAGAAGATCGGTGGGGTTCTGATGGGCGGCACGGCGGTGGCGATCCACTTGAGACACCGCGAATCCGAGGACCTCGACGTGATGACACTGCGGGAGTTCTCAGGCGACGCAGTCATGAGCCGGCTTATGAAGTCTGGGGCTGCGGTTGACGTGATCGAAGTGGCAGAGAACATGTTCCACGGCTTCGTCGACACCGTGAAGGTCGACGTGTTCCGGGCACTCGAGTCCAACGGTGTGCGGCCCTCGGCGATGACTTGGATCGCACCGCCGACGACCGTCAGCGGCATGCGAGTCGGATCGCTGCCCGACCTGATGGCGGTGAAACTCGACGTAATCAGGTTCCGGGCGAAGTTGAGGGATTACATCGACTTAGCGGCTATAGACCAGTCGACGGCATGCAGCCTCGAATCCGGGCTGGGTTACTATTGCCAGAAATACGGCTACGACCACCCGCCGCGTCTGCTTGAACGGATTGTCGAACTGCTCGATTCGCCGGGGACATTGCCGCCCGACCCGGCATTCGACGAGAGCGCCGCTGAATCCTTGGCCTACCTGCGAAGTCGGGTGCCGGCCCTGTGCACGCGGCTCTCAGAGATACGCGACATGACGCTCGATACCAGCGAAGATTGATTGCCGGTTGATGCGCCTACCGACCGGAGCGTTAACGGCTCTGATCCTTAGCGCCGAACCGTTCAATATCTATTAGATGTAGAAGTTTGCGTTACTAGTCGTTACCATCATAGGTACGGTCATAGCGGCCTGAATTGCCACTGCGTTGAGGAGCCAACACCATGACAACCACCGATATCGGAGTAGACCTAAGCAAATATCAGCTGGGTTGGAGTGATGAAGAAGATTACGTCTTCAAACCCAAGAAAGGGCTCAACGAAGAGATTCTTCGTGAGATGTCTTGGCTCAAGAATGAACCGCAATGGATGCTTGACTTCCGTTTGAAGTCTTATCGGCGTTTCGGGAATCGTCCCATGCCACAGTGGGGCGGCGACATGTCCGACATAGATTTCAACAACATTTACTATTACATCAAACCCACCGAAGAGTTGAGTGACGATTGGGACGATGTACCCGAGTCCATCAAAAACACCTACGAAAAGCTGGGTATCCCTGAAGCGGAACGCAAATACTTGGCAGGCGTGACCGCGCAATACGAATCCGAGGTCGTGTATCACCGTAACCGTGAAGACCTAGAATCCCTAGGCGTGCTTTTTTGTGACATGGACACCGCGCTCAAGGAATATCCAGAAATCGTCAAAAGGTACTTTGGCAAGGTGATCCCGCCCAACGACAACAAGTTCTCAGCACTCAATAGTTCTGCGTGGTCGGGCGGTTCCTTCATTTATGTGCCGCCGGGAGTGGAAGTGGACATGCCGCTGCAGGCCTACTTCCGCATCAACGCCGAGAATATGGGGCAATTTGAGCGAACTTTGATTGTCGCTGATGAAGGGTCAAAGGTGCATTACATTGAGGGTTGTTCAGCCCCCACCTACACTTCAGATTCGTTGCATTCTGCGGTGGTGGAGATCATCGTGAAACCTTCGGCTCGGGTCACCTACACCACAATCCAAAACTGGTCAGACAACGTGTTCAACTTGGTGACCAAACGTGCCTATGTGGAAGCCGAAGGCCACATGGAATGGATTGACGGCAACATCGGCTCAAAGTTGACGATGAAGTATCCGGCGGTGGTGCTTGCCGGCCCTAAAGCTTCCGGTGAGGTGCTGTCGGTCGCTTATGCTGGGCCCAACCAACATCAAGACACGGGTGCCAAGATGACCCATGTGGCTCCCGAAACCACTTCCAAGATTGTCTCAAAGTCCATCTCCAAAGACGGCGGACGCACTTCATATCGGGGTCTAGTGCGGGTTGAAGACGATGCGTACGGCTGCAAAAGCCATGTGCAATGCGATGCGCTCATCTTGGACGAGGATTCCATCTCGGATACTTACCCCTATATGGAGGTTGGTTCGGGAGATGCCGTGATTGGTCACGAAGCAACGGTTAGCCGAGTAGCAGACGAACAACTGTTTTACCTGCAAAGTCGGGGTCTCACCGAAGAGCAGGCGATGGGCATGATCGTCAACGGTTTTATTGAGCCGGTCACCCGCACCTTGCCGATGGAATATGCAGTTGAGTGGAGCCGTTTGATCGAACTGCAAATGGAAGGCAGTGTGGGCTAACGCAATGCCTATGCGCCAAGATTGCAAATATTTTGAATCACGCACCTACGCCAACGGCGACACGGTGCGCAAATGCGACCTTGACCTCGCGCCCGAGGCGCCTTGGCGTTGCCCAGAAGACTGCCCCAAATACACGCGGCGTTTGGCTGATGTGAACTGGAGTCACGGGTCACTCATAACCCCGGCTACTCCAGCAGAACCGGTGAGCCTCGGTAGCGACGACAGCATCGCTGCGCTGCTAGATGCGGCAGAAGAGATCATCAATGAGGCCGCCCCAGATGTTATTGAGCAGTTAGAAAAGGAACAGAGGAAAAGCGCACGCCGAGGTTTAGGCAAGTTCCTGCGGCGCCGCAACCAATAAGATGGCCGACTTTTCAACTGATGCCGCGAGGGCTTTGGCTGGGCCTGTTTGGCTTAGCGACCGCAGAGCGTATGCTGCTGCGGAGTTCGCGTCGATGCCACCCCCAGATGCGACGGATGAAGAGTGGCGATACAGCGCAATCCAAGAGTTCGACCTGAGCGAATTCGCTTTGTTGTCGGACGTTCGGGGTGCTGAGGCAACGCCTTCTGGCATGGGCGACAATGTTTTGGGTGATGCTGGAGCTGTCATTCGCACGGCTAACGGCCGTATCTCCTCAATTGAGGTCGATGACGAGTTAGCTGCTGCTGGTGTTTATGTTGGGCCACTCGCCGCTTCTGGGCAAGGTTCGGCGCAACTTGGTGCGGTGTCTGCCGACGCAACCGATTATTTCACTGTGCTCAACGATGCCTTTGCGGTTGAACCGCTCTTGATCCATGTCCCTGCTGGTGTGGTGTTGAGGAAACCGATTGTGGTGACGCATCATCTGAGCGGCAACCGCGGCGCGGCGTTTCCGCGCTTGGTGGTCCATGTGGGCGCTGACGCACAGGCGGAAGTGTTGGATTACCACACTTCGGCGCAGGGTTCTTTGTTGGCGTGTCCCGTCACCGAACTTGATGTTGCTAGCGCAGGCCGTCTCAGTTACCTCAATGTTCAACAACTCGGAACTGAGACATGGCAGTTCTCCTCTCATCTAGCTAGAGCTGAGCGCGATGCTTCGCTCACGGCATCGACCGCTGCCTTTGGTGGCGGATATGCCCGTACCCGATCCGATGTCCGTCTGGTGGGTCGTGGTGCTAACTGTGATTTGTTGGCCTTGTATTTTGGTGACGGAAACCAAGGTCTCGACTTTCGTACTTACCAAGATCATGTGGCACCTGACACAACCTCGAATCTGCTTTATAAGGGTGTGGTGAGTGATGCTGCACGCAGTATCTACACGGGTTTAATCCGGGTGCGTCCCGAAGCACGGGGAACCAACGCTTTCCAGACCAACCGTAATCTGAAGTTGGGCGACAAAGCCTGGGTTGAGTCGGTGCCGAACCTAGAAATTGAAAACAACGATGTGCGTTGCAGCCACGCTTCTGCGGTTGGCCCAGTAGACACGGAGCAGCAGTTCTATTTGGAGAGTCGGGGAGTTCGCAGCAGTGAAGCCGAACGCTTGATTGTTGCTGGGTTTCTTGAGGAAGTTCTCGAATCTCTGCCAGTGGCAGCAGTTCGTGAGACTTTGCGACACCAAATTGATGCCAAATTAAGTCAACATGTTGAGCATGTTGAACACGTTGAACTTGATGAACTTGTTGAAAATACCGAACTAGGTGGTGGCTGATCGTGAGCGAAACGGTGCTATGCAAACTAACTGAGTTGGAACCGGACACGGCGCGCAAGGTCCTCTTTGGGGGGCATCAAATTGCTTTGGTTCGCATCGAAGATGATGTTTACGCCATCGGTGACATTTGCAGCCATCAGGATGTGTCGCTCTCGGAGGGTTACGTTGACAGCGAGGAGTGTTTACTTGAATGTGGTCGTCACGGGGCATCGTTCAACTTAAAAACCGGCGAACCAGAATCATTGCCGGCCACGCGTCCGGTGCCGGTATATGAGGTTTGGGTGACGGACGGCCTCGTGCATTTACGTGTAGACGGTGACGCTGACCCGCAGTCGCCGAATCGCCAAACTGCGGAGAAGCGGCGATGAGCACTTTGGTGATTGAGGGTCTGCGGGCAAGAGTCGGCGGTCAGGATATTCTCAAGGGTGTTGACTTGTCAATGGCATCGGGTGAGGTTCACGCGGTCATGGGACCGAACGGTTCCGGCAAGTCAACTTTGGCTTACGTGCTGGCTGGCCATCCAAATTTTGAGGTACTCGGTGGTTCGGTACGGCTTGATGATCTTGAGCTTCTGGATTTGCCTGCGTGGGAGCGAGCGCAAGCCGGTCTGTTCTTGGCGATGCAATATCCAACTGAAGTCCCAGGTGTGGCTTTGCGTGATCTGCTCCGGGTTTCAGTTAGCACCAGTAACGATGCCAGCGAGATTGAGGCAGCCATGCGCCAAGAAGCAAAACGCATCGGTTTTGGTGAAAAGTTTTTGGAACGTTCGCTCAATGTCGACCTGTCTGGCGGGGAGATGAAACGCAACGAGACATTGCAACTTGGCGTGCTGCGGCCTCGATTTGCGATCATTGATGAGATTGATTCGGGGCTTGACTTTGATGCCTTACGTATGGTTAGTGCCCGTGTGGAAGCAGCCACGAAGGAACACAACATGGGCGCATTAGTAATCACGCACTATAGTCGCGTCTTCGAACAACTGAAGCCGGACACCGTACACGTTTTTTATGGTGGCCGTATTCAACAAACTGGGGGAGCAGACCTCGCCCAAGAATTGGAAGACACTGGTTACCGACGTTGGAGTAACGAAAATGGATGACAAACTCTTAAGCCAAGAACAAATTGACGAATTGTTAGCAGAGTTCCCGCAGTGGCAAAGAGACAATGGCCGTTTGCGGCGCTCCTATGAGTTCGCCAATTTCGTTGAGGCTTTTGCCTTCATGACCAAGGTGGCACTGGTTTCAGAGAAGTTGTTTCATCATCCCGAGTGGAACAATGTCTACAACCGTGTCAACATCGCTATTACCGACCACGCAGCCGGTGGTATTTCCGCAAAAGACCGTGCTTGGATCGAGTTAGTGGAACGCCTTTAGGCTACGGTCGGTTCAACTAGCGCTTGAGCAAGAGTATTCCAACTCAATGTGGCACATTTGATCCGTATCGGAAATTTCACCACACCGCGCAACGCTTCCAGGTCACCGAGTTTCACATTGTCGGCGCTGCCATCCAACTCTATGCCAATGTCGGATTCTCTTCCGTCACCCCCGATTGTGGTTTCGTGGATAGACATTAAACCTTTGAAGGCGATGATCAACTTGCGTGCTTCTTCAAGGGTTTTGCCTTTGATGGCCACAGACATCATTGAGGCCGAAGACTGACTTATTGAGCAACCCTGGCCACCAATCGCCACATCTTCAATCACGTTATTGTCGTCAACATGCACATATAAGATGATTTCGTCGCCGCACAAAGGGTTAAACCCTTCAACCCGGCGTGCTGGAGGAACCGCTAATTCACCACGATTACGCGGCGATCGGTAATGATCCAAAATGATCTCTCGATAAAGGTCTTCAAGTCCAACCATCTCACGTTCTCCTAGAACGAAAAGATATCGTCGATTGTGGCCAATGCGTCAGCGAGTTTATCGACATCGGATTCGTTGTTGTAGACATAGAGGGAAGCTCGGGTCGTAGAGCTTAAGTTTAACACATCCATTAGGGGTTTCGCACAATGATGGCCAGCACGCACGGCAATGCCTTTTTGGTCTAGTACTTGGGCCACGTCGTGAGGATGCACATCACCATAAAGAAATGACATCACGCCACCACGCTCGGCTGGTTCAGTCGGGCCTTGAATGGTGATTTTGTCACCGTAGCGTTCGGTCAGAGTCCGCAACGCATACGCCGTGAGGCCTACTTCGTGTTGACGCACGTTTGCCATGCCTAAGTCAGTCAGGTAGTCAATAGCGCGGCCCAACCCGACCGCTTCACCAACCATCGGCGTCCCCGCTTCGAACTTCCAAGGTATTTCGTTGGTGGTAAAACCCTCTTTGGTCACGTTGAGAATCATTTCTCCGCCACCTAGAAATGGTGGCATCTCCTCAAGCAAGTTGGCTCGGGCCCAAAGCACACCGATACCCATTGGGGCAAGCATTTTGTGACCGGTGAAGACCATAAAGTCCGCTCCAAGTGCAGCAATATCGGTTGGTACATGGGGTACATATTGGCTTGCATCAATAGCCATAAGAGCCCCTGCTTGGTGGGCTCGTTTGGCTAATTCCGTTATCGGATTGAGCGTGCCCAATACATTGCTCATGGCAGTGACAGAGAGAAGTTTGGCACCGTCAAGCAAGCAGTCAAGGTTGCTGAGGTCGAGGTGGCCACTTTTGTCAACAGGAATCCAGCGCAGTTCAATGCCCTTTTCGGCGTGCAGCATGTGCCACGGAACTATGTTGGCGTGGTGTTCCATTTCGCTGAGCACCACCGCATCGTTGGCGTTGAGGTTGGCTTGCCCCCAAGAGCGTGCTAGGAGGTTCATCGCTTCGGTGGCGTTCTTGGTGAACACAATCTCGGCGGGAGAGTCGGCATTAATAAATTGGGCGACTTTGGCGCGTGCGCCTTCAAGTGCGTCTGTGGCTTTGACAGCCAATTCGTAACTCCCTCGATGCACATTGGCGTTGGAGGTTTGGTAGTAGTTGGCCATCGCATCGATCACCACTTGAGGTTTCTGTGAGGTGTTGGCCGAATCGAGATAGACGAGTTGGTGGCCGCAGAACTTTTGGTCTAGCAGTGGAAAATCGTCTTTGATGCCTGCGGGTAAAGTCATGTGTTCAACGCCGAAATCATGCACCCAAGTCTAAGAGCGTCAAGTCTGCACTCCTACCCGCGAGCCGACAATAACCGTGACACGGTTCGACAAATCCCGGTCGCTCTAGGTTTGGTTGGTGCGTTAAGCTCCGAAACGTTCGTAACCTTCGACTTCGAGCCTTCGCACCAACTCAGTACCACCCGATTCGGCGATGCGCCCGTCGATGATGACATGCACGTGATCAGGTTCAAGTTGATTCAGCAACCGCTGGTAATGCGTGATCGCCAACACGCCCAACGTGGGACGCTCGCGGCGCACCTCTTGCACGCCAGTCGCAACAACCTGTAAAGCATCAATGTCAAGACCCGAATCTGTTTCGTCTAACACCGCCATCTCGGGCTCCAAAATCGCCATTTGCAAGATTTCGTTCCTTTTCTTCTCCCCACCCGAGAAACCTTCGTTGACATAACGCTGAGCAAAAGATTCATCCATGTGGAGCCGTTCCATCCATTCCATAATGGCCAAGCGCAGTTCCAACACAGACATGTCAATACCTTTGCGCGCCGAGAGCGATTGCCGCAAAAAGTTCAGCACCGAGACACCGCTAATCTCTTGGGGATACTGAAACGCCAAAAATATGCCAGCTTTGCCACGCACATCAGTCGGCCATGAAGTGATGTCTTCGCCTTTGAAACGTATTGAACCAGCGGTGACCTGGTATTCGGGGCTCCCAAGAATCACATTAGCAAGGGTGCTTTTCCCCGAACCATTCGGCCCCATTAACGCATGCACTTCCCCCTCACCAACCGAAAGGTGAATGCCCTTGAGGATCTCCACAGCGCCGTCCGCGGTGCTTACACGAAGCCCATCAATCTCGAACAAGGGAACCGAAACCACCCAAGCAGCCTACAAGCACTCAGCGGTCAACCCTCCCAACCCGCTCAAGTTGAAATTTGGCGAAACTTTATGGGCTCGGTTACTGTAGACGTGTGAAACTTCGCCGGTTGACTAAACGCAACCACCAGAACAGCACCAACAACGATCCCTGTGCAGCCGACCTGCAAGCAACTCTCGGCGACCAGCGCGTACATACCGACAGCGCAGCGCGCCATCTTGCCAGCACTGATGCCTCAATTTTCACTGGCGGTGCTGCCGGCATAGTGTGTTATCCGAGCACAACCGAGCAAGTACAAGCAATAATGGCCGTCGCAATCAAACACGACCGGGCAGTGTTGCCTAGAGGTGCCGGTTCAGGTTTGAGTGGGGGAGCGGCACCGCTCGGCAATCCCATTGTCGTGTCCACCACCAGGATGAACCGCGTACTTGAAGTTGATCTCGAGGACCGCCTCGCCTGGGTGCAACCCGGCGTTATCAACCTCGATTTATCAAAGCAAACCAGCCCATTCGGTTTTCATTTTGCTCCCGACCCGTCATCTCAACAGGTATGCACCATCGGCGGGAACGTTGCAAACAATTCTGGTGGCCCGCATTGCCTCGCCTACGGTGTGACAAGTTCCCATATCCTGGCCCTAGAAGTGGTTTTGTCGAGCGGCGAAATCGTGGAGCTTGGCGGGCTTGACAGCGAACCAACCGGATACGACCTGCGTGGTGCCTTCGTGGGTTCAGAAGGCATGTTTGGGATCACCACCAAAATTGCTGTGCGGTTAACCCCAAACCCCGAAAGCGTCAAGACCCTGATGCTGTCGTTCGATACCGTAACGGACGCTGCCGCCACGGTTAGTGCGGTCATAGCATCTGGTTTGGTGCCAGCAGCTATCGAAATGCTCGACAGGAACTGCGTGGCTGCCGTGGAAAGTTTCGTTCATGCTGGATTTCCTACAGATGCGGCGGCGGTGTTGATAATTGAGGTAGATGGATTGTCGGCCGGCGTGTCTGCTGATGCGACGAAAGTTGCTGAAGTCGCACAAACCCACGGCGCAACAGTGCGTGTTGCAGCAAATGAAGACGAGCGGGCGCTCTGGTGGAAAGGTCGCAAAAGTGCCTTCGGAGCGATCGCACGTGTGGCGCCCGACTACTATCTGCATGACACTGTGGTGCCGCGTTCCAAATTGGTAGAAGTCCTTGAAGCGGTATATGAGATAGCGCAGCGCTATGACCTGACGATGCTCAATGTTTTCCACGCCGGCGACGGCAACTTGCACCCACTAATGGCCTACAACTCGCGCCAAGCGGGTGCCAATGAGCGGGTAGCAGCAGCTAGCAGAGAAATCTTGGAACTCTCGCTAGCGGTTGGTGGAGTTCTCTCTGGTGAACATGGAATAGGTGTGGAAAAACGTGACTTTATGACAGATCAGTTCACTAGTGCGGATTTGGCTCAGCAAGCCTTGTTGCGCACCGCGTTTGATCCCTTTTGTCGCCTCAATCCAGGTAAAGTGCTGCCAGCAGCGCATAGTTGCGCGGACATTGCCACATTGTCCGCAGCACACGCTGACGGAGTGTGGGGATGACGACACCAGATCTGACCACACAAGATCTGTTGAGAGCGCGCCGCACGATACAAGACCCAGTGCTGCTTGAGTTCGCAGCCGAAGTGGGCTCAAGTGACCCAATCGTCATGGTCGGTGGCAACACGCAAAGCCACCTTGGCGGTGTTGCCGACCCGAACGCCCGCTCTCTGCGGGCACCGTCGGGCATAGTCAAATATCAACCCGATGAGATGACGGTTTGCGTGCGCGCCGCCACCCCAGTTTCGGAATTGCACGCGGCGTTAAGCGAACATGGCCAGCGCACCTCACTGCCCGACGGAACCAACCTGCAAGGTGCAGTTTCCTCAACGGTCGGTGGCGTGATCGCGGTGGGGCGCTCACCCGTGACGAGGCTCAAAGATGGCCATGTCCGTGATGCGGTGCTGCAACTCCGGTACGTGGCCGCCGATGGCGCTCTGGTAACGGCAGGCGGTCCGACAGTAAAAAACGTTAGTGGTTTCGACCTGTGCCGCATCATGGTTGGGAGCTTGGGAACGCTTGGTTGCATTGCGGACGTGATCCTGCGAACCCGCCCGATCAACCGCCATGAACGATGGCTCAAGATGGTTGACGCAGACCCGAAAGCAGTGCTCAACAACGCCAAAACCGCCGCAGCTATTTTGTGGGACGGCACTGTGGTGTGGGCGCAGTTGGTCGGTCACCAAGCTGATATTGAAAGCGACCAAGCACGGTTGCCGACATCATCGTCAGCACTGCCACCAAAGTTGCCGCCTTTTCGTTGGTCGCGCCGCCCGAAAGATCTTTACCAGATTGGGAGCGAAGCAGGTCGTTTCGTGGCGGAGATTGGTGTTGGGGTGGTGCATTGCGAACAACCTGACCCCCAAGGCGGGAAGCTGTCGGCAAATGTCGAGGCACTCAACCGTCGTGTGCGTGACCTGTTTGACCCGCATCGTCGCTTCAATCCTGGTCGCTCAGTGGAGTTGTTGTGAAGATTTCTGGGAGCAAACCTGATGCGCCAGCAGTCGCTGGAGTTCTGGGGTTAGACCAGACAGACCTCTACAGTTGCGTGGCCTGCGGATTGTGTCTACCGCACTGCCCAACCTACCGGGTCACCGGTGCAGACACCCACTCACCACGCGGACGCATCGCATTGATGCAGGTGCTAGACGAAGGCAAAACTTCATTGACAACTGAGATCGTTGAAGCATTTGACACGTGTATTCAATGCCGCGGTTGTGAAACCGCTTGCCCCGGTGATGTGCCGTTCGGTGCTTTGATGGAGGCCAGCAAAGAAGTCATCGAAACAACGGATCGTCAAACGCCTTGGTGGTTGAAAACTGCTTTGCGCACCATCACCTACCCGAGATTGTTACGCTTTGGCTCCAGTGCCGTCGCGCTGGCGCAGCGGTTGCGGCTACTTCCGCCTGCATTTCGGGGAATACCCCAACGAATGCCGATCAATCGCCAGCAGTTGCAAAGTTCTGGTGATGATGTGTGGTTGTTCACCGGGTGCGTGATGGATGCTTGGCAACGCAATACCCATTTCGCTACCCAGCAAGTGATTGAAGCGACCGGTATCTCCGTGCGGCTAAGCGGTGACGGCGCACCGTGTTGTGGCGCGTTGCACACCCATGCGGGACTCGGTCGCCAAGCGCGCAAACTAGCGAACCGCGTCGTCTCAGCGTTACCCGGTGACAATCCCGTCCTAGTGAACTCCGCTGGATGCGGTGCGGCTATGAAATCTTACGGAACGTTGCTCAACACGGCCGAAGCGCGAGCATTTTCGGCGCGGGTATTAGATATCCATGAGTGGTTGGCGGAACGGCTCAACAGCCTCAAACCCTCAAACATCGCCGAGCATCGCCAACCCCCTATCAAAAAACGCGTGGCTGTCCAAGACCCCTGCCATCTGCGCCATGTGCAAGGTACTCATGGGGCGGTTCGTGAAGTGCTGCAACCCTTCGTGTCGGAGTTGGTTGACCTTGACGATGATGGAATGTGCTGTGGTGCGGGTGGCGCGTTTTCGGCATTGCAACCCCAGCTAGCGGCAGAAGTACGAAACCTGAAGATTGCAGCCATAAACAGGGCCAACGCTGATCTGGTGGTGAGCGCCAACCCCGGTTGTGCCATGTATCTAGCCGCCGGTGGCGTGGATGTTTGTCACCCGATGGAACTGATCGCGCAAGCCCTAAATGACGGTTGACGAGGTGCTGTCGTGGTCGGGATCGACCATTTGGTAAGAACCACCACGAGCCCACAACACCAAAGCAATAGCGACGACCGTGTAGACAACGTTGCCCACAGCCATCGGTGTGACCGTGTCTTGGATCTGCCGATCAACGAAACTAGCAATTATCGAACCGCCACCGATCGTGATCACGCCATAAACGCCAGAAGCCGCACCCGCGACTTTTTGCATCGGTTCCATAGCAACTGCGCCCGCGTTTGGTGTAAACACCGTGGTGAAAGCACCAAGCGCGGCAACAAATATGAACCAAATCCAAAACGGCGGAACCCCATCAAAGAAGACTGCGGTGAAGGTGAACACCGTCGAAATGGCTAGCAATATCAACACGGCTGTGAGCGATACAAGATCGGATCCGAACCGCCGCGTAAAACGTTCACTTATCCAAACAGCGGCAGCTAGAAACAAAGACGAAGCCCCGAAGATCAGCGCAAAATACCTATCCAAGCCGTAAATCCGGTCGATTATCGTTGCGCTACTACCCAAATACACGAAAAACGCACCGAACGTGAACATTGATGCGAGCGTGTAGCCCATCGTCAAGCGAGTTTGACAAACGGTTCGCACGCCCCGACTAGTAGCGGCTAGGTCAATCGGGCGGCGTTGCGAAGGAGGCAACGATTCACCGAAACGAACCGTCCAGAACCCAGCAAAAACAGCTAAGGGAAACGCCGCGAAGCAAACCAAACGCCAGTCACCCACCCACAAAATGCTCTGCCCGATTGCCGGCGCAACAGCGGGACCCAACAAGAATATCGCCATCATGAAAGATATAACCCGAGCCATCTGCGCGCCGCCATAAAGGTCACGGGCAATAGCCAACCTAATTACGCTTGGTGAAGCCCCGCCCAAACCCCAAATAAACCGCATCAACAACAGCGCATTCATGCTCGTAGCCATACCAGAACCAAGTGCACCAACGCCGTACAATGTCAAACCAACCAACAAAATCGTCCGTCGCCCAAATCGATCGGCAAGCAAACCCCAGAACAACTGACCCGCGGCCATCCCCAACAAATACCAAGTAATCACCAACGAAATCGCTCCCGGGTCACCATTCGCGTTGAACTGTTCGGTGATGTTGTCAAAAGCAGGCAGGATCGAATCCACGCCAAACGCCAAAATAATGCTGAGAAACGCCAAGAACAGGACTACCTGACGTTCGCTCCGGTGATCGACTGGTCTTGGCGGACTATGGTCTTGCGCGGGGGAAGACACCTCCTATCAACCAAACATCAGCGTTGTTGCATCAAGTGATTTGGTTGACATCGCGCACTGCGCCGCGGTCTGCCGAAGTGGTCAGAGCGGCGTAAGCCTGCAATGCCGCAGAAACTTGGCGCTGGCGGTTTTTGGGCTTCCAAGCGGTGGCACCGCGGGCCACCATAGCTTTACGTCGAGCAGCAAGTTCATGGCTATTCACCCGCAGATTGACAGTTCGGTTGGGGATATCAATGTCGATCGTGTCGCCATCTTCGACGAGGGCGATAGCCCCACCTTCAGCCGCTTCAGGGGAGGCATGACCGAGCGATAAACCCGAAGTGCCGCCAGAAAACCGACCATCGGTGATCAACGCACAATCTTTACCCAAACCACGGCTCTTGATATAGGACGTCGGGTAAAGCATTTCTTGCATTCCCGGCCCGCCCTTGGGCCCTTCATAACGAACCACCACCACATCGCCAGCCTTCACCATCGTCTCATCAAGAATACCGGCGCAGGCCGCGTCTTGGCTTTCGAACACCACCGCTGGGCCACTGAACTGAAAGTTGGCTTCGTCAACGCCAGCAGTCTTGACGATGCAACCACGCTCGGCGATGTTTCCAAACAACACAGCAAGCCCGCCTTCTCGGCTGTAGGGCTGTGCCACCGTGCGGATACAACCATGAGCGCGGTCGAGGTCGAGGGTCGGCCAACGCTCGGCTTGGCTAAATGCGGTCTGCGTAGGTATACCAGCGGGGCCAGCACGATAAAACTCGAGTACCTCCACCGAGGGGTTACGCATCACATCCCACTCGTTGAGCGCGTCAGCTAATGTCTCGCTGTGAACCGTTGGCAGGCTCGTGTCTAACAGCGAACCTCTGTCTAGTTCGCCAAGAATGGCCATGATTCCACCTGCTCGGTGCACATCCTCAACATGGTATTTCTCGGAGCTCGGAGCAACCTTGCAAATATTGGGCGAACGGCGACTCAGCCTATCAATGTCTGCCATCGTGAAATCAACTGCGGCTTCCTGCGCGGCAGCGAGGATGTGCAGCACAGTGTTGGTGGAGCCACCCATAGCGATATCAAGCGTCATGGCGTTCTCAAACGCCGCTTTACTGCAGATTGAACGAGGCAAAACTGACTCATCATTTTTGTCGTAGCGGCGCTTAGCTATATCAACGATGCAGCGGCCAGCCTCGAGAAAGAGGTGTTTGCGGTCGGCGTGGGTAGCGAGCGTGGTGCCATTCCCCGGCAAGGCCAAACCCAAAGCCTCGGTCAGACAGTTCATCGAGTTGGCCGTGAACATCCCCGAACACGAACCGCAAGTGGGGCAAGCCGAGCGCTCCATTTCGAGTAAATCTTCATCTGAAACCGAGGTGTCTCCAGCAGAGATCATGGGGTTTATGAGATCAAGTTTGACATCAACCCCAGCGAGTTTGGTTTTGCCAGCTTCCATGGGCCCGCCACTCACAAACACTGTGGGAATGTTGAGCCTCATGGTGGCGTTCAACATTCCCGGTGTGATCTTGTCGCAGTTGCTGATGCAGACGAGCGCATCGGCGCAGTGAGCGTTGACCATGTATTCAATCGAATCGGCAATGATGTCTCGGCTCGGCAGGCTATAAAGCATGCCGTCATGCCCCATGGCGATGCCATCGTCAACGGCGATGGTGTTGAACTCTTTGGCGACACCACCGGCTTCTTCGATTTCTCGGGCTACGAGTTGGCCAAGGTCCTTGAGATGAACATGTCCAGGCACGAATTGTGTAAACGAATTGGCGATGGCGATGATGGGTTTGTTGAAGTCTTCGTCTTGCATCCCAGTAGCGCGCCATAACGCCCGGGCTCCGGCCATGTTGCGTCCGTGGGTTGAGGTGCGTGAGCGGTATTGTGCCATGCGCCGAGTTTACAACAATAATCCCTCAAGCCTGCACGCAGAAGTGAGTGTTGAAGAAACTAATATTATCTTTCGTGATGCTTGCGGCTGTTCGAGATTTATTGTGGCCGATCTACCTGTTTTGCTTGGCCTGGATATTCACTCCGATTTATGTTGGAGTGCTTGCATTGGTACTGCCGATCAACGAGACGGATGTCGACAAGTTGCTGCTGATCGCGCTAGTTTTGGTGGGCCCCCTTGCATGCTGGTCGGGATTCAAGGGTGGGCCATTGCTGCTCTCTGAAGCCACGGTTTTGTTCGATCTAGTCTTGGGGCGAAAGCAAACACCATTGAGCGAGGCCATTGTCAAACAAGGTCTGTTGGCGGCGGCTGTTGGCGGTGTGGCGGGCGTGTGCCTAGTGGCCATGAGCGCAAATGAGGACTTTTCCTTGAGCTCGTCTTTGTGGCCCACGGTTCGTGGCTTTGGCGTAGGGGTAATGTATGTGGCGTTGGCTGTTTTGTGGAGCACGACAGGCAAGCGGCGAATTCTTGATCGGTTGATAGCGGTTGTTTGCTCTGCGGCACCTATAGTTACCGACGCGCTCAACCCGGCGGGCAGCACGCTTGTCACCCTCGCTGTTATGGGAGTGGGACTAGTTAGCAGTAGTTACGCGGTTTGGCGTTGCACTGCGATTCCGGTGCCAGTCCTGTGGGAGCGGTCAAGGGGCTTGGCCAACTTGACGGTGAGCACAAGACTGTTGGATTTGCACAGCTTCATGTCGCAACTGCGTTCCTTTCGGGACGGCCCGCGGGTACATCGTGGATTTCTGGTTCGCGGGAAGCTAGTCCCACTTAGTGTCTGGCGATTCGTGCGGTTTCTGTCGAATGCCCCTGTAGTCGCATTGCTCCGAATCGTTTTGATCACGCTCACTATCGCCGTGGGCCTCATCATTGTTCCTAGTACGAACGCTGCGTTTATGTTGAGTGGGGTGCTGTTATTCGTTGCTGGAACGTGTCTTGCCGAGCCGATAGGTTCGCTTTCGGCTCAACCGTTGCTGTCAAATGTCGCTGCTATTCGTTGGGTCTCTCTGCTTGTCGGCCAGCTTGTGCTGGTTTCGGCGGCGGTTGCGACCGTGGCATTGGCTAGCTGGGTTGCCGCTGATCTTTGGAACGCTGCTCCGCCGTTCTGGTCATGGATGGGCCTTGCGGTGGCAGCGGCGATAGCGACATCGTTACAAGCTCGAAACGGACTCCCGGATGTCGCCAAGATTTTGGACACATTTGGTTTTTCGTTACTGGGAACAACGCTGGCCACGCGTGCGCTAGTGCCTATCGCGGTAACGTTGTCTGCGGTAATCGGCCTAACCCGTGTTGCCCGTGGCGAGACATCAATAATCGACATATCTTGGATCGCAGTAATCGGTATCGCCACGCTAGCGGTGGTCACGCCTGTGCGTGCGTCACAATAAACTCCCAACCAACCAGCGTTAAGTTGAAAATTCGCAATTCGCCGTGGATTACGGACTCTTCGCGTTTGAGGTCGGTGTCTGTTGGGTGAGGGTCTGCGCCCGAACGCGAGCGATC
>JAHQYM010000040.1 GCA_024421095.1 Acidimicrobiia bacterium
GGTTCCAAGCGTTGGCAGCGTCAATATCGCAGGGGCAGGCAGTTGAAACACACACTAGGTCTGCTAACGCTTGGAGCAAAACGTAGTCTCCGGGGCGAGACCATGGTTCGTCAAAGTAAATCTGGTTGGTGTCGTCCACGTGGGTGTTGTAAAAGAAGTTGATGGCTTCCCAACCTCGGCGGGCTGCTACCCCGTAGGCAGACGATACGCGGTTGATGTTGTCGGTGCAATTAACGTGGCCGGGGAAGCCCATCTCTTCGTAGTAGCGGGAGTTGCAGGCGGTGTTGAACGTGTCGTGTCGTCCGACCGTGTCTTGCACCACTTCCACTAATGGTTGCATCTGAGCGTTATAAAACTTTGAGTACAGTCCTGGTGCCGGGGTGGTGGCACCCATCAAGGTTCGAGTGATGGTGCCATCAAGGCAGTCGGCGGAGCCGGCTTCAAGGTCGGCCACTGCAAAGCACTGGAAGTCTGAGCATTGGCGACCGGCGACATCAAGCACCTGAAAATAGTCACCCTTTTTGACTTCATAGGTTTGCGCGGTGGCGGCACCGATGGTGAAGTCGCTGCTGGGTTCGGTGAGCGGTGCGGGTAGGTAAATCTCCTCTGAGTCTGGCAGTGTGGCACGATACACATAGACGATGAGGTCGGTTGGCGGATTATGGTCGTGAGGGCTCATCGGCGCGCCGGGCGCAGCCACCGCCACCGCTACTGGTGCCGCTGCAATAAAGCTAGCTTTGCTGTCGGCGGCTGCATCGGGGGCAAACACCGAAAAGGGTTTCGCACGCTTTAGGTCGATACCTGCTCGTTCGAGGCCCATTCGAACCCTCCGAGCATCGGTTAACGGTGCCGAGAGGTTGGTTTGTGCAGCGTTGGTTGCACTCATTTCGTTAGTTGCGGTCATTTCCGCCGAGTTCACACCGAGCAAGCCCGGGTCGCTCACACCAACAGAATCGAAAGCGCTCAATTCGCATTGCTGGCGACCTTGCGGATCGATGATCTCAATCTTGTCGCCAGCGTTTAGGGCTAATACTGTTGCACCACCACCAACAACGCGATACCTCTCTGTGCCGGCACCGAGCGACCACAAACCGGGTTCCAAAACACGGGGTGCAAGGTCGCTATTCTTCATCGGTTTTTCTTGAAGCGGACACCGCCACGAACATGTCCCACAACAAAATGCATGCGGCAGCGAAGGATGCCAGCGTCACCAGGATCAGTCCGATGCCAACACCTCTGATTGAACTGTTGGTTAGGTCGTAAATGGCGCGTCCGCCTACGGATGCCACAAATCCCGCACCAATCCACGCCGGCCGGAAGTTGAATCGCATCAGCAAGGAGGTGATTATCAAGACGGCCGCCAATAACAGGTTGCCGTCAACATCAAAACCCGTGCGCGTAATGCTTGGCCCAGTTTGCCATGGCAAAAATAGTGCCAAGAACGCCACGATAAGGCATAGCCGTGCTATTCGCTGACGATTGAGAAACGCCATCGTGTTATCCGTTGGTGGTTGGTTCGGGTGGGCTGTTGTCCATCAACTGAACTGTAGCCACTCGTTTTTCTGTTGTTAGGCGCCGCCAACAACTTGAATGCAAATCAAGACAAAGATTACGCAGACCACGGAAGCGATCAGAACCGCTCGCTCGACTTTTTTGTCGTGGGTTTGCATCTCGTCAAATTCAATTTGTTTACCAGCCATTGTTAGCCCTCCTCACCGTTGTATTTTCCCGAAAGACGCTCTGCCGATTCGTTGAACAAATCGTTTTCGCGCCTCGTTACCGTCACGATCGAATAGACCGAGATGACGATGGCTATAAGCGCAATCAGTACCGAGGCAAAGTTCTGGCCAGGCCCAAAAGTGAAATAGCCAGTTCCCGCTTCAAGAGCTTCTTCCCAACTATCGTAGGGAAAAGAATTCATTTGTTTCTCCTATCTGTATCAGACGTTATATTCTGGAGGTCTTGGGTATGGTTCTTTGGTTGCTTTTGTTTGCGCTTCCGTTGCGCCCAGTATCCCGCACTTGCTACTACTAGATACATGAACGCGATAACGGCAATCAACTGCAACCATGAACCAGACACCCTCGACACTCTAGATTTACTTGAGGTCGGCGTAAGCCGCTCGTAGCACAGCAGCGGATGGCTCTTCGGTGCCATCAGCGTTGATTATGGTTTCTTCGGCACGGCCGAACTCTGGGTAGAAGTCTGTTTCAAACTCAGACATGTCCAGACCCTCAACCTCCACTTCGGGTGGCACCCTCAAGAGGTTCAACTTCTTCAGAATCCATGAAGCGCCGTATCCCGTGAGGAAAGCCAAAGCGAACAACGCCGCGGCACCTACTAGTTGGCCGAGGAAGGTCGTTTTTACTCCAGCGAGCCCGGTCGGGTATCCGCCGGCGAAAATGCCCACCAACATCACACCCCAGAATCCCATAACGCCATGCACCGCAACCGCTCCTACGGCATCGTCAATGCGTGCATTTTGTTCGATCCAAGTGCCGACCTTGTACGCGAGTCCAGCCGAGAAGAACGCCAAAATTAACACCAACGATGGATTATAGATGTCCGCACCGGCCGACACCGCAACAACGCCAGCGAGGCCACCGGACAATGTCCAAAATGGGTCTCCCTTAGCGAAAATGTAGCCGCCGGCGAAACCGCCAGCGAAACCCATTGTGATCGTAAAGGTGATAGCAGACAAGGTAGCTGGGTTAAAATAGATGTTCAGCCAACCGGGTGCAGAGTCGGCGGTGATAGCCAAACATGCTGCGTAAAAAGCATAAAACCCAGTGAAGATGATCATCAATCCCATCAAGGTCAGGTGAAGGTTATGCGGTTTGAAAACTCGAGTTCCACCGTTCCTGTCGTAACGTCCAATTCTCGGACCCAGATTGAACAGCACGCCCAAAGCGAAGATGCCAGCGATGCCATGAACCACACCCGATGCCGCGAAGTCGTGATAACCGAAGTGGAATGACAACCAACCGCCAGAACTCCAACCCCAAGCAGCCGCCAAGACCCAAACCAACCCACCCATTAGAGCAGTCAACCAAAGGTAAGCCGAAATACGGATACGTTCGAGGACCGAACCAGACATGATTGATCCGGTAGTCCAAGAGAACAACACGAACGCAGCCCAAAAGACCCCGCTGATGTTGTCTCCCAAGTTCGGGCCCATCGTGGCATCCCAAGGAACTCCGTAACCGTCACCGCAGAAATAAGCCCCTGAACCAGCGCTACCGTCCGCTGAGGTCGTTGGCAAGAAACCTTCTTGCATGCAGAAATAAACCCACCAGCCAAGGTAATAAAACGTCGGTGTTACCACCGCTATGGTCATGATGTTTTTCATCGCCGTTGACATGATGTTTTTGCGGCGGCTTACTCCAGCCTCATATGTCATGAACCCCACATGCAGCAACCACATTATGGCCACGGTGAAGTAATAGTAGGACTCGGTAAAAACTGTCGCTGTATCCATAGGCGAACCCCCATTCGTCGCACGAAATCCGACCCTTTGGCCAGACCGAGCGAAAAGCTAGCACACAAAATCGAAGATGTCAAATATGACAAAAAATTTTTTCGGCGGTCGGTTTTAGCTGTCCGGTCTTGTCACGCTTACTTCAAGAACCGCGCCGCTGGCCGCATCAACGCTCACCTCGGCGCGGTTCAAGAAGTCGTTTTGTGATCCTTGCGGGTCGGGCACAGTAAACAACACGAACCACACCGCCCTCGTTGGAATGCCTTGGCGCAACACCCTCGCCTCTGTTCGCTGCGGCTCAAAGTACCCGTCATGAGCTTCAAACGCTACAGTGGCGGCCGCTATCGCTTCTTGCTCGGTGATGTTCACTCCCGAACAGCCACGCGCCATGAACACCACCACCACCACGCCCGCAACGATGAACAGCACGGAACGAGATGTCAACCGCTCTCTGAGCTTCTCAAACCAGTCGTTCATGAGATGATCAGTTCGTGTCTTTGCGAGGTGGACGCACCAACCGC
This sequence comes from Acidimicrobiia bacterium, assembly GCA_024421095.1. GTDB lineage: Bacteria > Actinomycetota > Acidimicrobiia > Acidimicrobiales > Aldehydirespiratoraceae > VXYK01. Next base: position 4,000 of record JAHQYM010000040.1, read on the forward strand.
AGGATCAAGTAACCGACCGCATGGGTGAGCGCCACGAAACTCATCCACCACAACATGACTGTGAGGCGATAACCACGCTCACGGCATTCCCACAAAGTCAACAGCAGCACAGCAAGGAGCAACAACCACAACACCCAACTCCTCGCCGCGTCAAACAAAATCAAAAGCCCCATCACCTAAGAGCCTAAAGCAAACACAGCGCCGAATGCGGCCCAACCAAGAGTTTTTACCTCAGCACTTGCCAGTAACGCAAAGTCGGGTTCTATGCTGCTTCAATGCCTGAAATCATGTTTGGTTCGCGTGTGCGAAAATCGCCTTATTTTGAGGCGACCGTGGCCGCTGGGGCGAGCGTGTTCACGATCTACAACCACATGTACATGCCCATCTCATATGGTGACCTCACCGAAGAATACCGTTGCCTCACCGAGCGTGTGGCACTGTGGGATGTGGCCGCGCAACGCCAAGTCGAGATAGCAGGCCCCGACGCGGCTCAGATAGCCACATACGTTTCCGCGCGCGACCTCGGGGGATTGCAACCCGGGCGAGCGCGTTACGCACCAATCTGCGACCACAACGGGATGCTAATCAACGACCCGGTGGTGTTGCGGTTGAGCGAAGACCGCTTCTGGTTTTCTATCGCCGATAGCGACCTAGGGTTGTGGATCAAAGCGGTAGCAGCAGAGCGTGGAGCAAACGTGCGAGTGTTTGAACCAGACGTTTCACCTTTGGCTCTTCAAGGGCCGTTGGCCGAGGAGCTCGCGGTTGACCTCTTCGGTGCTGATGTCGTTGGTTCGCTGGGTTTCTTTCACCATGTGTCTGTGGCGTTAGACGGAATCCCAATAGTTCTGTGTCGTTCGGGGTGGAGCAAACAGGGCGGTTTCGAGATGTTCTTGACCGATGGGTCAAAGGGTGTGGCCCTTTGGGACATGGTGATGGCTAAAGGCGCTCGGTTTGGCATCGGGGCGGGCGCACCAAACGCTGCTGAGCGGATCGAGAGCGGTTTGTTGTCTTTCGGAGCCGACCACGACATGCACACCGATCCTTTTGAGGCTGGTTTGGGTGCTTGGGTCAACCTTGAAGTCGCCCATGATTTCATCGGGAAAGCGGCATTATCGCAGCGTTTCGAGCGTGGCCTTGAACGAGGGTTAGTGAACGTTTCCTTTGTCGGCGATGCTGCTGATGTGGCTTCCGTGCTCCCGCTGGCACATCCGCATCGGTTATGTGCTAGCGGTCAACCACTAGGTGAGTTGCGCAGCGCTGCATGGTCCCCGCGATTAGGCAAAGGGATCGGCATTGCTGTAGTTGACCGGTCGGCGATGGAGGCTGGCACTCGCTTAGATGCTGAGATCAGTGGTTCAAAGTTCTCAGTCGTGGTAGCGCACCAACCTTTCGGAGCTGCGGTCGATTAGGGCACCGCTTAAGGCACAGATTAAGGCACAGATTAAGGCACAGTGGAGGTGCCGCCAGATTGGGTGCTGGTGTCGGCCGATGACAGCACTTCAAGGGTGCAACCGATGGCGTTGCATGCGCTGACTTTTGCAGCGTAAGTACCCGAAGTTAAACCCGTGATTGTGTAAGTGTTGGTGTCGGTGTTGGCAGCAACGGTCGCCGTACCCGCCATACCAGGAGCGCCAGCTTCTGACGGGAACCAGCGTATGCGGTAGTTTGTCGCAACGTTGAGACCCTGCCCAATCGTGTGCCAAGTAACGACCTTGGTGCTTGCTGGTAAGCCTGGCGGAGCGTCATTAATTCTTACCGCAACTATTGACAAGTTGTTTGGAACGCCCGCGGTTTTTACTACAGGTGCATAGCCGGAAGCGCCTTTCGCCCCCGAACGGGTCACAGCTCGTACTCTTATTTCGTAGCTTGCAGCGTTTTCTAAGCCACGCACTCGAGCAGACAACGCGGCGAGTGGGAAGTCTGTACCGTTAGATTCGGTGTCGCCATCAACAGTTTGCCAAACGTTTGCTGGATATCGAGAATCCGGCACGGGTTTGTCGGGCACAGCTAAACGGCGGTACTGGACTTCGTATCCGCTGATCGGCGAGCCCTCGTTGGCTTGAGTAACGGCCGACCAAGCGACAATCAGTTCGGTGCCGTTGCCGGGTGTCCCGTCTAGGTTATTTCTGGGAACGGTGGCAGTAACAGTGTGAGGGGCGGAGGGCACTGCCGAGGAGGACGCGCTGAGTTGGTGACTAGCTTCACTGCTGCCAATCATATTGACGGCACGAACCACCACCAAATAGTTGGTTTCATGCTTCAGCCCGCTAATGGTGTAGCGGGTAGCGGGTGCTTCAACTCTAATACCGGCTCCGAATTGGCCTGCGGTGCCTTCGGCGTAACTCAATAGGTAATGCGAGATGGTGCTACCACCATCGTCGGGAGGGTTCCAAGTGAGGGTGAGTGACCGATATCCACCTTCGATTTGAATATTGGTTGCAGCGGTGGTTCGGTCGGCAGCGACGTTGGCTGGTTGCGTTGCCGGGGTTGCTGATGTCGTGGCCCAAGGGCCGCCTTGAGGTGGGGTTGACGTGATCGCGGGACCGTCACCGTCGTGATCGTTCAGTGCTCGCACCCGCACATCAAAAGAAACGCCTCGGCCGCTGGTATTGCCGTTGCGGCGGTCTTTGAGCGCGGTGATGGTAACCGTCCGATCACTGATTGCCGTGCTCGTTAATGGTGGGAGGTTTGTCCATTCGCCTGCGGGTATCGCGTCGTTGGTTGCTGCGGAACTACTGGGCACAAAGGATTCTCGGTACTGCACGACATAGCGTTGCACAACATTAGTGCCGTTGTTGACGGGTGCATCCCATTTGACGATCAGGGTCTCCGGGTCTACAGTTAGCCTATTGCCAGAGGTGTCTACCGCTGGCGGTGAACTCACCCTGAGGTTACGCGGGGCAGCGGGTACGGCTTTCGGCGTTGCCGTCACCTGCGCCGAGGATTGGCCTTTCCCTAAGCCAGACAACGCTCTGACCGAGACGGTGTAGGGAAAGCCGTTGCTTAGTTGTGTGATCGTGGTTGAGGTGACTGTGCCGGCAACGGTCAGTTGTTGGGCGGTGCCAGAGGAGTAGGTTATTTCGTAACCAGTGATCGTGCTACCGCCGCTATCGGTAGGCGGCAGCCAAGTCACGTTCAATGATTCGTGAGCGGCGACTACCCCGGTTGGCACTAATGTTGGGGGACCCGGTGCTCGCTTAGGTGTGGCGCTCGCTGTGGCCCAACGCCAGGGGCCATTGGTGTGGCTTTTGGCGTTGACCGCACGCACTCTGATATCGCAGGCTTTGCCGTTTTCCAACCCAGAAATAGTAAGCGTGTATGTTTGGGGTGGGTTTTGAGGGGCATCCACTCGGCCTGGGGGATTGCCAGGTATGTTGCTAGTGACCCAACCAGTGGTGCCTGCGCTGGTGACGCAGTTGCGTTCGACTCGATAATGCTCGACGCGTTCACCACCGTCATCAAGCGGGGCACGCCATTGAGCGATTAGTTCCGTACCCGAAGTGGGGGACGAGTTAACCACAAGTTCAGCTGGTAGACCCGGAGCCACGGTGGTGGGGCTGATGGGTACGCCTCCGTTCGCAGGGGTTAGGTCACCTTGCCCGGCGGCGTTTGCAGCCGCGATCCACACGTAATACGCTGACGGTTCGGTGCGTGTGGCGTTGCGTAAACCAGTGATTGTGTGAGCACGGACTTCTGGGTCTTCTATGCTTAACTCAAGTGGTGTTGCTTGGCGGTCGGAGGTCCATCGAATGAGATAACTGGTGATGGCGCTACCGCCATCGTCGGGTGGTGGTGCCCAAGTTAGTTGCAGTTTGGTGTTGCCGGGGACGACGCTGAAATCGGTGAACAAGCCGGGGCGTTGCGCTGGGATGGCTTGTACTTCAGTCGACCACAACCCCCTTCCCGCTGCGCTGACCGCAGCAACCCTCAACGTGTAGTTGGTGCCTTTAGTCAAGTTTTCAATCGTGGTGGTTGTTGCTCTAGTGTTGGTTTGCCGAGTTGTTGCGTAAATTTCGTTGGCGGACTTCCACTGGACTATGTATCCGCTTATCGGCTTGCCACCCTTAAATGTTGGCGTTGTCCAAGTGACGGTGAGTTCCGTACCGGCCTCTCCGCTGGGCTCAGCCGTAACTTCCCTCGGCGCGGCGGGTTCGGCGGTCGAGAGTTGCCGATACAAGCGAGCGAGGAAGGAAGCCATTTGTTCACGAGACACTCCGGCGCGCGGCGAGAAGGTGGTGGGTGTGCTGCCACTGGTTACGCCGAGACCAAAGATTTGGCCTATCGCGGTTTGTTGCTCCGCTGGACGGCGTGTTATGTCAGTGAACGCAGTTGCTACTGTGGGCGGTGCCACGCCAGTGATCGCCTCATAAAAGCTCACTAGAAATAGGGCCATGTGTGCACGAATAACCGCTGCTTTAGGTGAGTAGGTTGTTGGTGTGGTGCCGCCCGTGATGCCTAACCCATATATTCGAGCGATGTCGTCAGCGGCGAACGATTCCGCTGACACGTCCGTGAAAGGCGTTTCGACTATTTCTGCTGGGTTCCCGGTGAGTTGTTGATACGTGCGCGCCATGAACGCCGCCATTTCTTCACGGGTGACTTCGTGTTTTGGCCGATAACCCGCTTCGTTTGGTTGAGCAATGCCGAGTTCCGCCAAACATGCGATGTCGTTGTATGCAAAACTGGCGGGATCAACGTCGCCGAATGGTTGTTCAATCGGGGCTGACGGGCAGGTGGTGTCGCTAGTGTCGACTTGGGCGGAGGAGTTCGCTAACCCGAGTACACCGAACAACATTGATAAAGCAACCATTGAACGCAGCAAATCCAACAGATGTTTCTGGGGTGTTTTCTTCATCAATGCTCCCTTACGTAAGTGACGCATTGTTCGTGCGCTGTCTAGTCAATTCAATCTACACGATACGTGCGAATCTAATGGTGGACTCTAATGGTGCTAAATTGCTCGCTCGGGTGGATTGCCGGGGGCATCAGTCGCGAGGGATGTTACCATGATCTGCTTAGTTTCGTTGTCGGCGATGCGCAAGTGAGGAACCCCGTGCATAATATCCAAGATTCCGAGGCCACGGGTCGTAAACCCCGCTTACGATCCGGTCATCCGCAAAAAGCTGCTCTTCGAAGAAGAACAATGAATTTGGGGTTTAGTTATGGGTTTTTTCGGTTTGTGTCAGTGGCGGTGTCTGTTTGTCTTTTTGGGGTTGTGTTGAGTGCTGCGCCTGTGTCGGGCGATCATGGGGATTCGTTTAATAGTATGATGTTGTATGAGAAGGCTTGGGAGACGCGAATTGCGGGTTCTAACCGGAAATCGTCGCCTGTGATTGCTGATATCGATTCAGATGGCCGGAACGAGATCGTTTTTGGCCATAGTGACGGCAAACTTCGCGCGTACGAAACGAACGGTGAATTGCGATGGGAGGTGCAGGCTGTACCAGGACCGAGCCAAGAGAATTGCGCGACACAGAACTGGCCGTCGGCGATCGAATCGAGTCCCGCTGTCGCAGATATCGACGGTGACGGCGTGTTTGAGGTGATCGTGGGTGTTGGGTCCGCGACTACGAGTGCCAGAAATCAGAATGGCAGCGTCATCGCCTTCGATGGTCGAAACGGTAGTATTGAGTGGTCATTCGCACATAGTCGCGATACGGGCGACATTTGGGATGGCCAGACTGACACGTTGGATGGATGGTGTGAAGCGACTTTCGCTACTCCGGCTATTGCCGATGTTGATGGTGACGGGGCTGTTGACGTTGTCTTCGGAAGCTACGACTTTTTTATCTGGGCGGTTGATGGTAAAGGAAATCCCCTACCGGGTTTTCCGATCAACAACGACGACACGATCTGGTCTTCGCCAGCACTCTTTGATGTCGACAACGATGGTGACGCGGAAATATTCATCGGAGGCGACTCCACGCCTGGCGGCTGGATCGATCATCTCGGAGGGATTTTTCGGGCGGTCGACTACCGCAACGGAGCGCCAGTCACCATGTGGCTACGGAAGACTGGTGAGGTGATCCATTCCTCGCCCGCGATTGCTGATATCAACGGCGATGGTCGGTATGAAGCTGTCGTGGGGTCGGGCGACAACTGGTTCATCCAGTGCAACAGGAGAAGGAATCCACTCTGCCGACCGGGCAACGGTCTCGACAACACAAAGGTGTGGGCTTTTCATCTCGACGACGGTTCGGATGTGCCGGGCTGGCCTGTCAGGGCTTCGGGCACGGTCTGGTCTTCTCCTTCGGTGGGTGATGTGGACGGCGACGGCGAACTTGAGGTTGTGGTCGGTTCTGATGACAGGAACGTCTACGCGTGGAACGGCGACGGCAGTTTGCAGTGGAGCACAATTCCACAGTTTGCACACATTGGCGACGGCGAGATCATAAGAAGCTCGGCTGTCATCGCGGACTTGGACGGCGACTCAGATCAGGATGTCGCGATCGGCACATCCAAGGGTATTGCCCTGCTTGATGGACGGAATGGGTCGGGGCTTGAGGACCACCTATGGTGGGAGGATCGTATGGCTTTTGAAACATACCATGAATCGGTTCCTGCAGTGGGCACGTTCAACGGCGAGCGTCACATTGTCTATTGGGGCAACGATGTGTGGCGAGGCGAGACAGTTTTCGCTGCGTTCAAGCTTCCATCGGCGTACTCGCACGACGCATGGCCGATGTTTCGCCATGGCCCAGACCGGCTTGGTACCGCCTCAATATCTAGATCCGCTGGTCAAGTTCGTTTTTATACGCGTCCGATTCAGTGGTTGGTTGAAACGAATATTATAGATCTCGGTTCTGCGCCAAGTGCCAGCCCCAACACGCCTGCTACGCGCGGAGAGACGGCGTTGTATATGTGGCGCGTGGAAGATTCGCCGACAGCGGCGCCTCACCCGTTCAGCGACGTATCGGGTCGCGAACTGAACGATGCCGTTGCGTGGATGTATGCAAGCGGCATAACTACCGGGAAAACCACTAGTTCTGGATCATTTTTCGCAGCAGACGACCGACTCACGCGTGCTGAGGTAGCGGCATTTCTGTATCGCTGTGCCGGCCAGCCTGAAGCTTCAAAACATCCGTTTAGAGATGTCACGTCCCCGTGGCAACAAAAACCGGTGGCGTGGTTGGCCACATCAGGCATCACACAAGGCACGTCTCCAGACACTTTCTCGCCAAATTCCCTGGTTACCCGTGGTGAACTAGCCACCTTCTTGCATCGCTTCAAGTTTATGGGGATACCGCCTAGACAAAGCGTCCGCGCTTGCGTCATTCGCACCGCGGTTGGGGTAACTTAGGGTAAGGTGCCGTTACTCGCCACGGAGCGGTTTTGAACCCTAAGAAACGGCACTGCTCCATTCGCCACAAGGCAGTGTTGGTGGTTCACTTGACGGTGACTACTGCACCAGCTTGAAACGTCGGGCGACGCCACGGGCTATCCGAATTAGCGGACTGCGGTTCAACTCGACCCGCAGCGCCTGATTGACCTCGTTCAGTTCAGTGTTGGTCTGGGTCAATTCAGTGTTGGTCTGGGTCAGTGCGGTGTTGGTCTGGGTCAGTGCGGTGTTGGTCTGGGTCAGTTCGTCGATGGTTCGCTGGGCAGTTCGGCTGATGTTGGTGAAAGCTTCGTGCAGTTCGTTATTTTGGGTTTCGAGTTCGACGACCCGGTCAGCGAGCACTTCTGCGTGGCTAACAAGGCCGAGAGAATGGTCGCGTAGTCTGAGGATCTCCATGCGAAGATCTCTGGGGTCAGTATTGTCGATAGGGTCGGGGCTCGCCGCGGTCGAAGATTCTTGTGGCATGTTGATACTCTAGGCGGATCCCCTCCGCTTGATCGATTCGTCTCCGTTCTGCGGTACTGGCGATTCGGGTTTCGCGGCCAAACGGGCGTGATGGACGCGAGGCGTGATCGCCGTACCGCGAGGTTCGTATTGATCGACCGGTTCGGCCGGTTCGAGATGGTTGGCGTTAAGTTGGAGTCGCTCGGGATCGTCGGGACGGTGGTAGACAGGGTGGTACCAGGGATCGGTCACCTCTCCCCAGCGAGAAATCCAGCGATTCCATTCCCACTCGAAGATGCGCGGCTCGCGGGTGAAGGACTCGCGATGCTCCAGCGACGCATTGGGTTCGACGATCACGCGGCGACCCGACCGACGGATCTTGAGACACAGATCGACATCGTTGAAAGACCAGGGAAAGTCGATGGAGAATGCGCCGAGTGACAGCAACAGTGACCGGCGCGACATAAAGCAAGCACCAGTGACAGCGATCACATCACGGGCGACTGTGCCACCGAATCGTTGGGAGTCCTCCACTGACCAGCCCACGAACGGGTGCAGGGGATGAGCGTCGTCTATGATCATCCCCGCGTGCTGGATCGAATGGTCAGGGTATCGCAGCAGAGCACCGACGGCACCGATGGACGGGTCGCCGAGATGGACGGCCATGGCATCGATGGCACCGGTGTCGACCTCTGTGTCGTCGTTCAGCAGGAGCACCAGTTCGTTGCGTGCGGCGAGAATGCCCTGATTGCAAGCCGCCGAAAAGTTGAATGGTCCGGGTGGGCGGCGCTCCAGTCGTACCGCCAAGCCCGCGTCGGCGATCTGTTCCGGGTCGCCTTGGTATTCCTCGCCCACGAGCAGAACCACTTCGAGGTTCCTCCGGGCATCCGCAGCGATGCTCGTCAAGCACCGCTCCACCGCTAGTTCGGAACCGTCATGCTCGTTAAGAGCTTTCCCAGCGGTAGGGATGATTATCGAGACACTAGGTTGGTGAGACGGTTCGGGCACTAGGCGGAACCGACCCGCCGGGTCGCCTTCGGCAACGGTGGCTGCGATCCCTATCTCTTCTAGGTGGGTGTTGACCGCAGCCGAATCGGCACCGGGCACTTCTTGAGAATGCTTGCTCAAGACCGCAGGAACATGCAGTACCACAGAACCGGCTTGCGCCAATCGCAATGGCAGCGCCGGGTCTATGATGCCGCAGCCAAGCTCAGCAAGGGTTTTGCAGCGCACCGCCAGAGGCGCACAGGCGTTGGGTTCTGCGAGTAGCCGCGTCGGTGACCACGCGGCTCGGCGTCGTACGGTGCCGCCAATTTCGATGTCGCCATAGACGGCATCGGCATCGGGTCGTTGTGCGAACGCATCAAGTATGGCGCGTTCGGCTGTTTCGTTGAACTGTCCCGCTCCGTCAAGGTGGATGGCAACACCGTCGCAGTCTTGGTCACATGATGAGGTATCGGCAGGCGAAGAAACGACATGAAGAAAGCGCATGGGTGTTGGCGAGGATAGCATACCCGGCGATGGTTAAGGTCTTCTCGGCTTCACGACTGCCTGCTCTAGTTGCTGTCGGTGTGGTTCTTTTTGCATTCTGGCCAGCGCTTTTCGGGGGTGGAAGCCTCATCGCCGGCGATTTCGTCTACAACTACGCGGCACCGTTCGACTTCTACCAGTCAGAGGATTTCTCTTTGGAGACGGGTTCAACGGATCCGATCAATATCCACTCTCATTGGGCTCCGCTGGCTGACGAGGTACGATCCGGTGAGGTCGGCTGGTGGAATCCCGACCTCGCCGGCGGTCAACCCACGATGAAGGGCGGACTGCCGGTCTTTAATCTGGGTTACTTGTTCGCACCAGGATGGTTCGCACCTGGACTGGTCGCGGCGGTTCGCGCTCTTACCGCGATCGGTTTGGTATACGGGTTCGTAAGGTCGCTGGGCTTGCTGCGAGTTTCTGCTCTGGTGAGCGGAATCGCCTTCGCGTTCTGTGGATTCATAGTGGGTTGGTTGAACTGGCCGCAGTCCTCGGTCGCAGCGTTGGCACCAGGGCTGTTGTGGGCGCTGGAGAGACTGCTACGTGACCCGAAGTTGTGGCGGGCAGTCCCGCTGGGAGTTGTGGTGGCCGCCATGGTCTGGTCGAACTTCCCACAGGTCACGATATATATGCTGTTGGCAGGCGCAATTTATGCGGCGTTTCGACTTTGTGCCGAGTTGCGGACCGCTGAAGGCAGGCGCACTGCTGATTTGAGGTCGCTGGCACTCTGCGGGTCAGCGGCCGTGCTGTTGGCTGCGTTATTGGCATCGCCACATCTGATCGGGTTCGTACAGTACCTCGACTGGAGCGACACGAGTTACCGAATGGGGAACGTCGATTCCTCCGCGGGAGTCAAATACCTGCTCACCGCGGTGGCACCCGCGATCTGGGGGCACGGGGCGTTCGGCCCAGGCTGGTTCGGTGAAGTCAACTGGACCGAACACAATGCTTATGTCGGGGCTTCGGTGTTGATGCTTGGAGTTGTCGGGATGGTCACGGGCCTTGCGGGCGGTGATCGGCGGCAACGCTCGGCGGTGGCTGCGTTCGCTGTGATCGGGGCATCGGGTCTGTTGGTCGCCTACATCGGCGGCCCACTCTCGGTTCCGGTCCGGGAGTTGACGGGTGCCGCGAGCGGGGCGATGACCAGAGGCAAGATCCTGTGGAACCTAGGGGTCGCCCTTGTTGCGGCCTTCGGTGTGGAACAGATCGTGCGACAGTCCTCGGTCGCTTCGCGATGGTCGCTTCGGCGGGGGATCGTTGTGTCTTCGGCGGTCGGCGTGGTGGGGATTCTGGCCTTCGTGCCGTTTCTGGGTGACTGGTTGGACGCGGCCCAGGCCCACGATGTGCTGCGCGCGGTGTTGTCGGTTTCGGTCGTACCGGCGTTGTGTGCGCTCGCGGTGACCGTCTTGATCCTGGCCAGGCTTCGCGGCTGGTTGACCTCCGCGGCGGTTGGTTGGGCGTTCGTGGCCGTCGTTGGCTTTGAACTCTTGAGTTTTGCCATGCCCGTACCGACGATCGTCGAACCGGCCGAACAGCTCACGGCGACACCAGCTCACGCCCAGGTCAAGGAACTGCTCGAACCCGGTGAGCGGCTCGGCGGTGAGGGTTGGACTTTTTTCCCTTCGACGACTGCGTTGTTCGACATCGACGATGCGCGGGGGGATTTGTTAAAGTCCCCGGGCTACAACGCACTGCTGCGAGCGGAGGTTCCCGCCGCGATCACCCTCGGACAGGTGCGGGGCTCGGTGACCTGGCCCTACATTCCCTTCGATGCGGATATTGCCTCACCGGTCTGGGACGCGATGGCTATCGGGGTGTGGGCGCAGTTCCCCAACAGTCGACCTCCCGGCACTCTGATTGAAGCGACACCCGCTACTGAGGGATTCGATCCGTCCGTAGGGCCTGTCAAAACCACATTGTCGTCTCCTACCGAGGGACTGCGAGCGGTTCTGGTTGAAGTGGTGTCACATACTGGTGGTGTGCTCGACATCCGTATCGAAGCCGGAGGACGAAGCAGCAACCAGAGCCGGTCTGTAGCGCCTCAGAGCACGGTTTTGGAGTCGTTCGCATTTCCAGGGGAAGACCTCCCTTTCGGCACGCCGGTGTCGGTAGAGGTCACGTCACCTTCACCGAAGGGTGTACTGCTCGTCGGAGTGGACGAATCCGGCGAGTTGACTGCGGGCATGGTGGCCGGGGACGACGAGTTCCGTCTCGCTCGGACCGGCGATGTCCTGCTGATAGAGCGCCCCGAAGCGGCTTTCGTCCGGCTCGCCGACGCAACAGTGGTTGAGGCCGATCCGCAAACCGCGGCGGAGGCGGTCGCAGCGCGTGAGGTCGGCGACCGGTCAGCGGTGGTTGACTCTGATCTGGGACTAGCCTCAGTCCCGGCGCAGAACGCGGACCTTGAAGTCGTGAGCCTCTCTGTTGGCAGGGACCGCGTCGACACCGTGGTTCGCGCGGACCGGGCTGCAGTGGTGGTGATTTCGGTGTCCAACTATCCGGGCTGGTCCGCAACAGTCGACGGTCGAGACACCGAGATCGTCACAGCGGACGCCACATTCATAGGGGTCGGCGTTCCCAAAGGTGAACACTCGATCACCTTGAGATTCCGTCCAAGCCATCTTGGAATCAGTGTGTTGTTGGCAGGATTAGGTATCGCGTTGGCAGTTGGTCTGCTTGGGATCGGTTGGGTTTGCCATAGCCGTGGGGTGACCCACTCAGAGCCTAAACCTGCTAGACTGCACGCGTGCTAGACGAAATGTGTCACTCCTGCCGGTCCGGATACGCCCAAAACGTGGGGAAGCACGAGAACGCTAGGCTGAGCGCATGCTGAATGAAGAACTAGATGCGCGTGAATATGTCAACCGCATTCAGACAGAGATCGAAGCCGAAGCGCGAGAACTTCGACACCGCGACCCTGATCTTGAGCTTCTCGAGAAAGAGATTGAGAAGACATGGAAGGGGATCGCTCCAAACTCCGCAGGTTCCACTCAACAGCATTTGCTTGATCGTGTTGAACAACTTTCATTGGTTGATGTTCACGCACCCACCGGTCAACACTTTGGAGAGAGTCATCTAAAGCGCGTGATCCGTAAGCTCACTCGCTGGTATATGCGTTTCGTTGTAGACCAACTCAACGCCCTTCACCATTTCCAGGGTCGCCTGTTGCGTTTAATGGACCAACGCCTTTCTTGCTTGGAGCGCGATAGTCAAATGTTTGAAATCGTCAACGAGTTCGTTGATCCGGTTCCTGAGGCCGACGCAGAGTTGTGCAGAGTTGTCTCCCATAGCCTTCGCTTTGTCGATAAACCAGTAGCGGTGGTGTCGTGCGGCGGTGGAGCCATCGTTGCAGCCCTTATGGAAGCGGGTGTGGTGGCGCATGGTGTCGACGAAATGGGCCCCTCAATAATGACTGGTATCAACCTGGGACTTGATCTGAGGGTCGGGTCGGCATTGAAGCATTTTGAAGATTTTGCAGACTCGACATTGGGAGCTGTGGTGCTGACTCGTTTTGTAGAGCGCCAGGGCATTGTTGATTCGCTCTCGTTGATCGACGAGGCGTTGCGCTGTGTGGTTCCCGCTGGAGCGATCCTTGTCGCTGTAGCTGAGCCCGCTGCCCGGCAAGGAATAGAGGCGGATCTCTTGGCTGGCAAGGGCCTATCGTCGCAGACTTGGGCTCATCTGTTGAAGCAACGGGGTTGTACTGTCGAAACCGTTGAGGTCAGCGGCTCACGGGTCGCGGCGTTAGTCTTGGCGCGGACCGCGTGATTGAGGGGCCTGTAGTACACCAATTCACGGCGGTACTCAGCGGGAGAGACGCGGTCGGTCATCACACCTTGGCGCTCGACCGACTGCTTCGCGAACTCGGCGCGGTAACCACAATCTATGCGGCGCATGTGAATCCAGAATCGAAGGATTGGGCCACTCATTATCGGCACCACGCAGAGGACGCTCCAGCGGACTGGATAATCTACCAGGCTTCAACGGGCACGCCGGTCGCTGACTATCTCCTAGAACGGCCAGAACCACTGGTGGTGAACTATCACAACATGACCCCGTCGGAGTTTTTCTATCCGTGGGAACCCCATGTCGGTACTGAGCTTGACCACGGGCGCCGACAGCTTGCTAGTCTATGTGCCCGGGCGCGTTTGGGCATCGCCGATTCGGAGTTCAATGCCCGTGATCTTCGTGCCGCTGGCGTGGGTTGGGTTGAGGTCGCTCCGGTGCTAGTTGATGATTCGGTGTTGCCTTCGGGTGATGTTCCAAGTTCGTTCGGGTCGGGGTCGAAGGTGACGTTGTTGTTTGTTGGTCGGTTGGCACCCAACAAGTGTCAACAGGATTTGATATCGGCTTTGGTGGTTTTGCGGTGTTGGCATGATGACGTTGAGTT
>JAHQYM010000203.1 GCA_024421095.1 Acidimicrobiia bacterium
GTTCTGGTTTTCGACGGTGACATCTTCGAATCTGTGAGCTGGTGCGGTTGGCTGGTTTTGCATGTTCCACATATAAACCGAGGCTTCACCGCGGGTGACGACCGCGTCCGGCGCAAAAACGTTCCCGTCGATCCCGGTGATGTTATTGTCGACTGACCATTGCACCGGTTCGGTGTAATACTGGCCGTCGGCGACGTCGCCGTACCCGGCCACCGCCCCCGCCGGCGATGCCGTTGCCAGCAACGCAACAACCGCAAAACACCCCAACAACACCGACCGGCGTTTGTTACGCCGTTTGAGCGGGCTAACTACAAACTGGGGGGGGGGATGTTGTTCCTTTCGTGGTGTCAACACGGTTCGAGACAATTTTTGGTGTTGCGTTGACTGGCAGAGGATTCGGGTTTTGAGCATCGCTAAGACGATGCCGCAGCGTTAACCGACAACGCAGGCCACAGCTGAGGCTGCCATGAACATCGCGTGGTGGACTCGGTGGTTGCCGCCTCAGGGTTTTCTGTTGACGGGTGACAGACATAAACGCTTATTCCTTTCAATAAGGGTCAGTTTCGCAGACCAAAAAATCGTTGGACACACAGTAACACCACCCACGCCACAACGCAACCCCAAAAAGGTTCGACAGCTCTTCGCGCTTGAGGAGGTGTGCGCGTTCCACCGCCGCCGTCGCAGCGACGGAACCCGGGCGCGACGGATACGCGGCGGAACTAGTCGACCACTACACCGACTTGGTAGTCGCAACACTCCAACCCGCAACCCACGAAAGTCTGACTACCCAGACGAGACCGAGATGCAACTGTTTTACACGCAACACACCCGTCAACAAATGGAGCGGCAAGAAACCTGGCGCTTCGCTTTTCGGGTCGGAGTGCGTTTGTTGAAGACGTTCCAGTTGGGTTTGTTCGCGTAGAGGAGTGTTCGGGTTCGGTAGTTGTTGCTGGAGGGCCCAGTCTCGACCACTGGCCCGTGCGAACCGGCTGTCCTGCTTCCAACCGGGCTCGCCCGGGTCTAGGTCCGCCTCAACCCCGAATCGATGCCCAGCGCCGCCGACACGACCATCGACCTCCTGGTCACCGATCGAGGATGCGCCAACAACCGCGAGATGGGCGACGCGCTCAGGGACCCAGGGTAACCAGACCGACTTAGCGGTACTGGTGGCGTTTGCTGTCATCCCCGTTGGCGGGTTTGCTACTTGCCCGGGCATCCCGTCGACCTCAGTCAGCATCGAGTTGTCCGATCCGTTAGGCCAGCGTGGGCGGGATGACGGGCTCTTCTTCCCGCCCAAGCCCCTTGTCGCAATTGCAGGCCACTAACGTTTACGCAGCACCGCGAGGGGGCATCCCTTCAAGTGTTGGGTCTTTGAGTTGAGCCTCAGTTTTGGTGGGTCGCCATGATCCATGGCCGGGTGGCTGTGATTTGAATGACCGATAACTGGCGCGCTGTCTCGCGGTCGTAATATCGCTGTCTGGTCAGGTGTACGCTCTCCGGTCAGGTGTACGCACTTTCGTGGAAATGTTTGACAATTTCGAAGAATTCGTCGGCTTCGTCGAGCAGGATGGCTTCGGGTCCTTCGGGGGCGAGCGCGGTGAAAGGTGAGTTGTAGATGCGGCCAGCTTCGATGCTGCCGTGCTCGGTGAGGTAATCGATCACCATTGTGACGAAACGGATCTGGTTGTGGTTGTAGCGCTTGCCGTCGAGGAACTTGGCGAACGCTCGCACCGCGGCGGTGCGGTCGAGTCCGACGAGGCTGCGAATGAACAACCCGAAGTTCCCCGCACGCGCCGAGGCCGCGGCGAATGTATCGGTGTCGCCGATATCGGCAGCAACCAGAATTCGCTGCAGTTCCTCGATGTCGGAGGTGGTGAGCGGCTCGCCACTGCGGACCTTGGTCACCACTCCCTCGGCGAGGTGCTCTTTCAGGAAGTGTTGTGCCTTCTTGCGGAACTGTGCGAACTCGATGCTCGGGACCGACCCGCCGGTGCCGGGCAATTCGATCTCGGTGGATTGGCCGAGTTCGTCGGTGAAGTCGCTGTAGAGAACGTTGTTGCTGGTGTGCTTTATGAGATGGACGAGGCCGCGGAGCCGTTTGCGGGCATCCTCGATCATCGGGTACGTCACATCGGCCCACCATTCGTCGGTCTGGATGTCCGCGATCAGTTGTTGCTGCTGGGCTACTGATGGAATCTTCGTGCCGAGGTCCTCAAGGGCCGAGGCGACACCGATAATTCGGGTGCGCTGGCGCTCGAACGGCGTGTGCCGCAACAGGCCCAACTGCGCGTTCAACATCACTATGTCGAAGCGTTTGCCATCCTCGTTGTCGGCATTGTTGTCGGCGTCAAACTGGTCGGGCAGTTTGGCGACTCGGTCGGCCAGCGCCGCGAGGTCCGTGAGCGAAATCGTCTCCCATGCTTGGAGGGCACTGAACCGCTCGACGAGTTCCAGATGCGGCCGCACCAAGAAGT
>JAHQYM010000041.1 GCA_024421095.1 Acidimicrobiia bacterium
CACCTACCGTTGCCCACGCGACTCCCCTTCCATTAGATGCCTCGCCAGTAGCTACCACGTCAGCAGCCACACCCGCAGGTGACTCGCCAGCAGATGCCACATCCGCAACTCCCCCACCAACAACTACCCCGCCAGTAGATGCCTCGCCAGTAGCTACCACGTCCGCAGTTGCTTCGTCAGTAGCAACACCCGCAGATGCCTCACCAGTAGATGCCTCGTCCGCAGCAACGCCCGCATTTGCTTCTCAAAGCATCTTTGACGATCCCAGTTTCCAACGCAGCTACCGCCAAAACGTGCAGGCCACGCCGGTCGCCGATTCACCCAAAACGTTCGCTAGCACGCTAACCTCTTGGGTCACTACCGGCAATTTGCCGGTCAAGGTTGGGGTGTTGGTGTCGCTAGTCGGGCTCGGTTTCCTGATTCAGGAAGCCAACACGAGAGGGTTCATCACGCTCACCGTTGAAATGGGATTGATAGCCGTAGCACTGTTCGGGTTGGCGCTACTAGCAATCGGCTGGCGGTTGCGAACCACGCACGCGGTTTACGGCCTTAGCCTCCAGGGTGGCGGGATTGCTTCCCTTTATCTGACCACTTTCGCAGCCTTCGCAGTTTACGATGTTTTGGGCGCAGCGGCGGGAGGTGCAGCCGTCATCGTAATCACGGTCGGTGCGGGTGTCCTCGCGGTGTTGCAGGACGCACGCTCCTTAGCGGTCCTCGGAATCATTGGTGGCTTCCTCGCGCCAGTTCTGGTGTACACCCAACCTGAAGACCACCTGGCGCTTTTTGGTTTCTATGCGGTGCTGAGTGCTGCGATCGTGGGTGTTGCCTGGTTCAAAGTCTGGCCTGAACTCAATCTCTTGGGGCTGGGGTTCACCTTCGGAATCTCGGCCTTCTGGCTCGCCGACCGCTACTCAACTGACGACTGGGGCTCAACGCAGCCGTTGATTGCTGTCCTCATCCTGCTGTATATGGCGATACCGCTACTCTTCGCGGTCCGAGAAGTTCCCGACATTGAGGATCCGTGGACCGCTCCGCTGGTTTTCGGCACGCCGTTCTTCGGGTTCGGGTTACAGTACTTGGCGATCGGCCACACCGAGTACGGTCTGGCGTTTAGTGCGCTGGCGCTGGCTGTCGTGCAGGGCGCGTTTATTCTGGTCGCCCGCCGACTGCACCGTGAGCAGAGCCTATTGGCTGGCACCTACACCGTCTTGGCGGCAGTTTTTCTGGTTCTCGCTGTTCCGTTCGCTCTCAACGCCCACTTCACGTCTACGGTTTGGGCTATTCAAGGTGTTGTTCTGGTGTGGTTCGGTTGTCGTAGCAGGCGGATCTTGGCGATCGACGGCGGTGTTGCGCTGCAGATACTAGGCGGGTTGTCGTTCATGTTGCATTTGAATGCGATGACTTCGCTGGATCTGGAATCTGAAGTGCTGAGTTTGTATCTTGAGGACACGTTGCCGATCGTCAATGAGTATTTCTTGGGTGCTGTGGTGCTCGCTGCCGCTGGGTTGGTGTCGGCTTATCAGTTGTATCGCCGCAACGACCGTGCGGCAGCAGCAGGGGCGGCAGGGGCGTTACCGGCAGCAGATGGGGCGTTACCCGCAGCGGGATTGGATCAGAGGTTATACAGCAACGTGAACCGTTCCGATATGGAGAAGGTTGTATGTGCGCTGGCGTTGGGTTGGGGAACATTCTGGTGGGTTCTTGGAGGGCTCTTAGAGACCGGTTTCCAATTGGGGATCGAGGGGTTGTCGGCTTCCTTAGCTTTCCTCGTAGCTTCGTTCAGCGCACCGTTCTTGTTGTCTCGGCGGTTGCAGTGGCCGCAGCTCAACACCTTGGGGCTTGGGATTCTTCCCGTGATGGTGGTGTTTTTGTTCATTTCGCTGGGCAACCAATCCCATCCTTTCGGTTCGTATGGTTGGGCGGCTTGGCCGCTGGCGTTGGTGGCCCACTGCGGGTTCCTGCGTCTGCGGGAGAGCGAATTCAAGCGAATGGTGACGGCGTTGCATGCTGGTGCTTACTGGCTGGTGGCCGTGCTAGTCGGAGTTGAAGCCTTTTGGTTGGTCGATCGCTTTGCGAGTGACGTGTGGCCGACCGTGGCCACGCTTGGTGCCGTGTTGTTGCTTGTGGCGGGAACTTTGTTTGCTCAGAATCTGCAAGTTTGGCCGGTGGCAGTTCATTGGCGGGGCTATCTTTTGAACTACACCGCTCCAGTGCTTATATCGTTGACGGTCCTCGTCTCAGCTAATTATCTGTCTTCTGCTGCTGATCCTTCCCCGTTGCCCTTCTTGCCGGTGTTGAATCCGCTTGGCGTGTTGCTTGCAGCTTTGGTGGCGGTCGGTTTGTTATGGAAACGGTTGTGCGCTGCTTTGGAGACGGAGGATCATTTGTTTGCGAAGTTATTGACCGTGTCTTGGGTGCCGGCTTTGGCTGTCGCTGGTGTTGTCGCAGTGACGATGGAAGCGGCGCGCAGTGTGCATCATTGGCAGGACATTCCCTGGGATTTGGAAGCGTTGGCGGCTTCAACCACGCTTCAGGCTTCGTTGTCGGTGATTTGGGCGGTGGTGGGTTTGGGGGGAATGGTCGCTGGTGTGCGTTTACGTCACCGTGTGGTGTGGGTGGCGGGTGCCTCATTTATGGCTCTGGTGGTCGTCAAATTGTTCCTTGTGGATTTGAGCAACCTCACCGCGGTCAGCCGCGTGGTATCTTTCCTAGGTGTCGGTGTGCTGTTGCTGATCGTAGGTTATCTTGCACCCGTACCCCCGGCAGAGACACGTGAAGATCCAACCGAGCAACCCGTTGAAGAACCTACACAGCAGCTGTAACGCAAACATTAACACAAACATATTGCACTGTTATACGACGTGCGTTAAGCTATACGACGTGCGTTAAGCCAAAACCGAATGCACAAAGCCCATTTTTCTGCCCAGAATCCCAAATCTCCACAGTAACCCCAAGGCGCAGAAGCGACGACTGCCTGACCGCGAGTTCAATTGTCACACTCGCGTTGTACGCTTTGAGTACTTTAGATTTCACCAAAAGGAGCAACAGATGACCAACGAACTGCCATTCCTACCGAAGGAGCGCTCCAACGATCGCGCTCTCCATGAGCGGGTCGCCCGAGCGCGCCAACTCCGCGAAAACGCCGCGGCTCGCGTCGAAGAACGTTACGCAAATTACAAGCCACAAGAATCCAAGTTGCAATTTGGCGACTCGCAGCTACTTGAGATGGAACGCCTACGTGTCCTCTGAGGCGCGAACACCACCTCCGCAGAGTCCTTATTTCCGCGCTCTCAACGCAAGACGCTAAGAACGACAGGCGGAGATTCGTAAGTATGAAGTTGAGAACAACCGTTCTCTAGTAGTTGTACACGGGCCAATTACACCAGCGGTAATCACCCCTCTCGCAGATGCGGTCGGTGATGTACACCAAGAAGCTCCGCTTGATCTGATGCTCACATCAATCGGCGGTGACGGTGAGACATCGTTGAGGATGGCCTCTATGTGCCATAGTGAGCGAGACGACTTTAGTATCATCGTTGCCGATTTAGCTGCATCAGCAGCAACATTGCTGTCTTTGGCAGCCGAGAAGATAGTCATGAGCGACACCTCGGCGCTTGGACCAATCGACCCGCAAGTACTGTTGGAACAGCGGCATCAGTACTTCCCAGCCAAGGAAGTCGTCGCCATCGTAAACGACTTGGATGAACGCACGAAAACCAACCCACAAGCGTTCGAACTATACGCCACCCTTCTAGCTGACATTGATGCGGTAATTTACCAGACTGCTAAGGCTTCGATCCGGCGCACGGAAGAACTCGTTCCAGAACTACTTCAACTTAGACGTAACCCACCGAGTTTAGATTGCTCTAAACGCATTGTCCAACAGTTGCAGAGTCATGCAATGCATTCGGCAACAATCGGGCATCATCAAGCAAGCCAACTTGGCCTTCCGATAGAGTACTTGTCACCTCAATCAGAGCGATGGCAATCGCTTTGGCGGTTACACGCTCACTACGTTGCACTAGCTGGGCCATACCCAACCGATACCGTGATCATTGAAGGCCCGAAAGTCTCATTTCACTTCAAGGCAATGTAGGGGATTTTTGGTTTGCGGGCGTTGCCAATGCGGACTTGATACGCTCTTGAAGGGCTACGACATTGCGGTCGGCGGTGGACATGGAACCGATGGACACCCTAATGAACGCCCGTTGGTCAATCACCGAACCCAGCAGGTAGACGCTACCGTCCGCGTTCAACGACCGGGCGCTGTTCAATACCGGCGAAATAGTCGACGATCCAGTCAACGAGTGCGTGTCCGTTGGCGCGAAACTCGTCTGGGTCATGCGGGTCGGTGTTCCTTGTCAACCCTGACCGTAGCGGCGCACGTCGCCCACGGCGCTCTCAAAGAGTGCGAGGACTTCCCCGGGTTGGTCGTGGCGTCCGGTCTGGTCTTTGGAGTAGATGAGTTCGCCGTTAACGGTGACATCGAACACACCTTTAGAGCCCGTGGTCAACGTCAAACTTTCAATGATGTGTTGGTAGTTCGAGAGAAGGTCTTTGGCTGCGCTCACGGCGTAGCTTGAATAGTCTCAAGGAACACAGTATTTGATGTCGATGATGTGTTTCATGCGCCTGAGGTTATCGGATATTGCCCGGAAGTTTGCGGAACGGTTGACGAATTCGGGGCATTTCACGTTGCGGTAGCGAGTTGATGGAACACTTGCTTGCTGGTAGGGAGGATGTGGATCGCTTGCTCAGCGATGCCGGTGTCGTTCGGCAGCAGCGCTAGCAATAAATTATGCGGGTGCGTCTTCGTAGACCTGTATGGTGCCGCGATATGTGGCTACCCACACTCTTTTGGATTCGGGGTCGTAGCTGATGCCGATGGGGCGATCGGGCGTGGCGATCTTTTGCAACTCGACCATGTCGGAGGTGCGCACCTTGCTGATTGTGTCGGCGTGATAGTTGACAACGTAAACAGCGGTACCGTCATCGCTGATCGTCAACGAACGCGCACCCGCTCCAGTTAGCGCAGTTCCGACCACGGTATTGGCGTGGAGGTCAATTTTGGTCACGCCCCCAACCTTGTTGAGCGAAACATATAAGTACCGGTCGTCTGCACTGAGCACCAACGACCTCGGACCCAGCCCAACTCCAGTTATCCACGAGATTGGGGCACTCAAGTCTGTGAGGTCCACTATCGCGATCTCGCTTCCTCCCATCACCGCTACATACGCCTTGGTAGAATCGCTTGATATGGCGATGCCTCGGGGATAGCGTCCGATTGGTACGCGAGTAATTTCGGTAGCGGTTGCAGTGTCAACGACACTGAGGTTGAAAGCGCACCAGTTTGTGACTAAGACCTTGGTGTCGTCGGGCGTGACTGCCACGAACTTAGGCACCGGCCCCACACCAATGACTTGGTCGATGGTGAGCGACTGAACGTCAACGCGGTATAAAAAGCTGTTGTCCCAATTTCCAGGAACGCATCGATCATGGCCAGCGCGTGTATATCCCGGGCCAAACATTTGGTAGTTCGACACATAGGCGTAGCGGCCGTCCGCCGTGAATGCGGCCTCCACTGGGGCACCCGAATACACCGCACCAGGTTTCGCCCCCACCACGCCGAAATCTGAGAGCACCACCTGATCACTGATCGTCCCGACCAACGACCGCGACCGGTCATAAACGGTGATTGTGTGCCGATACATCATATTCTGGGCAAAGAATCGGTCTACCCCCGAGAACACCACCGACTTGGGAGTGATATTTCCCCTTATCTCGCCAACCCGCCGCAGCGTCAATTCCTCCGACAAAGGTGGACCGCATCTCCGGCTGGTGGGATCTAACTCAACTGCTGGGCTTCCTTGGTAGCGATAGAGGAAGCTGGCGAGTTGCCCTCGCGTGATCAACCCGTTCGGGGAGAAGGTAGAGGGACTGGTACCTGTGGTAATGGACTCGTTGCTCATCCACGCGACTGGTTGCTGTTGCCACGATACCGATACATCGATAAAGGGATGGGTCGGCGACCTCGCTGGTCGCCCTGCTACTCGATGTAGCATCGCCGCAAACTCGCCCCTGCTCACCTTTTTCTCAGGGAAAAATCTTCTTCTTGTCCCTCCAACTCTGTAACCCTCGGAGGTAAGCCAAGAAACTGGCATCTGCTGATACGAAGCCGCCACATCAATGAAACTGTGTGCTAAGGCATCTGGTGCGCCTTCCATCCGCCACAGAAAAGTTGCTGCTTGACCTCTAGTCACTGGATCGTCGGGCGAAAAACACTCCTCTGAGGTTCCTGTAGTGATGCCGTTGTCGACCATCCATTGCACCGCGTTCGTGAAATATTGATCCCCTTCAACATCGCCATATCCAGCAACACCGTGTGCCGGTGTCGCGACGAACAACGCTGCGCCAATGAGCGAACTAGAAACAAGACTCAGAAATAAAATACGAATACCTCAAACCTACAAGCAGTTTGCGGTAGCGTCAAGCAGGTTCCCGAGCGCTGACCACACAATGTGCATGACTTGTTGAACCTTCGCTAAAACGTAAGTTGCAGAATATACCGAAGCAGCGCCGAGTGCAGTTGTGTGTTGTAACGATCTCGGTTCCGAGAGTTGTTGTGCAGGTAGTGTTCGCTAGTGTCTTTGTGTGCCCGACTACACCAAAGAACTTGCTGCCGTGTTGAAGCGAGCCGAGCCGTTGGCGCAAGCGTTCTTATCCGCTGGCTATGGGTTCTACTTGGTGGGTGGCGTGGTACGAGACAATTTCTTGGGGCGGTTAGGTAACGGGCAAGACCTTGATGCCACTACCGATGCTCGCCCTGACGAGATCAAGGTTTTGCTTGCGGATTTAGCGGATGACTTATGGTTTCAAGGTGAGCGGTTCGGCACGGTTGGTTGCGTGGTTGATGGGCAGACTTATGAGATCACCACGCATCGGGCGGAGTCGTACCGTGAAGATTCGCGGCAACCGCTGGTCGTCTTTGGCGACAGCATCGTTGCCGACTTGCAACGCCGTGATTTTACGGTGAACGCAATGGCAATCAACATGGCCGACGCAAGTCTTGTTGATCCGTTTCGTGGGGAGCATGATTTGCGGGCCAAAGTTTTGCGCACGCCACTCGCACCTGTGGTTTCGTTGTCGGAGGATCCATTGCGCATGTTGCGAGCAGCACGTTTTTGTGCGGGTTGCGAGCTTGAAGCGGTACCGGAACTAAAGGAAGCTATGGTCAATCAGGCAGACCGTTTGGCGATCGTTTCGGTTGAACGCATTCGTGACGAGATACTGAAGTTGTTGTTGTTGGACGATCCCACTGCCGGGTTGAGTTTGCTTGACGAGACGGGGGTTGCTTTATTGGTGCCAGTTGTTGGTGGGTTCGGACCGTGGCTCAGAGTAGGAAGTTGTGTGGCAGCAATGCCTAGTGATGCGACGATGCGCTGGGCTGCCTTTTTGGTTTCGTTGGGGGCTGAGAAGGCAAACCTGCGTAAACTCAAATTTTCGGGTCAAATGGCTAGACAGGTTGCTTGGATGGCAGTGCAAGGAAGTTCTTTGGTGGGTGAGGATTTGTCTGCGTTGACTGACCGGAAGCTTCGTGTACTTGCACAAAGCGTGCCTGCGGGCCGCACTGTGGAGGATTTGTTGACGTTCGTTTCGGGGTTGCGGATCGGATTCGGGCATCCGCTCGAAGATGTTAGTGATGCGGTTGCGTTGGTCGCTGATCTGCGCCACCGAGAGCCAGATTTTGATGATCCGCAACCTTTTTTGGGTGGTCTAGAGGTTGCAGAACTGCTTAGCATTGAACCCGGCCCCGAATTGGGCAAGGCACTTGCTTTTCTTAGAGAGTTGCGGATCACGCAGGGCCCGCAAGATCGGGAATTGGTGGTCAGCCACCTGCACGATTGGTGGATGTCACGGTCTAGGTAGCGAGTGACCCGTCGTGATTGGCACCTGTTCGCAGTATTTCAGCGATCATGGATTCGGCTTCAACCCGCCGTTGATAAATCTTCTGCAACGTTAGGATTTGCGGCCTCTGACTAGCAGGGTGGACGGCATCAACTGACCTTCGGCGTGGACCTCTAGCAGGTTGTCGACAATGAATTTGGTACGACACATTGAAGACACCACAGCTTCGACACCGTGAATGTAACGGCCGTCTAGCGCATCACTGCCACGCCAAGCGTGAATGGTGCGCGTCGGATCGTCTGGGTCTGCACAAAGTGCTGCGGGGTGGGGCAACGATACGAGGAGGTGGCCACCCACCTTGATAACTCGATGGACTTGACGGATCACCCGGTTGAGGTCTTCAACATAACAAAGCGAGGTTACAGATACTGCTAGGTCAATTTGCTCGGCAGCCATAAAAGCCAGTTCGGCGAGCTTGGTTTGGTGAAACTCAACGGTGATGCCTTGTTGGATTGCGAGTTCGCGTGCAGCGCGCACCTGCAAAACGTCTTCATCTATTGCGGTTACTCGGGCACCCCGCATCGCTAACCCCACTGCAGCGTGCCCGTTGCCACAGCCGAGTTCTAGTATTCGGCGCCCCGCAGCGGTGCCGATGAGTCGCTTGTCGTGGTTGGCTTGGGTGCCCGTCCCGAGGTCGACGTAGTCTAACGGCCGTTCTGTTGGTGCTCTGGTTTTGTGAAGCGCGATGGCTGTTTCTGGTTGGATGGTTTCGTGTGTTTGCATGGTGTTAATCCTTGCCGTTTTGGGTAGTGCATGCACGGATGCTCCCAAGACCGTTAATGTAATGATATGAAGATGAGGCTGACTCAGGCTGCTGCGGGTAGTTCAGACATTGATTATCGCCTGCTGCGTGCGACTGTGCTGCAGGCCTGGCGCGACGGCAAAGTCGGTGTTGCTGAGTTGTGTGATGCCCAACTGGAGTTGCGGCGCAACGCCGAGTTTTGTGGGAAGTCAATAGATTCGCCCTGTCCAGTTTGCGAGGCGTTGGAGTTGGTGGAGGTTACATATGTGTTCGGGCCTCGCCTGCCTAGCCACGGTCGTTGTGTGACCACCACAAAGGAGATGATCAGGCTGAAGGCTCGCAAGCAGACATCTCAGGCTTATGCGGTTGAGGTGTGCAAACGTTGTGGTTGGAATCATCTGCTGAAAAGCTACTTGCTTGGCGGTACCCGACTAGATTCTGCCGACAAGGTAGGCACTTAGCGCTAAGTGTCGGCACCTAACGCTCAGTCTAGCCACAATGCTGTGCACAACGGTTCAGGCCTCCGCTCGACCCTTGGTTTTGCTTCGTGCCGGTATTGTGCTAGGGTGCGTTTACCGCCGGCAGCCAATGTGCGCTGGACGGGAAAGGAGTCAGACATGGGCAAGCTCACAGCCCCGGTTATTGCGTCTAGGAAAGTGCGAGATGGTGGCGTACCGTTGGTTATGGTCACCGCTTATGATGCGCCGAGTGCTCGCATTTCAGCCACAGCGGGTGCCGATATTTTGCTGGTGGGAGACAGTTTGGCGATGGTCGTGCTTGGCTATGAAGACACGTTGCAAGTGACCGTTGCCGATATGTGCCACCACACTGCGGCCGTAACCCGCGCCAAACCAGGCTGTCACATTGCCGCGGACATGCCCTGGATGAGTTATCACGTTTCGCCAGAGGAGACGGTTCGTAATGCGGCGAGACTGATCCGTGCTGGTGCACATTCGATCAAGTTGGAAGGGGGGCGTAAACGCTTGCCTATGGTGGATCGGATACTTGCAGCGGAGATACCCGTGATGGGACACATCGGGCTCACTCCGCAGTCATTCCACGCGATCGGTGGTTTTAAAGTGCAGGCAACCGAGAGCGAACACGCCCGCAAGTTGGTGCAGGCTGCTAAGGCACTCGCTCATGCTGGGTGTTATGCGCTCGTTGTTGAGGGTGTTCCCGATCGTGTAGCTGAGATGGTTACTGAGGCTGTTGACATTCCGACGATTGGGATTGGCGCTGGCCCTTATTGCGATGGGCAGGTGTTGGTGTATCACGATTTGTTGGGTATCGAAGATCGTATTGTGCCGAAGTTTGTGCGGCGTTATGCCGACTTGAAAACAGTGTCGGTGGCCGCGGTTGCGGCGTTCGCTGCCGATGTACGTTCTGGTGCGTTCCCCAGCGAGGCGGAGAGTTACCACCTGCGGTGATTTCAAAGAGGTCGACAGTCAAGAGTTGTGAAGACGGCAGCCAAAACAAACAGTAGCAACCGACAAGTGCGGTTCCCCAAGTTTACGTGCAGGCTCAACAAAACTCTGCACTTTTGTGGGCGAAGTTAGAAAATTTACAATTTTCTCGTCGATTTGTCGCAGGAGAGGTCTAGTATGTCGGTATATTCCCCCAGTTGCTTCGGCGGCTGGGCGAAGGCCCGCTTCGGCGGGCCTTCGAGATTCTACCAGCTTTCAGGTTTGCGGATCGGCCCGTTGGAGTGGTGAAGTCCAAAGCTAATGATTTTTTCTGGAGGTCCGGTTAACTGCCCTCGTTTAGTTGATTGGATTCGACGACAGAATCGACTTTTCTAGTTCAAGCCTAATTTGTTGATACTCATCTTCATACACTTTGGAACAATTGTGCGAAGCAATTGCTAGCGCAATTTCTTTGGCACGGAACGCTTCAAGAGATTGTCTCGATTCTTCGTCTAAAGCATCGATGAGCGCATCGCTTTCCCCAACACCTTGGAACGGCAAGAACGTAGGCAGGAGTTCGTAAAACTCAGCGCTGAGCGAATCGTCCAATTCTTCCACGGTTTGCCAACGCGAGTAGCCTGCGTCTGCCATACATGTGGTCCAGTATTCTTCGATCTCTAGGATTCGTGGATGAGACAAAAGGCGTTGACTTAGTTCTTCTAAAACGGCTTCTAGCCAGTCGAAGTTGTCGTGCCATGCCGGTGCCGCTACCGAATTTTCTGCCGTAAGTTGACATCCACCCTTTTTTATGGTTTGTGAACCGGGCGCTTTCAAAATATCTTCACCGTGCAGAGCAACACGGTATGAGTCATATTCGGTTTCATTCTGGGAGTTTGTATATCCGCTATTTCTGTCTGAAGGGGATTCGGCACCAAACAGATTTGTGTCAGATATTCCGAAACCGTGCGTTTTTGCGAATTCGTCTGGGGCATGCCATAACCGGCAGCTAATATTTGTTGCTTGTCAGTTTGTGGGCGAGGATAATATTCAAAACCTTTCTCACGCATGCATGTGGCGATGAACTCCTCGAATCGCGTCGCGTATTCCGACTGTACCATCAGTTGTTCTGCAACGGATGCGGGTAACCCAACGGCTTCCCTAAGCGGCGAGTCAATTTGCACAAAGCCCTCGGATGAGTCGTTACTGTCGGTGCTCGCACACGCCAGAAGCAAGATAGAAATCAAGAACAAAAGCATCCAGCGACCAGCAAAGCCAAGCATACCACCCCTACCTTACTCGGTGTACGGGGGCGACCGCCATTGTTGGTTGCAACGCAGCGGATAGGCGATATGGCGGGGCTTCAACGACTCGCTCAATTGGGAGTAAACAGAACTACCAAGCAGCGCTTCTTAATACCACGAATCTGGCATTGATTGCTTGCGTTGCTCAATGAATACCCTCAATTCCCGATCGATTGATTCCGCAAGCGGTGGCGGTTGGTAATCCGCGAGCATCTGCTTCCATGACGAGATTGAGACCGCTACTGAACGAGATAACCTCAGCCGATGCTTCTGAACTACTACACGATCGTTGCTGCGATTGTCACCGGGTCGGTGGCGGGCACCGTTGCTGTCTCGCTGATTCGGCGAAGTTCGAGCAGCATTCAAATAGTGACCTCAGTCGCGGCGGTTGGGGTTGGGGGGACGTTCTTGTTCAATATCGGTGCACTGTTCATCGCCAGAGCAGACATCTTCACAAGCATCCATGTCATCTACCTGATGCTGACAGTCGGATTCCCCCTCGTAGGGTTGATCGTCTTAGTTTTCGCTCGCATCCGCACACCGTTGATCACGGCGCTTTGCGTGCTTGCCCTAGTCCCCATTCCTTTCGGGCTCTACGCCACCCATGTCGAGCCATTCTGGCTACGAACAGACCATATAGAGTTAGAAGTCGAAGGGGTAAGCGGGAACATCAGGATAGGCGTGCTCGCCGATCTGCAGACGCCCGAGATCGGTTCGTACGAGAGTCGTGCATTGGACCGCCTGATCAATGCCGAACCAGACCTTGTCCTAGTTCCCGGGGATTTGTACCAGATGGACCAGAATCAGTTCGATCAAAAGGTCCCTGAGTTCAACGAAGCGATCCACAGGCTTACCGAAACGACTCCCCACGTCTTGTTGGTTAGTGGGAACACCGACCGCATCGCCGGACTCAGAAAAATTGTGCAAGGGACAAGCGCAAGAGTTCTCGACAACCAGAATTTCACACTAGAAATCAACGGCAACACCATCAGCGTGCTTGGAATCACCTTGTTTGGCCACGAACGAACCGCCCAACTCCAAGCTGCACAACTGGCCGAGAGCCCAGCCGATCTGCGGATTCTGCTCGCCCACCAGCCAGACGAGATCCGGCTGATCGAATCCACGCCAGTCGACCTGTTGGTATCGGGGCACACCCACGGGGGACAAATCGCCCTCCCGCTCATCGGCCCGCTCGTCACCGCATCGGATGTGCCAAGACACGTGGCAGCCGGAGGATTGCACGACCTGCACGGCACCCCGGTATACGTTTCAACCGGTGTGGGACGCGAACGCGGTACCGCCCCCCAAATAAGATTGGGCGTGCGGCCATCCGTAGGAATCATCGACATTACCGGGCGACCATAGGCGCTAGCGTTGCGTTTTGCCCCGCATGGCCAACGCTGGCGCGTGGGGGGGATTTGCTCTGTCACACCCAGTCACTACAGTTAGCGGTGGAGGAGGATGATATTGTGCGACCCTTAACCGTGGCTGAACTTGCGAACCGAGCCGACCTAGACCTAGACGACGCACTCGTCACCTTATGGGATATCGGTATCACGAACGTCAACGACCCTGAAGATGTGATCCCCCACCGACAGGTGAAAACCGCCCAATCAGCGCTCGGTATAGAAAACCCTCGGAGGCAGGTTCGCATCGATTACTGGCTAAAACGAACCGGTATGAGCCGCGAAGCGTTCGCAAAAGAACTGGCTACGGTCGGCGTGCAAATAAGACCCAATGCAAAGACGCTACCGAAAGGAGTCCTGCGCCGCGTTCGTAAACGCTTCGAATTCCAACCGCCAATAGAGCCCGCACCGATAGCAACTAAAACCCCGGGATCAGCTCCACCCGATACCCCAATTCCACCGTTCGAATGGCACGACATAGGTAGCCGAAGAGATGTCACGTTCCTTGAAGAACAAGACCTGCTCAACATTCACCATGCCCTTGTCAACGACTTCGCCCAATGCGAAGACCCGATCTCTCCACCGGGAGTGAAATCGCCCGAACTTGTGAGTTCCGCAGTGTTTAGACCGCAGACCTCCCACGGCCACGCCTACAAATATCCGACCGTGGAAATGGCAGCAGCCGCGCTACTCCATTCGGTTGTCAATAACCACGCTTTTCACAACGGCAACAAACGCACCGCGCTAGTAGCCATGCTGGCGTTTTTGGATCGCAACAATGTGATCGCTACCTGCGACGAAGATGAACTATTTAGGTTCACATTGCGTGTCGCCCAACACGGGCTCGTTCCCTTGCACTTCGACCAATACGCCGACCGCGAAGTAAGCAAGATCGCCGAATGGATCAAAGACAACAGCCGGCGTGTGGAACGAGGCGAACGGCGTATCCCTTGGCACCAACTGAAACGCATCCTGCGGAAGTTTGATTGCGAATACGAACCAGCCAACAAAGGAGGAATACTCAATATTCACCGCACCATTGATGCCCGCAGCGCGCTCGGGATCAAACGCACCAAGACGCTCAAGACCAGCGTCGCATGGCGTTACGACGGCAGCGAAGTTTCACGCAGCACCGTCAACAAAATCCGCAACGAACTCCGGCTCGACGAAAAAAACGGGTTCGACTCGCACGTCTTCTACGGAGACGGAGCCGAACCCGACGACTTCATTCAACAATACCGCACCGTGCTGCGCCGCCTAGCAAAACTCTAAACCAACCCTGCGCGATCATTGGTGGAGTGAACCGAGACGGGGCCCACGGTTGCAATCGAGGGATCCTCCAGAATCGGCACAGACGATGTGACCCTCGTGATTGTGGGGGCTGCGTTGATACTTGCGGTGAATATTCTTATACAACTCAACCCCGATCAGGAACGCGACACTGCGCGCTTCAAGAAACCAGATCGCGCGGGTACACGGTTTGGGTTCACGGTTTTTATACTGTCGATCTGGTGTTTCGGGACGTTCACTTATGTTCGAGACGAGTTGTTGCCGAGTGATCAACTTCTGTGTCAACCTTTTCGACATCCGCCGAGACCGAGAAACACCACTAGTTGTTCACGTAGACGAAATCAAAGACTACGGCGTGTTTTTCCGCAACAAACGTGACCTGACAGTCCACCACGCTATGGCAGTGGCCATCAGTATCTTGATGAGTATCGCGTTCTGTTATGTCCTGTATGGTAAATGGTTTTGAGGGACAGGGACATGACTAGACACTGTTTGCCACACGAACCGCAAACGGCCTTGTTGGTGGCGCGACTCGATTCGACCGATATCCACATGTCCTTACTCCCCGCCAATAATGGAGACCCGCAGCAACCGCACTTGAATGGAGCACCACAATGACCAGTAAGGAAGAACCGCAATCGAGCGGAACAGCTCGTGTTGATTTGGGGAGAGTCGGCGACTGGACGACCTGGACTTCGCTCCTCGTTCTGTTGACTCTGCTTCCACTCACATTTCTATGTCTGGCTCCATTCGCTTTGGTTTTATCGCTACTGTTACCAGTTCCCTTTGAGTTATGGTTCGTCGTCTATTTTGCAATGTTCGTATTAGTGTTGATTCCAGGCTTAGAGTTCATCTCGGTTTGGATAGTAAGCCGTCATTCTAGGAAACCGACTCCAGACGAGATGGCACGGCTAACGCCGCTTTGGGAACGGGTGCTTTCTCGCGTTGGTAAAGGCAAACGGCGTCGATACAAATTGCGAGTTGAGGACGACTATCGGGTCAACGCGGCCGCTGGCGGGGGGAACCTAGTGATTGTCACCACCCGTGCGCTGGACGGACTCCCCGACGATCAACTCGAAGCGGTGCTAGCCCATGAACTAGGCCACCACGTGGGATTCCACCCAATAATGCTTCTGTTGCAACGGTGGTTGATCTTGCCAGTGTCGTGGGTGGCGGCATTGTCGGTATTGATTCACAATTTCGTGGCTTGGTTAACGAGCCTAGAACTTTCTTCGATCGCGCATCGGGCGGCGTGGATCGCAATACTAATTATCAGGGCGATGCTGCTGGTGTTGGATGCCATCGTGAGACTAGCAACGCTGGTGTTGTTGTTCCTCGGGCGGCGCGCTGAGCACAGCGCCGATGCAGTTTCAACAAAACTCGGTTACGGAACCCCCCTAATCGCCGCTTTGGAGCGAATGCACAAGGAGCACGAAGCTCAACTTGCCAACACTTCAGAACCGTATCCGGTGCGTACATTTTGGAATACACACCCCCCAGTACCAAACCGGGTCGCCAAGATCCAAAAGAAGATGAACCAAGCAACGCCATAACAAAATCAAGTCGAACGCAGCAAGGCCAGCAAATTCGTTTCTTAGGAACGCCTACACATCTCGGCTTCAAGCGCTGGACAACTCAGCGAAGGATTCTTGTTGTTCAAGACGAGTAGCGCCGGCGCACAATACGACCGTATGGCACCGCGGAGCCAGAGCGAAAGCGGCTGAGTGTTTGGAGAGTGAATGGTGTACAGCGCAGGTGTGGACGGCTCGTCAAAGCAGGGGCAAACATATGTCTACCCGGCCCCGTGAGAAAATACCGTCCGCCCACTCAGCCGTGACTGCCCCGCCTTCTAAGGCCTTAACCCGGATTTTTCGGTAAGCGGTTGGTGGGGGTTGGCTGGGGTGTTGAGAGTGTGCTGCGGTGGGGGGTGTGTTCAGATGTGCGGCGGGGTGGGGTTCTCACGGCGGGCGATCATGCGGGTTTGTTTGGGTTGGTCCGACAAGTCGACGTGTTTGGTGACTTCGGTGATCTCGACGTGTTCTTGGGTTGCGTCTAGCTTCGCGCGACACCCCAGCCAACCGCCATTCCCAACCTGACGGGCCCCCAAACACCCACCAACCGCCCCGCACCCAACCCCACCAACCCCCGCCAACCGCTTACTGAAAAATCTGGGTTAGCTGCGGTGCCGCGCGGATCCTCTGAAGGGATGCCGCGGGATGCTTTGTAACCTTAGTTTTTCGGCGGCCATTCGGGAGCGGAAGACAAGGATCATCGACGTTCCTCATTGACATTGGTCGTCTCTGCGAAGCGGGTGTCGGAGCCACCCGAATTCCTAACATCCTCCTCTCCTTCTCGAATTTTGCTACCCGGTGAATCATCGATTCGGCCGTACTATTCCTAACCGTTTCGTGCAATGTCACACCTTGTCGGTACGGTGTTGTTATGTTTGATTCTATGATTTTGCAGACCCGAGGGGTGGTTACGGTTGGGCTCACGCGTGGCGAGTTGGAGGGTTTGGTTGCTGATGCTGCGCGGGTTGTGGCCGCGTTGAATGCTTTGCAGGATCGATGCGCTAACGAGATCATCAATTCTACTGTGCCGCTTCTAATTATTTCGTGCAGTGTCATATCCTGTTGGTAAGGTGTGGTTATGTTTGATTCTATGATTTCGCAGACCCGGCAGGTGGTTACTGTTGGGTTTTCGCGTGGCGAGTTGGAGGGTTTGGTAGCTGGCGCTGCACGGGTGGTGGCAGCGTTGAATGCGTCGCAGGCACAGGGTTCTACCGAGATCATAGAATCTACAGCGCTGCTTCTAATCGTCTCATGCAATGTCACACCTTGTCGGTAAGGTGTGGTTGTGTTTGATTCCATGATTTCGCAGACCCGTGGGGTGGTTACTTTTGGACGTTCGCGTGGCGAGTTGGAGGGTTTGGTTGCTGGCGCTGGGCGGGTTGTGGCCGCGTTGAATGCTTTGCAGGCACACTGCGCTACCGAGTTCATCGGTTCTACTGTGCCGCGTCTAGCTGTTTCGTGTAGTGTCATACCCTGTTGGTAAGGTGTTGTTATGTTTGATTCTATGATTTCGCAGACCCGGCAGGTGGTTACTGTTGGGCGTTCGCGTGGCGAGTTGGAGGGTTTGGTTGCTGGCGCTGGGCGGGTTGTGGCGGCGTTGCATGCGTTGCAGGCACGTTGCGCGACTGAGATTGAGGGGCTTGACGACGGCGGGTTGAACTCGAAAGTCGTTTTGCGTGAAGCCGGGCGCATGTCAACACGTGCTGCTAACCGAGTCGCGCGAACGGCTGCTGGGCTCGCGGAGATGCCGAAACTCGCAGAGTCTTTGGCTAACGGTGCGATCACTGTTGAACACGCTGAAGTCGCGGTGGGGGCGGCTGCGAAAACTTCGCCTCAACAAGTTGACGATCAACTCTCAGAACTTGCTGAGGGTTCATCTGTTGATTTGTTCACTGAACAATCAAGGCGTTGGGTCAACAGCAAACAACCCAACA
>JAHQYM010000042.1 GCA_024421095.1 Acidimicrobiia bacterium
CAGGAAACAAGCGAGGCCCCTCACGCGCCAGCAAAGAAAAAACCGATCGCTCCCCAACACGATCCCCCACAAACCCGGTTCCCTTAAACAAATCAGCCTGACACGGCTCCACACCCACAGTCACAACAAGAACCTCCCCACCCAAAACGGACTACAAACATGTAACCCCAACACACCATCCCGCCGAGAAAAACACCAGCCAACTTGGCGGGCCTCAGTGGCTAGTGATGTTATACGGATGCGTTTGCACCTGCGTCAGACACGTGTGGTTAACGGGTTGATAGACAGCTGGGCGGTAATGCGCTGCGTTTAGCCGGCTTCGGAATGAGTGACCGGGGGTTCACCCATCCATTCGCGCAAAGTGTTTTTTAGTTTGGTTTGTTGGATAAATAGGTCTTGTTCGGCGGGTGTATCGCCTGCCGATTGGGGCGCTTTGAGATAAAAACTCAACCACTCTTGCACACCGAACTCACCGGCTCTTGCCGCCAAGTCCATAAACAAAGCCAAATCCAAAACAATCGGCGCGGCCAAGATCGAGTCTCGGCACAAGAAGTCAATCTTTATCTGCATCGGGTAACCCATCCACCCGAAAATGTCTATCGCATCCCAACCTTCCTTATTGTCGCCTCGTGGTGGGTAATAGTTGATCCGTACCACATGGTCGACATTGCCGTAAAGGTCGGGGTAGGTGTCGGGTTGCAAGATTGTGTGCAGCACACCGAGTTTCGATTCTTCTTTGGTTTTAAAGTTTTCCGGCGCATCAAGCACTTCACCATCGCGGTTGCCCAAAATGTTGGTGGAGTACCAGCCTCGCAACCCCAGCATTCGAGCCTTCAAACCCGGTGCTACTAGGGTTTTCATGAGTGTCTGACCGGTCTTGAAGTCTTTACCGGCGATAGGCACCCGATTGCGGTGTGATAACTCAATCATGCAGGGCAGGTCGGTGGATAGGTTGGGGGCACCGTTGGCGAACGGCACGCCGGATTGCAAAGCGGCGTACACGTAGATTTGGCTCGGGGAAATATTGTTGTGGTTGTTTTTGAGGCCGTTCTCGAACGCTTCAATGCTGGCGTGAACCTCACTCGGTTCCTGAAACGCTTCGGTTGAACCGCACCAAATCATCACCAAACGGTCGCAGTCATTGGCGATGCGAAAGTTTTCAATATCGGCTATGAGTGCTGTGGCTTGATCCCATTTGTTGGTTTCGGTTTTGACACGCGCCCCTTCGAGGCGGCTGACCCAGCTTTGGTCGAAAACCGCGTCCATGGCGATGATGCCTTCCATCTCGGCTGATATGGCTGCTAAGTCTCGTTCTTCAAGAACCCCGCAGGTGCGAGCGGCTTCTAGAGCGTTCGCTGATATTGGATCCCAGCCACCAAAAACGATGTCGTCTAGGTCGGCCAAAGGCACGAAGTCTCGGATCAGCGGATTGCGGTTCTCTTGACGAGTTCCGAGTCGGATGTGTGCCATCTGGCTGACCGAGCCCAATGGTGCCGCAGCGCTTTGGCGGGCAGTTAGCACACCTGCAATGAAGGTAGAAGCGACTGCTCCCAACCCTGGGGTGAGTACTCCTAGTTTTCCGCTAGGTGGTTCAATGTCACGGGCGGATATTTTCTGTTCAGTCATCGGATCAAGCATATCAGCGTGTTCGCTGTTGGTAGTGCTTTGCGGATCGCATTCTGGTGCGGATGTAACATTTTTTGAAGGATCTCTACGCTGCGCTGCTCCTCGTAATACAGATTTGGTTATCTTTGATGCGCTTCCGATCTTGTTGTGGTAAAGTTTTCCCCAGTTCTTTACTTTTTTGTTGCGGTTTCTTTGCTTAATGGTTGACAACTGCCTTGTTTTTGTAGTATATTGATTGCGGGTTAGAAGTCATCTGGGCGTTAGGACAGAAACTTCAGACTCGGGAACAGCATTCCCGCACCCTCCAGGGAAAAGGGGTTCGGTTGGTTCCAACAGCCAACCGAACCCAGGCCCCCATCCACAAGTCGCCAAACAGCATAATCTCTCCCGCGAAGACTACGCTTGGGTTAGCTCATCTACAGCACAAGGATGATTACTATGGCCACTGATGTTGGCTCCAATTCCACTAGTCAACGTTCGCGTCGTCACCTGTTCATCGTTGACAACTACGAACTGTTGAAGGTGCTCAATACTTCAAGCGTTGATCTTATTTGTACTGATCCACCCTTTGCCAAGAATGAGACTTTTGTTGGTGGCCTCAACCCACCATTGACTGAGTTCGAGAAGCAACGAGAGATTGAGAAATTGAAAGAATGGGGCATCGAAAATCCTCTTGATGCTGAGCGGCGCAACGTAACCTGGCCCACCGATGAAGCGACAGCCAAATTCAGCGATATTTGGTCTTGGGAAGCGGACGTGCACGAGCAATGGATAAATGAAATTGCCGACACTAGGCCCGCCGTTTTGAACGTAATTGAGACGACTCGCCGGACCCATAATGAGGGAACTGCAGCTTATTTGGCGTATATGGCGGTCAGATTGATTGAATGCAGGCGAATCCTCAAACCGACAGGAGCCCTTTATCTGCATTGCGATCACACTGCCAACAGTTATCTGCGGCTATTGCTAGACGCGATCTTTGGGCGAGACAACTTCCGAAACGACATCATTTGGTCTTATCGGACTGGTGGTGTCAGCAAGCGTTATTGGCCTCGCAAGCACGATACGCTACTATTCTACGTCAAATCAAACAAGTATGACCACAATGCTGTCCAAGAGCGCATCTACTATGACAAACCCTTTTTCAGCACTCAAACTGATGAACAAGGTCGGCATTACGCCGATGTGTTCGTGAGAGATGTTTGGGAAGACATCAAACCGCTGATTAATGTCTCTAAGGAACGAACCGGTTACCCGACCCAGAAACCGGTAGCACTAGCAGAACGGATCATTGCCGCGTCAAGTAACCCCGGAGACCTCGTTTTTGACCCTTTCGCTGGGTGCGCGTACGTTCCTGTTGCTGCCGAGAATTTGGCACGTCAGTGGGTTGCGTGCGATATTTCGCCACGAGCCATGACGGTCTTGCGGCGGCAGTTCAAGAAATTTGGTTATGCGGTGGACGGGGAAGTTCCAGACGGGGTGATCGCACACGACGGCGTATCTCTCGCACGAGCCGAAGTGTCGATACTCGGCCCCCATGAGTTGCCACAACGAACCAGCCTTGAAGAAGGTATCGAATCTGTCAAGCCGTTACCAACACGGAAATATAAGGTGGCCGCCAGCATCTTCACGCGTCAAGAGATGCTGAGTTTTCTCCTCGGTTTGTCGGGTTGGCGCGCTTGGTGCTGTGGTTTCGCTAACTGGAAAACTGATTCCGTAGGGCGGCAAATAATAGACCAAACAACACGCAACTTTGAACTTGACCATATCGATCCGCAGTCCAAGCGCGGTAGGCATGAAATCTACAACCATGCACCGCTTTGTCCGTACCACAACGGTGTAAAGAGCGACAGGTGGGTTCCCTTGGATGATCTGCGTGAGGAAATCGCTGCTGTAGGTGATTTAGTTGTCGCATCAAAAGGTGATTTGGTGGACTTGGCTTGGGCCCGCGATCAAGCGTTGGAATATTGGGCAGAACATCGGGCGCGCCAACGCTTAGATCATTAGATGCCACCCAAGACCAGTCAAGCAAATATTGTGTTTTCCGCATGGTCGAACACGCAGCCTCTGCACAGGTGACGGCCGCCGACGCTCAACATGACGCAGGTTGCGGATCTTGCGGTGCCAGCATCCATCTCGAGTGTAGATTCGAGCGACTGGAGCGTTGTAAAGTTCGCAGCACACTTCCACCCATATCGAAAGGAGCCTGTTTGAACGCTGCTAGAATGCGGGGGTGGCTGATCGTTTGTTCATTGCGGGCGCGCGCGAACACAACTTGCAGGACATAGACGTTGATCTCCCGCGAGACAAACTGATTGTCTTTTCGGGGTTGTCTGGTTCAGGTAAGTCCTCGCTGGCGTTTGATACCATCTATGCCGAAGGCCAACGCCGGTACGTTGAATCGCTGTCGGCGTATGCACGCCAGTTTCTTGGGCAGATGGACAAACCGGATGTCGACTTTATTGAAGGGCTTTCGCCAGCTATTTCGATAGACCAAAAAAGCGCTTCACGCAACCCACGCTCCACGGTCGGCACGGTTACTGAGGTGTATGACTATCTGCGTTTGCTTTATGCTCGCATCGGCATCCCGCATGATCCGGAGACGGGTGAAGAGTTAGTTCGCCAGACACCGCAACAGATTGTGGATAAGGTTTTGGCACTACCACCCGAAACCCGTTTTCAAGTACTTGCGCCGGTTGTGCGGGGTCGTAAAGGAACCTACGAAACTCTTCTCTCAGACTTAGCTCAGCAGGGTTTCGCACGCGCCATCGTAGACGGAACAATGCTCGAACTCAGCGAACAAAACGACCTTGATTTGGCGCGTTATGAGACCCACGACATTGCAGTTGTGGTCGACAGATTAGTGTTACGCCCGGGCCTTGAACGCCGCCTTACCGATTCGCTCGAAACAGCTTTGTCCCTTGCTAATGGGATAGCTGAAGTGCAAATTGTCCCTCGCCACAACGAAGACGAAACCGAAACCATTGTTTTTAGTCAGCACCTTTCTCGCCCCTCAGACGGCAAGTCATTTGAAGAGTTGGCGCCACGGAACTTTTCGTTCAACTCACCGTATGGCGCTTGTGGACATTGCGATGGGCTCGGTACTGTTTATGAGGTTGACCCCCAACTTGTGGTTCCCGATACTGACGCCACGATCGCTGAAGGCGCGATAAGGCCGTGGGCACCAACGCGCTCCAGATACCACTCGAACATGCTGCTATCGGTTTGTGAAACCTATGACATACCAACTTCCGTTCCTTGGCACGGGCTGTCCAAAAAACAACACGCAATGCTGATCACGGCCAAAGGTGTCAACGGTTTAGTGGAGGTGCGTTATAAGAACCGGTTCAACCGTAGTCGCGTTTACCAAGCAAGGTTTGAAGGTGTTATTCCTTATCTCATGCGCCGCCACACCGAATCCGAGAGCGATGCGGCTCGCCAACAAATAGAGGGTTACATGCGCCAAGTGCCATGCCGTGTATGTAACGGGTCGCGTCTCAATCCACTCTCCTTGGCTGTGACAATCAACAACATGACAATTCATGATATTTGCAGTTTGTCGATAGCTGAAGCGGCTAAATGCTTGGGCGAACTTGAATTGTCTGATCGTGAGTCGATTATCGCAGAACAAGTATTGAAAGAGATCAAAGCGCGACTGGGTTTCTTGCTTGATGTGGGCCTTGACTATCTGACTTTGGCACGGGGCGCAGCATCGTTGGCAGGTGGTGAAGCTCAACGAATTCGTTTGGCTTCACAAGTTGGGTCCGGTTTGGTGGGAGTTTTGTATGTGTTAGATGAGCCATCAATTGGTTTGCATCAGCGAGACAACCACCGACTCATTGAAACCTTGTTGCGTATGCGTGACTTAGGTAACACTGTTCTCGTTGTCGAACACGATGAAGACACCATTAAAGTTGCCGATCACATCGTTGATATCGGCCCGGGTGCGGGTGAGCACGGCGGACGGGTTGTCCATTCAGGAACATATCAAGAACTATTAGACAATGCGGAATCTTTAACCGGGCAGTACCTTGCTGGAAAGCGCAAAATTGAAGTTCCAGCTATACGGCGGATCGGCGATGGCACGAAGCTCACGGTACGCGGTGCGAGGCAAAACAATTTGAAGAATATTGATGTCGACTTTCCTTTAGGGAAACTGATCTGCGTTACTGGGGTTTCTGGTTCAGGCAAATCCACATTAGTTGAAGAGATACTGCACCGGGCTTTGATGCAACACATTTATACGTCGAAATTGCCCCCCGGTCTGCACACTCGCGTTGATGGCATTGAGCATCTCGACAAGGTGATCGCCATTGATCAATCACCGATAGGTCGTACGCCACGTTCCAACCCGGCAACCTATACTGGAGTATTTGACCACATTCGCAAACTTTTTGCCCTAACAAATGAAGCTAAGATCCGTGGCTACCTGCCCGGAAGGTTCTCGTTTAACGTTAAAGGCGGACGTTGCGAAGCCTGCCGAGGTGACGGCACTATCAAAATTGAAATGCACTTTTTGCCTGATGTCTATGTTCCCTGTGAAGTATGCAAAGGTGTGCGCTACAACCGTGACACGCTAGAAATACGTTTCAAAGGTAACAGCATTTCTGATATTCTCAATATGCCGTGTGAGACCGCATCAGAGTTCTTCTCTAATCAGCCGGTTATTGCTCGCCATATGCAAACGCTCGTTGATGTGGGGCTTGGATATGTGCGTTTGGGCCAGAGCGCGCCAACCCTTTCGGGGGGTGAAGCACAACGCGTCAAACTAGCTAGCGAACTTGCCAAACGCTCCACTGGTCACACCATCTATCTGCTTGATGAACCTACTACCGGGTTGCATTTTGAAGATATCCGCAAACTGCTCGGTGTGCTCAGTCGCCTAGTTGAGCAAGGCAACACCGTGGTTGTCATCGAACACAATCTTGATGTGATCAAAACTGCCGACCATTTGATTGATCTTGGCCCCGAAGGTGGATCAGGTGGGGGCACTGTGGTTGCGGTGGGTACACCTGAAGACGTTGCGAGGGTGCCTGAGAGTCATACCGGAGCTTTTTTGACACCGCTGTTGTTTACCTAGCGTGATGATTGCGCGCCCACCCGCGGCTTCGGTCCCCAACACGCCCGGTTCATACCAATTCAAAGACCAGGATGGACGCGTAATCTATGTAGGCAAAGCCAAGAACCTGCGCTCTCGTTTGGCTAGCTACTTCCAGAATCCGCGCAAATTGCCGCTTCGAACCCGGCAGATGGTTGAGACGGCCGAATCAGTTGAATGGATTCAAGTAGCTAACGAAGTGGAAGCATTGATGCTTGAGTTTTCGTTAATCCAACGCCATAAACCTCGATTTAATGTGCGTTTTACGGACGACAAATCGTATCCGTTTCTGTGTTTGACGATGCTTGACGATTGGCCTCGAGCCATGGTCATTCGCGGTAAACGCAAGAAAGGCAACCGTTATTTCGGCCCATACGGCCAAGCGTATGCCATCCGAGAAACACTTGACTTGTTGTTGCGTACGTTTCCGATACGCACTTGTTCAGACAATAAGTTCCGAAGGCACGCAAAATTGGGAAAACCGTGTCTGTTGTTTCATATAGAGAAATGTGTCGGCCCGTGTGTTGAGGAAGTTGAAAAATCTGCGTATGACCAGTTGGTCACTGAGTTAGTGAGCTTTTTGGCAGGCGACACTGATGAAGTGGTCAAGAAACTAACCAAACAAATGCAGGCGGCGAGCGTTGCGATGGAATACGAGAAGGCTGCACGTTGCCGGGATCGGCTGGCTTCGGTTCGCAAAGCCATTGAAAAACAACAGATGGTTTTTGCGCAACGCACTGACGTTGATGTGATTGGGGTGGTAGACGATGATCTAGAAGCCGCCGTGCAAGTCTTCTTTGTGCGCAAAGGTAAAGTGATGGGTCACCGTGGATTTGTGGTAGATAAAGCTGAAGAGCTGGATCAGGCAGAGTTGATGAGCCGTGTGCTTGAACGTCTTTACTTTGACGACAACCCCATTGGTTGGCCTAAAGAAGTACTTGTTCCGCAAATGCCCGATAATCCGCAACTTTATGAAGAATGGATTAGCGAGGCGCGTGGTACAAAAGTAGAGATTCGTGTTCCGCAGCGTGGTGATAAGCGCAGCCTGCACCAGACCGTCACGCAAAACGCTGCCGAGATGTTTAAACGTCACCGACTAAAGCGCACCAACGATCACAACAGTAGAGCCAAAGCACTAAATGAATTGCGTCAACATCTAAGTCTGTCGCAAGTTCCGTTGCGTATCGAGTGTTACGACATGAGCCATATTCAAGGTAGTGACTATGTGGGTTCAATGGTGGTGGTTGAAGATGGTTTGCCGAAGAAGTCGGATTATCGGCGTTTTCGTATCCAGCAGGTGGATGGCAACGATGATTTCGCGGCGATGCAGGAAGTGTTGACGAGGCGCCTTTCTGCATACATAAAAGATCGCCAACTCCCAGTTGAGCAACGCGAAGGACGCTTTTCTTACCCGCCGCAGTTGTTGGTGGTGGATGGTGGAAAGGGTCAACTTGGGGTTGCCATGCGAGTTCTTGGCGATCTTGAACTCGCTGGAGAGATACCAGTCGTGGCCTTGGCCAAGCAATTCGAAGAGCTCTTTGTGCCTGGCACAAGCGAACCGATTATCTTGCCCCGTCAATCGGAAGCATTATATTTGCTGCAACGAATCCGTGACGAAAGCCACCGTTTCGCGGTCGCTTATCATCGACAACTACGCAACAAACGTATGACCCGATCGGCTCTAGATGGCGTTGTTGGCCTTGGCCCGGCACGCAAAAAACGCCTCATCGCCGAACTCGGAGGAGTGAACGCGGTGAAACGTGCATCGCTCAACCATCTCAAGGCGATTACTTGGCTCCCCGACGAAGTAGCCGAGAATCTCTACCGTCACCTACACAATCCTTAGGCGCTAACATCTAAACATGCGTGACAAGCCATGAATAGCGTGATCAAGCCATGTGCCAGGCAACGCCAGCCATGAGCGATCTTGTGGTTATCGCTGGCTTGTCTGGGGCTGGTCGCACGGTCGCCGCCGACAACTTAGAAGATTTGGGTTGGTTCGTGATGGACAACCTACCGCCAGCGTTGATCCCGAAAGTAGCAGAGTTGGCTGACGGGTCTTCGGCCGCTGGGGAACGGATGGCGTTAGTGGTGGGTTCAGGTCAGCACCAAGACAAGATCGCTTCATTGCTAAACGCACTGCGTTCAAAGTTCGCGCAAGTGCAACTGATCTACCTTGATGCAT
The DNA here is from genome assembly GCA_024421095.1 of Acidimicrobiia bacterium. Lineage (GTDB taxonomy): Bacteria > Actinomycetota > Acidimicrobiia > Acidimicrobiales > Aldehydirespiratoraceae > VXYK01. The sequence continues at coordinate 8,910 of JAHQYM010000042.1, forward strand.
CTACTGATGTGTTGGTGCGGCGCTACGAATCTAGTCGGCGGCGGCACCCGTTTGACGATGCCGATAAGGGCACGCTCGGTGAGATTATCGAAGCCGAAAGAGTGGCATTGGAACCATTGCGGGCGCTCGCAGATTTAGTGATTGATACCTCCGAGTTGAACGTGCATCAACTGCGTGAGCTAATGAACGAGGCGTTCGCTGACGGAAGTTGCGGCCACACCATGCAAACAACAGTTTCGTCATTTGGCTACAAACACGGTCTGCCTCTTGATGTCGACCTCGTAATCGATTGCCGCTTCTTGCCGAACCCGCATTGGATTGACGCACTACGTCCACTCACAGGGCTTGATGAGCAAGTGCGTGATTATGTGCTCTCACAAACAGTCACCGAGAGTTTTCTGCAACGCCTTGAAGCCCTCCTAGAGTTGATAATTCCATGGTATGAAAAAGAAGGCAAGTCGTATCTCACAGTAGCGTTCGGTTGCACCGGCGGAAGGCATCGTTCGGTAGCAATCGCCGAACGCATGGCCCAAGCGCTTCGAGAGTTGGGTATGACTCCATTGGTAGTGCATCGCGATATCAGCGTCTAGGCGCTAACTTGAAGATAACCGAACAGGAGAAACACAATGACAATACGCGTTGGCATAAACGGATTTGGGCGCATAGGTCGAAACTTTTACCGAGCTGCCAAAACCCAAAACGCAGCAGTTGATGTGGTGGCCGTCAATGACCTCGGCTCAATCAAGGCGATGGCACACTTGCTTGCCCACGATTCGATACACGGCAGTTTCGCCGCTGCAATAGAAGCGCAAGAAAAGGGCATTAGCGTTGACGGCAAGGTAATCCAAGTGCTCTCCGAGCGCAACCCGCAAGACCTGCCTTGGGGTGACCTCGGCGTTGATGTGGTTATCGAATCCACAGGGATTTTCACCAAACGCGCCGCAGCCGCAGCACACCTTGAGGCCGGTGCGCCCAAAGTCATCATCTCAGCACCCTCAGGCGATAGCGATGCCACGTTCGTGGTCGGCGTGAATGACCACACTTACGATCCCAAAGTGCATCAGGTTGTCTCAAACGCTTCCTGCACGACCAATTGTTTCGTGCCGATGGTGAAGGTGTTAGACGATGCTTTCGGGGTTGTGCAAGGTCTGATGACCACAGTGCATGGCTATACCGGCGACCAAGCCCTAGTTGACGGCCCGCACGCTGACCTACGCCGCGCCCGTGCCGCAGCGGTAAATATTGTGCCCACATCAACAGGAGCCGCCCGCGCCACCGGTTTGGTCATGAGCGCCATGGCCGGCAAGCTCGACGGAACGTCCATGCGAGTGCCGATTCCCGACGGCTCAATCACCGATTTCACCGCAGTCCTCAATCGTGTTGATGTGTCTGTTGTGGAGATCAACGAGGCGTTTGAAGCTGCCGCTCGCAGCGGCCCGCTCAGCGATGTGTTGGAATATTCTGATGCGCCGTTGGTGTCCACAGACATTGTCGGTTCCGCCGCCTCTTGTGTTTTCGATTCTGGGTTGACTATGGCGCAAGGCTCTCTAGTCAAGGTCTTCGGTTGGTACGACAACGAAATGGGTTACTCCAACCGTTTAGTTGATCTGGTCGGGATTGTCGGCCGCGCAGAGGGCGCAGAGGGCGCAGGGCGCGTAGGGTCCCGGGGCGCATAGTCTGTATCGTGGAACCAATTCCGAGGCTTGAGGACTTACCCGACCTCACTGGTAAGTCGGTGTTATTGCGGGCTGATTTCAATGTGCCCATCAGCGGCGGTGAAATCACCGACAACTTACGTATTCGTGCCGCTTTACCGACAATTCGTTGGCTCGCTGGGCAAGGTGCTTCGGTCACTGCATGCACTCATCTAGGCCGGCCTCAAGGCGAGCCTGACCCCAGGTTTTCAGTGCAACCAATCCGCGAGTATTTGACTGCGGTCGCGCCCCAAGTACGGCTTCTTGAGAACCTGCGTTTCGACCCTCGTGAGACAAGCAACGATGCAACTCTGGTGCGCGAGTTGATAGACGGTCATGATGCTTACGTAAATGATGCCTTCGGCGCTTCGCATCGTGCCCACGCCTCTATTGTGGGGCCTCCCGAGCATTTACCGTCAGCCGCAGGAAGGCTGTTGACGCAAGAGGTTGAGGTGCTTTCGGAGTTAAGGGCTAACCCGAGGCGACCTTTTGTGGCTGTGCTGGGCGGCTCCAAAGTGAGCGACAAACTAGCTGTGATCGAAGCGCTGTTGGAGTCGGTTGATGCTTTGATTGTTGGTGGTGCGATGTGCTTCACGTTTCTGGCAGCGAAAGGCCATGCGGTTGGTGCTTCGCTCTGCGAAACCGACATGATTGATACCTGCGCCCGCTTGCTTGACGGCCCTGTCACCATCCACCTGCCGTCAGACATTACCGCTTTAGCGCCGCCAGGCGAGATAATGAAACCCGAACTTGGTGGCGAGGTGCGCCAGTTGGGCGTGGACCTTCCCGCAGCTTTTCTTGGTGTTGATATCGGCCCCGGTAGCGCGGCTGCTTTCGCCGACCTAATCGCTGATGCTGGTACCGTGCTTTGGAACGGACCGATGGGGGTATTTGAAGACCCGCGTTTCGGTGCGGGAACTGCAACCATTGCTCAAGCCATGGCCGACACCAAAGCCTTCACGGTGGTGGGCGGGGGTGACAGCGCTGCCGCTGTAAAACGCTACGGTCACCAAGGGGAGATCGATCACGTTTCCACTGGCGGCGGAGCGTCCTTAGCCTTCATTGAGCAGGGAGATTTGGTTGGACTAAGAGCTTTGAGAGGAGCCGATTATGGCCACAGCTAATGCACGTAAACCGCTGATTAGCGGTAATTGGAAAATGAACCACAATCATTTTGAGGCGATCCAAACAATCCAAAAGTTGGCTTACGCGCTCAACAGCGCTGATTACGCCCATGTGGATGTGTCGGTTCATCCGTCTTTCACCAACTTACGCTCGGTGCAGACGGTTTTGCAAGCTGACGATATTCCGATCGCTTTGGGTGCTCAGAATGTGCATATGGCGAGCCACGGGGCATTCACTGGGGAAGTCTCGGCTAACATGCTGACGAAGCTAAATGTGTCCTTCGTGATTGTGGGGCACAGCGAACGGCGGGCATTGTTTGTTGAAGACAACGAAGTTGTCAACGAGAAAGCGCGAGCGGTGCTTGCCGCCAATATGACCCCGATTGTGTGCGTTGGTGAGACGCTTGAGCAACGCCGTAGTGGGGGGGCGCAAGACGTGGTTGGCGAGCAGGTTGCACATAGTCTGGCTGGGTTGGATGCGGAAATGGTTGCTGGCCTAGTGATCGCTTATGAACCAGTTTGGGCTATAGGTACGGGTGAAACGGCTACACCGCACGATGCACAGTTGATGTGTGCATATATTCGTTCTTTGGTCACTGAACTTTGGGGTGACGCGGCGGCGCAAGCGTTACGTATCCAATATGGCGGATCGGTAAAAGCGGCTACGGCTCCAGACTTGTTGGCGCAAGCTGATATTGATGGTGCTTTGGTGGGTGGCGCGAGTCTTGATCCTGCCGAGTTCGCAAGAATTGCGAATTTCCGTTTGTATCAGCCGTAGCGGGTTTCTTGGATTGCCGTTAGGCTGCGGACTATGATTTGGATCGTTGCACCTCTTTGGCTTGTGTCCGCGTCAACATTGATTTTGTTGGTGTTGTTGCATAGCGGTAAGGGCGGGGGATTGTCAGATATGTTTGGTGGCGGCGCGGGGGCGGCTGCGGCTGGGTCAACGGTGGTTGAGCGTAACCTCGACCGCATTACTGTGGTGTCGGCAGTCGTGTTTGGTTTCTCCTCGGTTGCCTATGCGCTGATCTTCTGATCCAGCATCTAACTTCAAACCATGGGTGGTGTGTTGCTGCTGTTGTTGCGCTAGGCTTCTAGGCCGCATCCCAGTTGGAGATTGCCACGTCGGAGTGGCGGAATAGGTAGACGCGCTAGCTTGAGGGGCTAGTGCCCGTTATGGGCGTGGGGGTTCAAGTCCCCCCTCCGACACCAGCTTAAGCACTAGGAGGTGCCGTGCGCCCTTGGGCTGTCGCTGGGCGCAGGGCTGCGGTTAATGCGGTTCCCTTCGTGGCGCTTTTTGAGTGAAGACTAGGTCAGGCAGGCAAGTGGACCTGAAGTTATCCAGTCCCTCCGAGCGGCCGGAACCTCGGGAATGCCGTGAAAATTCGCTGGCAGCATTTGCTTTACGATCCCGTGAACGGTGTCGAGTTCATGAGACGGGGTTGAAGGCGCACCCGACAGGGTGGTTGGGCGCTTGTCTGATGGGTGTGTTGGGGGTTTGAGTTGGTATTTGCCGGTGTTGGGGTGTTTGTGGACTTGCCAGCCATCGTCGTGGATTTTGTGGTGGCAGTCGTTGCATACTAATACGAGGTTTTCTAGGTTGGTGGGTCCGTTGTTTGACCACCAAATAATGTGATGCGCTTGGCACCACAAAGGGTTAGCGCCGCATCCAATGCAGCATTGGTCTCGTGCGATTAACGCGATGCGTTGAGCTTCGGTGGCGGTGCGCACCCGACGGCCGAGCCACATGTCTTGTGTTTTGGTGTCGAAGATTGATGGCAACAAGTTCGCTTCTAACGCCAACTTGTGTAGTTCGGTGATTGGTATTGGTGAACCGTCAACCAACCGTGGGTTTTCGAGTTGTTGTTTGAGCACATCGAAATCGGCGATTACTAACAAATCAGTACCCACAGACCGGCTGTCACCGGTGGGTTGGTTGATCAATTCGGCTAACGCGTCGGCCATGCGTTGTTGTGGTGTTGCACGGTTGTTGGGGTCCTCGCGATTCCAGAGTTGTCGTTCTTTGGCGGTCAACGCGGTGGCGATACGCGCCCCGGTGATCTGGTCGAACTCACCTGTCAACACAAACATACCAGAATCATAAGATTCGAAGATACGGGCTTTGCGTTTCTTGCGTTGACGATCCAACAATGACTGTCCGTCATCGACAGCAACATCAACCCCACCAGAGACAACCGAAAAGCAAAACCGACCGTAACGGTGGAACTCAACCACCCGTCAACCCCTACAAGGCCACCCAGGTTCGCGAGGCCGTGCCCTCCATCGGTCCGGTTGCTTGCTATTCACCGACCATTATGGCCGACCTGTTGCAACCACCAATAGAGGCCACCGCCAACCACCCCTATCCAACGTTTACGCACAGGCTCAACAAACAAGTAGTTGCGTTCAGTGCCTAGTTTCAAAGAGGCGGAATCGCCTTCGACGTAGGACGCTCACTTTGGTCGGCCTGTTTAGCCTGAACGGCATCGTCCGGCGTGGCCCTCCCCCATGACGCAGTAGGCGCGTGCCCGTGGCATCCATTTGCGGCATCTCAGGCGCTTTGGATATGTACGATTGCCGGTTTCATGTTTTGTTTCAACGGTGTCGATCTCGAAGGAACCTGGGTCAAGCGCCACTCTCGGTGACACCAGACCGGTCATGGCGTAATCGGCGTCGCCGAGCGCAGCGACGTAACCGCTGTCGCGTAGGCTGGTGAGCAGCCCGCTCGCTTGTCTGTTGCTGATCCCTGTGTCCTGGGCAATTCTGGCAACGTTCGACCTTCCGTTTCGACCGGCTAGCGACGTGAGCACGGACTTCTCCCGTCCGGTCAGGTCTTGCCATGCGGGGATGCTGATGTTCTTTTCGACCGTCCGGTTCGCAGCGGTCACAGCCGACTCGACGGTGTCTACGGTGATGGGCTTCGCGGGCGCGCCTGCCAGTCTCCAGGCGGTGTCTCCGATCACCTGCAGCCGATAGGGCGAGCCGTTCACCGCGGAGGCACCCAAGTGCAGCGCGTCGGCGGTGATGGAACCGCCGGCGTCTTCGATCGGCGAGGCGAGGCCCAACCTGGCATCCACATCGTCGAGTGGCGGAAGTTCGTAGTCTTCGCATCGGTGAAAGAAGGTCATTTTGCGGTCTCTCATCAGAGTACGGCGCATCTCCAGGAGGCCGGCCCCGACAAAGGCGACGGGCAGGCTCGCCCGTCTAGTGACGTGTTGAATGTCGTTGGCGAGCCTGCGTCCCTCGCCTCTGTCTATCGCGTGCAACTCATCCACCGTCAGCAGCACCGAAGCCCCGTACTTCATCGCCTGATGAGCCAGAACCACTAGATGTTCACGCAGACCCGTTTGCGGCGACTCGAAATAGTCCGATGCCTCAAGTTTGCCTTCAAGAGGACCAAGTCTGATTCCGAGGCTCTTGCCGACACTTCTTCCGGTCGTGTCCGCCACTGTTTCCAGCGACTCATATGACCGTCCCGCATGGGCGATTGCTTGGGTGATTCGGTCGAGCAGCAGAGGTGTCCCCGCATCTAATGACAGGACAACCCAACCGTCGGCGGCTGCCCGGTCCTCGATTTCGTTGAGGATCGTTGTCTTGCCCGACCCTCGGACTCCCATGACGATGCTCGTGTACCATTTGTCGTTCGGACCTGTCGCCAACCCGGAACCGAGAGTGGTGAGCAGATCGTCGCGGCCGACCAGCGTGTTGGGTGTGCCACCGAAATGCGGCGAGAACGGAGTGCCGGCCGGCGGTCCCAGTCCTGAAAGTGCAAGCATGCGGTTACTGTAACACAACTTCTGGACACAACGCACAACTTCTGGACACAACACAACGCACGCTCCGAGACCATCTTCAACTGACGGTTGGCCCGACCGGATCATTTGGCTCCGCGACAACGACCCGAGGTTCGGCAGCGATACGGTGGTGCTCACAGGGTCGTCTGCAACCGACCTCGCCACGGCCATCGGTACGCTGCTCGGACGGAGGGGCGACGCGGCGAACCCCGACCGGGTGCTTCACCACCGCAGCAAGTCGGGCACCGAGATCGACTTCGTGGGTGGCGCGCTCGGTGGTTGCGCCATCGAATCGAAATATGTCGATGCCCGCTGGAAGCGAGCCACCCGAACACTCACCGACTCCCCGTGGCGCTGCATCGTCGCAACCCGCTCGGTTCTCGACTTGGAGGATCCCGACCTGCTGGCCGTCCCCGCCGCCATCCTGGCCTGGCTCATCGACAACTGACCGTTGCGGCGTACAACCCCGGAAGCGTCTTCAAGGCTCTTGGGGAACTCTGCCAGCAAATCCAACTAGCCGCTACTCAACACTCTCACCCCCTCACCCCGAGCTTAAACGCGAAGCGCCAAATAAGTAATACCTTGTGAGTCCTATTCGGGTGCTATAAGTCTCACAGCGACGACAGAGAGTTACTTATGCTCCAATCATCACCCGAAGACCTCAAACGGGTGACTAGCGAGCAGAACCATTGCTGGCATCAGGCAAAGGTACCAGAACTCTTGGCCCCACCAGTGGAGCGACCTTTGGCTCACCTGCTGTGGCAACGGCTGCTTAACAATGAACCCGCTCGCGTTCGAGATCGCTTCATCCCCTCGGCATGGTCGTGGAGGATTGAATTATTTCGCCACCCGGAACAAACGCTTCCGCGGCAACTGTTACCTGGTTTCGCCGGACTCCGAGGTGAGACACCCGAGCGTCATCCGGCCGGCCCCCGGAATGCTCCCCTTGGACGACTTGTTGGTAGCAATCGGTGTACAGGCGCATTAGACCATGACGCGGCGGCTGGGGGTGCGGCAGGCCGACATGTTGTGAGCCACCGACACCGGTAAGACACTTGGGTTGTGATCATGCAGGTTAGGTTGTGCTTCCGTTTGTTGGCAAGTTTTTGGGGTTGTGGTTGCTTTTGGCAATTTTTTTGCCTATGGTGTTTTGCATGCAACAAGTCACACACCTTCAAGAACACACTCAACCAACTCCCCCCCCCCCCCCCCCCCCGTGCGGGGTGCGGCCGTGTTGCTCGGTTGTGTGTTGCGATGAGGCGGGTGTTTGGTTGGTGGCCTAGCGGTTCGGTTGGTGGCCGTGGGTGGTGGCGTGCCGGGTTGGGGGTTGCCGATGTCGGTGTTGGTGACCGGCGTGGAGACCGGGTTGGGTTGGGCGGTGTCGGTGGTGGTGACCGGCGTGTTGTGGGCGGCAACCGGGTTGGTTTGGGCGTTGCCGGTGTTGGCGACCGGCGTGGTGACCGTGCTGGTTTGGACGTTGCCTGTTTTGGTGGCCGGTGTGTTTTCGGTGGGGGCCGGGGTTCGCGGCGGTCTCGGGGCGGCCGGTCGCGGGCTGGGTTGGGGGTTTTGGCGGTTTTGGTGGTGGTGGGTTCCGTGTTGGGGGTGGTGCCGCAAGTTGAGGTGCCGCCGGTGGCGGCGTCGCATGGTGCGGGCGGTGGTGTGACGTTGGTGAGTAATTTGGGTCAGGCTGAGGAGACTCCGGCTGATTTTTCTGGGGATTCGTATGCTCAGGGGTTCACGACCGGCAATTTCGCGGGTGGTTACGCGTTGTCGGGCGTGGAGTTGAGGCTGGAGGTGACGGGCACGTTGTCGGCGGCGGATGTGGCGAAGGTCAAGGTCGAGTTGTGGAGCAACGATTCTGAAGACTATCCGTATGAGAAGTTGGCGGATTTGGTGGTGCCGTCGAGTCTTGCGTCGGGGGTGGTGTCTTTTGA
>JAHQYM010000204.1 GCA_024421095.1 Acidimicrobiia bacterium
GTGGCTCGTGGGGTAGACATGTTCGATTGCGTTCTGCCTACCCGCCTCGCTCGCCATGGCACTGTGTTGAGCGATCATGGGAGAATCAACTTGCGTCGAGCCGAATACATCAGCAGCAACGAACCCTTAGACCCCACCTGGCCGCAAAGTCCAGCGAACCGTTGGTCTCGCGGATATCTGCGCCATTTGTTGGCCACCAAAGAACCCACCGCGGCGCGCATCTTGACGTTGCACAATGTGGCTTGGTTACTGCGTTTCATGGAACAAATAGCGCAAGCGATTCAAACGCAAACATTTCAACAATTTCGCGATAGCGTGCATAACGCTTGGTTCCGATAACCTTGCCTAAGTTCACCTACAACTTCGGATGTTCGCATGGATGTTTTAATCTTACCGATATTGCTCATTGGCTTTGTCTACTTCGCTATGATCGCCCCGCAGCGGCGCAAAATGAAGGCGCATCGCGAACTCATGGCTTCGCTGCAAATCGGGGATGAGGTCGTAACCAACGCTGGCATTTACGGTGCGGTGGCAGAAGTTGAGGGTTCGGTTATCTGGATTGAGGTAGCCCCAGAGGTAGAACTCAAGATACAAAAGAGTGCCGTGGTTCAAAAGATTACACAAGAAGAAGCAACTGCCGATGATGCAGTTGATGTCGGTGAAGAAACCGACGATGTTGGTTGACCACTGATTGATGCGTCGTCAAACCATATTCGTGGTAAGCATAATTTTGCTTGCCGTTGCGGGCATCATATATACGGCTTTGGCCGGCAATGAACCATTACTGGGTTTAGATTTGCAAGGTGGAGCGTCTGTGGTGCTTGAGCCTGAGCCCAATGAGGACGGCACCGCACCTACAGCTGAGGTGTTAGATCAAGCGGTGGAGATTATCCGCAATCGCGTTGACGGCCTTGGTGTGCGCGAACCAGAAATTAGCCGTGCCGGTTCGTCTGTCTTGGTGCAGATACCTGGCGTTGAAGACCAGCAGCGTGCTTTAGATATTGTCGGTCAGACGGCCGAACTTCGTTTCCGTCCAGTGTTGCAAGACGTTGGAACCGAAGAGAACTCGGGTTTTAGTTCAACGTTGGACATGGCCGCATTCCCAGTGTGTTCGGCAGCCTCAACCAGCAGCAACGAACCCGCGGAGAACGCGGAGCCTGTTGAGACCCCAGAGCCCGTGGTGGACGAGGAGCCTGTGGAGGGCGAGGAGCCGGTGGTGGACGCGGAACCTGTTGAGACCCCAGACCCTGTGGTCTTACCCGACCCCACACCGGATGCTGGCGCTGATGAGTGCATGTATGCCGTAGACCGTGTCTCTTCACAAACTCGTTACCTTTTGGGCCCCGCTCCGTTGCTCATTGATCAACTCAATAACCCTAGTGCCCGCCTCACCGGCGAAGTGATCAGCACCGCTGCGGCACGGCTACGGACAGTTGAGTGGGCAGTCAGCATCGGTTTCAAATCTGGGAACCCTGGCATTGACGATTTCAACGTGCTAGCAAGAGAGTGTGCCAGCGCTTCTGAGGTATGCCCACCAACGGGTTTTTCACAACCCCGCCAATCACTTGTAGGTCGCATTGCTATCGAAATTGATGGTGTGGTGGAGAGCGCTCCTACCGTTGCCGACCCGGAATTTCAGGGTGGTGTAGAAATTACTGGTGGTGCCATGACCGAGCGTGTTGCTAAGGATTTGGCATTGGTGTTGCGTTTTGGGGCTTTGCCAGTGGAACTAACCCCTCAAGAAAGCCGTATCGTCTCTTCAACGCTCGGCGAAGATGCGCTTGATGCAGGCATCGTGGCGGGGATAATCGGGCTTAACTTGGGCTCGCTTTACCTTTTGTTTTACTACCGGTTGTTGGGTTTGGTCGCTATCTCGAGTTTGGCAATCTCGGGCGCGTTGCTGTGGACCATGATCGCCTTCCTCGGCGAGTCTCAGGGTTTGGCGCTCACACTTGCAGGTGTTACCGGTCTGATCGTTTCGATTGGGGTGTCCGTTGATTCTAATGTTGTCTATTTCGAGCATTTGAAAGAGGATGTGCGCTCGGGTCGAACGGTGCGTTCAGCGGTGGAACGGGCTTTCCCGATAGCGTTTTCGACGATCGTGAAAGCAGATGTGGCAAGCCTCATCGCGGCGGTGGTGCTGTATTTTTTGACCGTGGGGCAAGTCAAAGGCTTCGCATTGTTCTTAGGTTTAGCGACCGTATTAGACCTCATCGCCACTTACTTCTTTATGGGGCCAGTGATCCGCATTATGGCACGCCGAGAATCGATGCGTGAGCATCCCAAACGGTATGGAATTGTTGCCGGGGATGCTGCAAATGTGCAGGTGAGTTCATGAGTGTTTGGGGTCGCCTTTACCGTGCCGAGCAACAATTCGATTTTCCGGCGCTTTGGAAACGGGCTCTGGTCGTGTCGGCTGCAATCGTTTTGGTGAGTTTGGGATCGTT
>JAHQYM010000002.1 GCA_024421095.1 Acidimicrobiia bacterium
CCCGCGTACCGCGCAATGGTTCGGTCATGGGCACTCGCCGCAGCATGTCGTTACCTAGATCAAAAACCAACGAATCCCAGTTTGCCGAAACGACCGCGGAAGGGAAATGTTCGATGCATTTGCCACGAAAAAACGCCCGGGTGTCGTTTGGGGGTTCGCGCATTGCTTTCGTTGCTTGCGCATCGTCTACCATTTTTTCTAAGCCAACTCTAGCCGCCAAAGACCTATTTGCTCGCATATCATGATATTGAATGTCGAGAGCGCGCAACTTTGCAGACTGCCAATCAAGGCCGTGACGTTCTCGGTAGCCGTTAATGAGACGATACTTTGCCACCCAATCCAACTGTGAAGATAGTGTCATCGGATCAACTTCAAGCGCACTCAGCACGGCTTCCCAACGGTCTAACACCTGAAAAGCCACTTCCCCACCGACTGTTTCGGCACCGTTGGCTTCCACATATTTTCGGCTCTGGTCATACAGTTCCCATTGCGTCTCAAGCGCTGTTGCGGTGGAACCATCGACCAACTCAAGAGGCTCGGATAAGGTCAAGTCGTGTGACACCTGACGAATCGCGGCCACCGGTGATGCCAATAAGAACTTGTGGTGCAACGCATCGTCTTCAATCAAGGCCAACACGATTGCCGTGGTACCAACTTTGAGGAAGGTAGCTACCTGCGAAGGGTTGGCATCACCAACAATCACATGCAAGCGCCGGTATTTGCGGGCATCCGCGTGTGGTTCGTCTCGAGTGTTGATTATGGGACGCTTAAGGGTGGTTTCCAAGCCAACCTCTTCTTCAAAAAAATCGGCTCGTTGGGTGAGTTGAAAGGTTACCTCATCGGTTCGTTGACCAGCGAGTTCGGACCCCACTTTGCCGGCACCGCAAAAAATCTGGCGGGTCACGAAATGGCTGGTGCAATGCGCCACTATTTGGCCGAAAGGTGTAGCGCGGTCTACCAAATAGTTTTCGTGGCAGCCATAGCTATTGCCTTTGCCGTCGCTGTTGTTTTTGTAAAGCACGATTTCTTGGTTGCCTTCCAACAATTCGTTGACGGCAGTCATAGACCGTTGTGCAATCAACTCCGCTGCGCGATCGTATAAAACTACGCTCAGCGCATCAGCACATTCGGGTGTGGAGATTTCTGGGTGGGCGTGGTCGACGTAATAGCGGGCACCATTTGTCAGCACCGCGTTCACTAGGTGGGTTTCAACTTCAGGGGTCAACGCATCGCTAGCCACAAATCCTCGGGCATCAAGAGCGGGAGTTTCATCAATAAAGTCCCAATTGACAGCAGTGGCTTGGTCTTCGCTGCGTTTTCTGACAGTGTTGAGGTAGGCATTGATCAGCAAAGCAGACGCAGTTACCGGGTTCATATATTCAGCGTTGCGGTGGGTGATCCCGTATTCTGTTTCGATACCGATCGTCTTCGGAATAGACATTGCCTGACTTTACTTGTTTTGTGTCTGTTCGCTGCGGTTGTAGACATAGCACCTTTTGTAACGGTTGCCGAGCGCCGCGAGAAGTTCGTGCGCGATGGTTCCCGCATTGTGTGCGACTTCATCGACTGTGAGTTGAGTGCCTAGCACTTCTACTGGCGCACCCACATAGAGCGCACTGTCAGCTACATCGGAAACGTCAAGAGTGATTAGATCCATTGATACACGTCCGATCAGTGGAACTTTTACCGAGCCGACATAAGCAAAAGCCGAATTGGAAAAAGAACGAAAAAACCCATCGGCGTAACCAAGCGGAACAGTTGCAACTTTGCCCTTTCGACTGAATTCATGTGTCGCTCCATACCCCACCCGATCTCCGCGATCCACGTTGCGTACCTGCAGCAGCGGCGCGGTTAGCGAAACCACCTGCCGCATAGGGTTGGCTTTGTGGGGAGCAGGGTTGCCCCCATAAAGCGCAACGCCCGGGCGCACTACGTCGAAATGGTACGCAGAATCCAAAAACGTGCCAGCTGAGTTGGCTAACGAAGCCGCCCCTAGAGGCAACTGTTGTCGGTATTTTCGAAAGAGACTCAACTGTTCTAGGTTTTGATTACTGTCGACCAGATCGGCTGAAGCGAGATGGCTCAACACCAGAACAACGTTGAGCGGACTCAAGCGCCACGGCTCAGCAATCAGCAGCGCGGTTTCGTCCGCGCCCAAACCCGTACGGTTCATACCGGTATCAAGATGCACGCAAGCAGCCAATGCTTTTTGGTGCAACTCGGCAGATTTGGCCCAGCAGCTTATTTGTTCAAGGCTGTTGAGTACCGGAATCAAGTTGTGTTCAAGCATCGCAGCGGCAGTTGTGCAGGTAACCCCGTCAAGCACATAAATTGTCACATCTTTTTGAGCACTACGAAGTTCTACAGCCTCGTCTAGGTTGGCGACAAAAAACTCTCGACAATGCGCTGCCACAAGCGCTTTAGCAACCTCCACGCAACCAAGCCCGTAGGCATTGGCTTTAACCACCGCGGCGGTTCGCGCTCCCCCAGCGACCCGCTCATTGATTAGTTGATAGTTAGCAACGATATGGCTCAGGTTGATGGTGAGGTTCACGGAAAGATACCGCGCAACTGGTAAACCTTCTGCAACAAGATTGCTGCCTCAATGTATGCCGCTAACCGCCAACTGCAGCCTCTTTGGTTGCGAACCGCCCACACCCGATCGCTGGCATCCCAGATGGCATCACGCAACCGCCGGTCAATGTCTTGTTCTGTCCAACGATTGCTGGTTTTGTTTTGTACCCATTCATAGTAGGAGACGACAACACCACCAGCGTTAGCCAAAATGTCGGGGATGAGGTGTACACCCGCCTCTTCAAGTGTTGCTGAAGCTCGCGCGGTGACCGGGCCGTTAGCTGCTTCCACAACGGTGCGGGCGCGCACACTATTGACATTGTCTGTGGTGATCTGTGATTCCAAAGCGGCAGGAACCAAAACGTCAACATCTAATGCGAAGAACTCAGCGGTGCTCAACCTGTCGCAATTAGCGAAACCAACAACCCCGTGGTTTTGTGTTGCGTAGCGGATTAGGGCATCCACATCTAAACCCGCTGGGTCATAGATGGCACCCGTGACATCGGCTACTGCCACTACCTTCATGTTGAGTTCGCGAAAAGCCGCGGCAGCGTGAGAACCGACATTGCCGAATCCTTGGATGGCCACACTCTGGCCGCTCAAAGAACGATCCAGTTGGCCGTAGAGATGTCGCAAAGCGTAAGCAACACCGCGCCCGGTTGCCGCTTCTCGCCCGAGGCTCCCACCTAGTTCAACTGGTTTGCCAGTGACCACACGTCGCGCGTTTTGCCGTTCGCCAGGCCCTCGCGAATTTAGGTAGGTGTCCATCATCCAACCCATGGTTTGTGCATCAGTGCCCATGTCTGGTGCAGGAATGTCGAACTCGGGCCCAATATTTTCGCCTAACGCGTGGGTAAAGCGGCGCACAACCCTTTCGAGTTCTGCACGGCTGAACTCCCGAGGGTTAATCGTCACTCCGCCTTTCGCCCCGCCGAAGGGCAGGTTGAGTAACGCACATTTGAAAGTCATCCAAGTTGCTAACGCACGCGCTTCGTTGAGGTCCATGTCTTGGTGGAAGCGCATCCCGCCTTTGTACGGGCCAAGCACATTGTTGTGTTGGATGCGGTATCCCTGCAAGACCTGGTGCTCGCCGTTCTCGCGTTGGACCGGAAAATTGACTATCAATTCGTTCATGGGCTTCATCAGCACGCGGCGAACTTTTTGCTCCATATCGATAGCTTTGGCAGCCGCTTTGACGTTGGCCGTGGCTTCTTGGTAAAGACGGCTTGAACTTCTTGTGCGGGTCATGTGTCTCCAGAAAAGAAAATGATTTCGGCGCTTACAGGTCGTACAGGACTTATAGGACTTACAGGACGCCGACCTACAGGAACTGTCCTAGGTTCGGCGAATCAATCGACTTGCCACCGGCGGGCTGTTCGTTAGTGTGAGCCAAGGTGCGCACATAAATTATTGGTTCTCCTTTTTTGCCTGAAATCTTGGCCCAATCATCAGGGTTGGTGGTGTTGGGCAAGTCTTCGTGTTCTTTGAATTCTTGCCGTATGGAAGCTGTTAGATCATCAATTTGCAGGCCACGGCTACCGCCCGCAATCTCCCGTTTGATGGCAAGTTTTTTTGCTCGACGCACAATATTTTCGATCATCGCACCAGATGCAAAATCTTTGAAATGCATAACTTCCCTATCACCGTTCTGATAGGTGACTTCCAAGAAACGGTTTGCTTCGTCGGTGGCGTACATCTCGCGCACGGTTTCTTCAATCATGTACTGGATGGCTTTGTCAATGTCTCCGCCGCCGTGAGTTTCGATAGAGCCCTCATCGATTGGTAAGTCGGCAGTTAGATAGCGCGAGAAAATTGGTACCGCCGCCTCAACATCGGGTCTTTCGATCTTGATTTTCACGTCTAGGCGGCCCGGGCGCAGAATCGCCGGATCAATCAGGTCTTCGCGGTTGGAGGCACCGACCACGATCACATTGCGCAGCGTCTCAACGCCGTCAATCTCGGCTAGCAACTGCGGCACGATTGTGGATTCGATGTCGGAACTTATACCGCTGCCACGGGTACGGAATAGTGATTCCATCTCATCGAAAAAGACGATTACGGGCCAACCCTCTTCGCTTTTTTCTCGTGCTCGTTGAAACACGAGGCGGATCTGGCGCTCCGTCTCGCCCACATATTTGTTGAGCAGTTCGGGGCCTTTGATGTTGAGAAAAAAGCTTCGTGCTTTGCTATCGCCGGTGACTTCAGCGACTTTGCTGGCCAAACTGTTGGCGACGGCTTTGGCGATCAGGGTTTTGCCGCAGCCGGGTGGGCCGTAGAGCAGGATCCCTTTTGGTGCGGGCAGGTCGTAATCCTGGAACAAAGCAGCATGCACAAACGGCAGTTCAACCGCATCGGTGATCGCCTCAATTTGCTGGTCAAGCCCACCGACATCGGCATAAGAAACATCGGGCACCTCTTCAAGTATCAAACTCTCCACTTCGGGACGCGGCAAACGTTCCAAAACGATACCTGCACGAGGATCGATCAGCAAACTGTCGCCACTACGCAAAGGTGTTTGGCGCAAACTGTCGCCTATTTCAACGACGCGTTCGTCGTCACCGTGGCCAATTACCAAAGCTCGGCTGTTGCTGTCGAGCAGTTCTTTGAGGATTGCTACTTCTCCGAAACGCACCTGCCGGCGTGCAAGGATCACGTTGAGCGAATCGTTGAGCACCACTTCGCAGCCGCGGTTCAGCGACCGCCGTAACTCGGGTTGCACTTCCACGCGCATTTTGCGGTCGCCAGCAAACACATCAACCGTTCCGTCTTCATTAAGGTTAAGCACTGTGCCGTAACCAGACGGCGGTTGCGTTAGCTTGCTGACCTCTTCACGCAAATTAGCGATGTGTTCACGTGCTTCGCGCAGCGTGGAAGCAAACTTTTGGTTTTGGTTGGACACTTTGCTTAGCTGCTTGCGTGTTTCACCGAGATTTTTTTCTAACGTCATGATGCGCTTGGTTGGGTCTTGTTGGCCGACCGCAATGAGTTCGTCTTCCAACTCAGCGACGCGCATGCGAAGTTGGTTGATCTCGGTTTGTGAGTTATCCACGCTTCCTCCTAGGTTTGCGTTAGCGTTACCCTAGACAATCGCAAGGCTACTTTTGTTGATGGGCTTTTACGCTTTTGCCCGCCACCACAAACAGTTTTTGAATTTATTTTCCCCCGTTGCCCAAAGATCCCATTTTGCCGCTACGCTTGGCCGTTGATATTCACTAGCGGCATAGTCCGCATTCACACATGAGGTCGTAACGTCACATGAAGGTTTGGATCGATCAGGATCTTTGCACTGGTGATGGTCTCTGCGAAGAGATCGCACCCGATGTTTTTACGCTTCTCGACGATGGCCTAGCCTACGTTCGGGAAGGCGACAAAATATTCTCAGACCCCGGTGGCCCAGAGGGTCTTGCCGTGGTGCCAGATGGTCAAGAAGAAGCAACTATAGAATCAGCCGAAGAATGCCCCGGGGAGTGCATTTTTATCGAAGTCTGAAAGTTCTCAGGATCAGCGGACAAGACAATACTTGAGCCGCTACTCCCTACTCCCTACTCCCCAATGAGCTACTCCGTACTCCTCAATGAGCCGCTACTCCCCAAATAGTCTTGCGCTAGTCAGAAAACCCGTGTGTGCGACCATGCGATGATCGGGTCGCACTGCCCGATCCACCACATGCCAACCGCGGTTCAATACTTCTATGGTTTGTGCCACACCAAAATGCTCGTCTTCAAGACTCTTGTGCAGGTGAGAGACTTGCATAATGCTTGGCGTGTAGGCAACGAAGATACCGCCTAGACGGAGCGCTCGCGCCGCGTGGGGAACCACTTGCCACGGTTCGGGAAGGTCTAGCACCACACGGTCTAGGTCTTGAACTGCAATGCCCTCATACGCGTCTTGGTGGTGCGTGTGGTAGCGCTCGAGAGCTTCCGTTCCCAAAAACCGGCTGACGTTATTGATGGCTTTGGTCAAGAAATCTTCACGTATCTCATAGCCCACAATAGTTGCTCCAGCCCGCAGCATGGCAGTCGAGGCGGCACCGCTTCCGAGACCAGATTCGAAGACCCGAGCACCGGGGAAAATATCTGCCAAGATCAGCAACGGGCCGAGGTCTTTGGGGTAGATAACCTGTGCACCTCGCGGCATCTTCAAAACAAAGTCGGTGATGGTGGGCCGTAACGCAACGAAACCCATGCCTCTGCTTGAACGCAAATGGGTACCTTCGTCAGCACCGATCAACTCGTCGTGGCTCAGCACCCCGGAATGTGTGTGAAACTCCCCACCACTCACAAGGTCAATGAGATAACGGCGTTTCTTGCGGTCGATCAGTAAGACCATTTCGCCCACCTGCAACGGCCCGCGTGCGGTCATGGTTGAAGCCTGCGTCAATCTGACTCAAGGTGTCGGATTAGCAATGATTCACCCACCGTTAGCTTCTCAGAGAATTTGACTGGCGGCTCCCCTCGTTTCGTGACTTTGGCTATCTGGCGCCAAACCATGCGCGCAATGAAGACGCTTAGCCAAAAACGCGAACCACCCAAGAGTCCCTTACGAAAACTGTTGGCCCTAAAAGAGGCGAATAGCGAGCCCAACGCCACCCCAAACACCGAGTTCAAATCCGCCGGATTTCGACCACGGTTGATCGCGTGGTACCCGCACGGCGGCCGAGAAAGTAAGCAACCACAAGCAACGCAACGCCTGCGCCGATAGCAACCGGGAGCAATCTCCGCGCGCTGCTCATCGCTTTTTCTTCAACTTCGCCAACCACTGAACGCAGCGTGGAATCAAGATCATCGGGCGTTATTGGGCTTTCGCTGGCGGACTTGTTTGTGTTCACAATGTCCTCTTTCTGATCTGTTGAAACAGGAAACCAAGCACCACACAAACCGCGAGCAGAGTGAGGGCATATGGTGCCCAACTCAGGTTGCCGCTAAAGACGCTGCCAGTTTCTTCTTGGAGCACCCGCAAGGTGGCGAGAGTTCCAAGGATCCCGGCGATCATCAGTAACGCCGAACCGACTAGCCCGAAGGCGACCCAGCGAGGCACCGGCCGCAGTGGTTCAAGCAATTCTTGAAGAGCGTAGTTTTTGACTAGGTCAAAGAAGTCTTGAGGCCCTTTTGGTTTTTTCATGAGTTCCTAGCTTAGGGGTGAATGTTTGACTGCACACGCTCAACTAGTTTGTTGCGTGTTTACGACCGCTAGCGGGCTAATTGATTCTTGGGGTGGACCGTAGTTTTCGGGATAGGCAGCCACTGTTTCCAGCAAGCTGGTTTGAATGCTGTTGCATGGTTGGAAGTCTTCAGCAGCAGCGAGTTCGGTGTCGGCGTTGGCGATCAAGGTGAAGGTTATGGTTGCGCCGTTGCTTGCGATCATTTCGCCTACTAGAGCAGTCACAGACCCTCGGTCTGCGCTGAGAATACGCATGTTCGTGCCGCCTAGCGGGGCACATGGTGCCAGCACACTAGCCGCAATCGGGGTGAGCGCCGACCTTGCGATCCCGTCGGTGGCGTTCCTTTCGATGATGGCCATGAGCAGGTCGCAGGTGACCTTATTTTGATCGGACAAACCCGAGCCATCGCGGGGTTGGTTACCTTCAATCGGTAGACCTTGCTGAAAAAGAGCCACCAGCATTCCGTAGAAAGCATCGTTGGAAGCAGACGACAAGCCGTTGGTGCGGCCCACCTCTTTGAAAAGCATTTCTGCGGTCGTTGCGTCTAGGAGTGCCCGCATGGCGATCTCTGCGATCGCTGGAGATTCGATTTTCGCGAGTTCTACCTGATCAGCCGAAGGTGGTTGCTCACCACTTCGAGGGTCACCGTTGATGTTTATGCCTCGTCTAATCAATAATTCGGTTAGTAACGCTGCGGCATTGGTAGCGGGGTCTTCGGCGCGGGTTATGGACTCGGTTTGGCGATCCCAAATGAATCCGTCGTTGACTAACAATCCAGATAGCGGGCCGACCTCATTGTTGGCGTTGTCGGTTTCGCTCCACACCGTGCCCACATAGTCGGTCTCCCTTGGTGAGAAGCGGAACTCGTCACCGACTACTGCGCCATTTATGCTAGTAATGCCGCGCCGTCTCAGTGCCGCTGAGAGTTCAGCTGCGAGTTGATCGAAGCTAGTCGCGGTGCGTTCGGTAGCAAAGCGCGACAAGTAATCACTAGTCGACAATACTGGGTCTGCCCCGCCCACCAAAAAGATGTCGCCTTCAAGTACCCCTGCGTTGATGACGGAGGTTTCATTGCCAACAACTTTGGTAACGAAGACGGTGTCGGGTGGGAAGTTCGCAACAGCAGCAACTGTTACGAGGCGTTGCAATTCTGCGGGTACAAGACCGCTATTGGAGTTCTCGGCAGCGATCTCAATGCCGTCGCGGTGAACTTTGAGGCAGCGGTTCGTGGGCACTGAAGGCTTGTTCAAAACACGGCTCAAGGCTACCGAAAACTCCTCATTAGAACGGGGGCGGCGCAACCATTCGGGTATGCGGCGGGCATTTAGAACGGGTGTGTTCAGTGAAGCAGTTACGTTGGTGGTGTTGGGCGCTTCGGGTTCTACGGCTTTGTTGGCGCGATCGGCGAGAACGCTAGCAGTGAGTATCACCGCCAAGATGGCTGACAGCAAGAGAAGTCGGCGCATTGCTAATGCAGGTTAGGCGCGCGGGGCGCTGGTTGGGACATATGCCTTTGCGTCACCCGCGGGTCGCAACGCAGCTCGAAAGAGGTCTCGGACATGGTTCAAGCGGTCGGCTAAAGCGTCATCGCCGAGCGGGTCACGTTCGAGCAAATCGGCAATAAACGGCACATCACTGAAATAAGACAAGAGCGCGCCGTAGCCGGTTATGAGCAGTTGCTCGGCATCATGGCGACGGAATCTGCCGGCCGCCATTTCTTGTTCAAAGTATTGCGTGGCGCGCATAAAGAGAGGTTTGAGGGCGAGTCCGAGTTCAATATGGCGGGTGCCTTCTTCTGCTAAAGCTTCGCGGCGCACGATCCGCACGAAATCTGGGTTGTGCATAAAGAACTCGAATCCGGCTGTGAGCACGAAATCCACTAGATCCCAACCATCGGCGGAGGTTTGCGAGATAGCGCTTTCGACGCGTTCATACCATTCTGCGAGCGCCCGTTCGAAGACCTCGCGGTACATGGCTTCTTTGCTTGGAAAATGGTGGAGCAGGCTTTGGCGGCGCACCCCGACAACCGCGGCGATATCGTTAAGCGAAGTGCCGTTGAATCCTCGTTCTGCAAACAGTCGGCGGGTTGCTGTTACAATGGCTTCCCTCGTTGGTGTCTCACCCACGTATTAGAGCGTAGTGGTCTGTGTGCTGACTTGGTGGTAGCGTGTGGGCGATTAGGAGGGACTAATGAACGACTTTGACGGGCGTGCCATCGCAATGATTCGAGGTTTCGCTATGGATGCGCCACACGCCGCTCGTTCAGGGCATCAAGGCACTGCCATGGCTTTAGCACCGCTCGCTCATGTGCTCTTCAGCCGCATCATGACCTATGATGCCGCGAACCCTGATTGGCCCGACCGGGATCGCTTCGTCTTGTCGGCTGGCCATGCTTCGATATTGCATTACAGCTTGCTTTATCTTGCTGGCTTTGGTCTTTCCCTTGATGATCTGCGCCAGTTCCGCCAATGGGCTTCGGCCACGCCGGGTCATCCCGAGGTGGGGCACACTGCTGGCGTGGAGGTCACCACCGGGCCGTTGGGTCAGGGTGTAGCAAACATGGTGGGCATGGCTATTGTCGAGGAACAAATGCGTGCTCGTTTCGGTGCCGCATTGTTTGACCACGGCGTTTTTGGCATTTGTGGTGATGGTGACCTCAGCGAGGGGGTGAGCCATGAAGCGGCCTCTTTAGCGGGTCACCTCGGCTTGGGCAAGATTGTTTTGTGTTATGACGACAACCATGTCACCATTGATGGCGGAACCGAGCTTGCTTTGAGTGACGACGCTGCGGCGCGCTTTCGGGCTTATGGTTGGCATGTAGTTGAACTCGGTGATGATGCCGAAAACCTCGACCACCTCGAAGCTGGGATTCGTCAAGCAATGCAGGTTACGAATCAACCCAGTTTGGTGATTCTGCGCAGCACGATCGGCACCCCCGCACCGCATTCCGCAGGTACCGCTGCCGCGCATGGCTACAGCATCTTTGCTGAGGAAATCGCGGCCACCAAAGCAATCATGGGTTTGCCCGAAGATCAGACCTTCTTTGTCGACAAGGAAATTTTGGAGCAGTACCGCCAAATCGGAGTGCGCGGTGGTGTGCAGCGTCAAACCTGGCAGGCAAGACGCAACGCTTTTGCTGGCAACCGTGAGTTGCTAGACGCGCAGCTAAGCGGAACGGGTATGGCGGGTTGGCAAGACACGCTGCCCTCGTTTGCGGTTGGGGATTCAATAGCCACACGTCAAGCATCCAACGCAACCCTTCAAGCACTAACGGCGGTGGTGCCTGGCCTCAGTGGTGGTGGTGCCGACCTTACTGGCAACAGCGGCACCGCAATCGCCGATCACGGCGTGTTTAGTGTAGACGACCGCCGTGGCAGGCAAATCTACTTCGGTGTGCGCGAACACGCCATGGCGGCTATTGCCAACGGTATGGCTCTGCACGGTGGGGCAATCCCGGTGGTGGGAACGTTTTTGGTGTTCGCCGATTACATGCGCGCCGCGGTGCGCCTCTCGGCTTTGTCTGGCGCACACGCAATCTTCGTGTGGAGTCACGATTCTGTGGGGGTGGGCGAAGATGGCCCCACCCATCAGCCGGTCGAACAGTTGGCTTCGCTGCGCGCCATCCCCGAGTTGCGGGTTATTCGGCCTGCGGATGCCAACGAAACGGCCGCTGCCTGGAAGGTGGCGATTGGTTCACCTGGGCCCACCGCTTTGATCTTGACCCGCCAGAATACACCGGTGCTTGAAGGCACCGAGCGCGGCGAATTGGCTTCGGGTGCCTATGTCTTGCGTGAAACTGCTGGCGCGCAAATCACGCTAGTTGCGAGCGGTAGCGAGGTAGCCGTTTGTTTGGCCGCGGTGCAACAACTCGCGGTTCGCGGTGTGAGCGCACGTTTGGTGTCGATGCCTTCGTGGGAATTGTTTGCGGAAATGCCGAAGCAGTATCAAACATCTGTTATTCGTCAAGACATCCCGTCGCTTGCCGTCGAAGCGGCTGCATCGTTTGGTTGGCATCGTTGGGTGGATGAAGTGCTAGCGATTGATCGTTTTGGGGCTTCGGCACCAGGCGCGGTGGTTATGCGCGAATACGGGATTAGCCCAGAAAATGTGGCCACCCGAGCTTTTGAGTTACTTGACCGTCAAACAACACCTGAGGTACCGGCACCATGAACCGCCTGCAACAACTATTCACTGAGCAAGGTCAAAGTCCTTGGCTTGACAACTTACGACGGGATTGGTTCCTTAACGGTGAACTTGAGCGTTGGGTCGACCAAGGCGTGCGTGGCCTCACCTCTAATCCAGCGATTTTCACGAAAGCTATCCTTGGTTCAGATGCCTACGACGAACAGTTTTGGAACACCCTGAACGCAGGCTTGAGCGTTGAAGATGCGTACTGGGTTATGGTCACGGATGATATTTTGGCCGCGATCAAGATTTTGCGGCCCGTTTATGACCAGTCAGCCGGTTTGGACGGTTACGTTTCAGTAGAGGTTGACCCCAAACTTGCTCGAGACACTCAAAGAACCACTCAAGCGGCGCGGGCTTTGCACCAAGAAATTGATGCACCCAACTTGTATGTGAAAATACCTGCCACCCGCGAAGGTTTACCGTCTATCCAAACCATGATCGCTGAGCATCGCAGCATCAATGTGACCTTGATCTTCTCCTTGCAACGTTATGCCGAAGTGATGAACGCTTACATTGCTGGCCTCGAAACGGCCACTGGCGACCTTAGCGACATCTCTAGCGTGGCATCGTTCTTCATTAGCCGCCTAGATAGTGAAGTTGACAAGCGCCTCGATCGGCTCGGCTCCCCCGCAGCGCAAGCGCTCAAAGGAAAAGCCGCTATTGCCTGCGGACAAATCGCTTATGAGATGTTTCTTGAGACCTTTTCGGGGCCGCGCTGGCAAGCATTAGCAGCACGCGGGGCTAGAGCACAGCGTCCTTTGTGGGCTTCCACATCAACCAAGGACCCTGCCTACCCCGCCACCATGTATGTCGACAACTTGATCGGGCCGAACACCGTCAACACGCTTCCCGACAGCACGGCCGAGGCGTTCGCAAGGCAGGGGGTAGTCACCCGAACCATCGACGACGATCTGCCAAGTGCGCACGCCGTGCTAGATCAGTTGGCAAACCTGGGCATTGATCTTGACGATGTCACCAATCAACTCGAAATTGAGGGCTTGGCCGCGTTCGAAAATAGCTTCGTTGAATTGCTTGATGCCCTCGAAACAAAAGTGATCAAAGCGAAAGGTTGCAATCGCGATCACAGCTAGTAAACTGCCACCACAACCGTGGTGTGCCTTAGGGCATTGCTGCGGAGCCAGCGCCTTGGACGGAACCGGCGCAGCATCCCGTAGGAGAAAACAGTTATTACGACCGAACGGGTACCCCTTTCTTCGAGTGAACTCGACCGATTGGTTCAAGCCCACCTTGATGGCCTAACTAGCGCCAAAGATTCGGCATATTTATATGCCCACAAAGACGCTTGGGTGGAGAGCTTATGGCGTCTTTTGGACGCTGCCGAAGCGCGTTTGAATTCGGTGCGCCAAGAGTTGCGTGGCCGAGAGAGATATATCGTTTTGGATGACCTTGATGCACAATGTTGGCAGATTGATGCGGCTTTAACGGAACTGGTTGGCCCCCCAACCAATGCCGAATTGACGTTAAGCAAAACCTCTCACACCCCAGAAGAAGAAACCGCGAGCGGCTCCGGTGCCGTACAGTTGCACTTGTCACGATCTGATGGACGGGTCGTTGCGTGGGCATCCGGGCCAAAACAACGACCCGAGAAACACGACCTAGTACTGACCCGCATCAAAGAACTCGGTGGGGTAATCGACGATTGGGATCAGCGAGCCACCATCAAGATTCCAAATAGCGGCCGCGCAAGCACAGTATCGGCACCGCTAGAAAAAGTGCTTGGTTGGCTTGCTCCTTTAGGGCACCACAACGCTGACGAAACAGTCGGATCCAGCGTCAGGTGGATGGGTTACACCACGGCCCTGGCCATCCGCTTAGTCGCCGAAGGCCGTTATGTGCCGCAGCTTGTGCAGTTGAAACGACGGCGCCGAGACCCAGCAACTGACCAAGCGATGTTTCGAGTGCGTTGGCAACCTGCGCTGATCGAACCCGAGGTGTTAGCTGGTTTGGTAAAAGCTGTGCCGGGAGCGGCAATGTTGGGAAGTCGCGAACAAGAAAAAGAAAAGTTCGCGCTTGCGGCTTTGACTGATTTGACCGATGCCATAGTCGGGGTGGCCGCAACTCAGTTGGAAACACCAAGCGCGCCACCCGAGGTATTTACACGTCACGAAGTCACCGAGGCACTACTCGCACACCTAGACGGCAAGCCGTTTATGGCACCCATCAATCACGGTAGCGACCTACTGCGCCGCCTCAATACCTGGGTTTTCCCGGTACTTGGTGAAGCCGGGTTGCGCCTCGTTGTGCAACTTGCTCCACCAGACGAAGCGGGTGCTTGGCATGTGGCAGTGTTGTGTCCTGACGACGATGGCAATTTGATTCCAGTTGAAGTAGCGATCACTCTCGCATCCAAGTTCAACACCAAAATAATTGTGGCTCAGTTAGCCAGGCTTGAGCGACTATTTCCGGAGTTGTTGCGCTTAGGCGGCAGGCGACGCGGAGAAGTATTCCTGTCGCAAGATGAAGCTTGGCGGTTGATGACCGAATCCGGCGATTTGTTGCGCAGCGCGGGTTTCGATGTGCGCGTGCCGGCGCTGCGGCGGCAAAAGGCGGTGGCATCGCTGCGTTTGACCTCTGAAACAGATGAAACCGTGGTAGGTGCACAGCAACTAGCCAATGTTCGTTGGTCGGCGGTGTTCGACGAGGTCGAACTAAGTGCGGCTGAAATCGCAGATTTGGCTGCCAAAGCTCGACCGCTGGTTCGCTCGCGAGGCCAATGGGTTGAACTCGACAAAGCAGATTTAGCTCAAGCCGCTGCGGCACTCGCGCAAAGAGCGGACAAAACCCGCATGAGCGGTGCTGATATGTTGCGTCATGCTTTGGGTTTGGAGGGGTCACCGCTCGCTGGTGGTATCAACATTGTTGGTGAAGGTTGGGCTGCCGACCTCTTACGCAGCGTCAACAACTTTCCTGAACATCCCACCACAAGACCTCCCGGTTTCAGCGGCGAGTTGCGCAGCTATCAAGCGGATGCGCTGGTCTGGTTGAATTTCTTAGACGATGCCGGTTTAGGCGGCTGTTTAGCGTTGGATATGGGGCTCGGCAAAACCCCGACCACGCTGGCAAGTTTGGCAGCTTCCACTTTGGGTACCGGGTTGGTTGTGGCACCACCAGCGGTGGTTGGAAACTGGGCTAGTGAAGCCAGGCTGTTTGTTCCCGACTTGAAAGTGATGGTGCATCACGGTGCCCAGCGCGCTAAGGGAGTGGCTTTGACTAAAGCGGTGCGCGGCGCTGATGTGGTCATTACGACGTATGGCACCGCGGTGCGTGACATGGATCAACTAAGCAAACTTGATTGGGGCAAAGTGGTGATTGATGAGGCGCAAGCAATAAAGAATCCTTTAGCGGAAACCTCACGGCAACTGCGCCGACTAACTGCAAGTAGCCGACTAGCTCTTACCGGAACGCCTATCGAAAACGGTTTAGGTGACCTCTGGGCGATCTTGGATTGGGCCAACCCCGGCCTTCTGGGTTCCCGAGCGCACTTCATTAGTGGTCTAACTCCGAACAAGAATGGTAGCGGCCAAAGCAACGGTCGCAGTAACGGCCGTGCGAATGCCAGCACCACCAAACAAGGTGCTGAAGATGCCTTGCGGGCGCTAAACGGCATTTTGGTTTATCGTCGTACGAAAGCCGAACCTTCCATTGCTGCTGAGCTTCCAGACCGGATTGATGAACTTGATCATTGCCCGATGACTCCAGAGCAAATCGGTTTGTATCAAGCGGTGGTAGACGCTTTGCTCCTTGAAGCAAAAAACGAAGATGCTGTTGTGCCACAACGCAAGGGAGCGGTGTTGTCGGCGATTACTGCGCTCAAACAGATTTGTAATCACCCCCTCAACTACCGTACGGACGACAAAGGTGTACATGGGCGCTCGGGCAAGCTGGAACGCCTTTATGAGATTCTTGCCCATGTGTTTGCAGCAGAGGAGAAGGTGCTGATTTTCACCCATTTCGCTAGTTGGGGTGAGACCTTGGCTGAACACCTTTCGCAGTGGTATGAGCGGCCCATATCTTGTTATCACGGTGGGTTAGGTCGCGGCGCGCGAGACCGTATGGTGGCCGAGTTCCAAGAATCTAGTGGTGCTGGCGCTTTGGTGTTGTCGCTCAAAGCTGGTGGCACTGGGCTGAATTTGACGGCCGCGAACCATGTGGTTCTCTATGACCGTTGGTGGAACCCCGCGGTAGAAGATCAAGCACGAGACCGGGTTTGGCGAATCGGGCAAGAAAACACCGTAATTTGTCACCGTTTGGTCTGCCCTGGAACTATTGATGAACGGGTTGAGGAAGTGGTCGCCGGGAAACGTCAGATTGCTAACCTCACCTTGCCCAAATCAAGTTCCATCGACGACCTCAACGCCGATCAACTGCAAGCGGTTTTGGGTATCGACAGCGCCGCCTTACTTGATGTCGACTCAGACCAAGAGGTCGCTCTGATGGATCCTTCCAACCTTGAAAACTCCCTAGCATGAAAGAAAGCCGTCAAAACCAAAACCAAGCGGCTAAGGGACGCAAAGGCTCCCCCAAAATTGATCCGTTGGAGTTTTGGGGAGACCCCGAAGCGCTGAGCCAATTAGACGAAACAGTGCATGAAAAACTGACGGAACAAAGCGCCGGCGATCCGCGAGCTTTGCTTAACTCTTTGGGGAGACCTCCGTTACCGGGCCAAGAGGTTGTTGCGGAGCGCTGGTTGACGCTGGTATTTGAACGCTCCGCCTTTTTGGCTGAAGCTTTAGCTGTTGCTGCCGAACTCAACGACAACGGCAGCGAGTAGTGTGTTTCCTAGATGGATGACCAAGAGCTTTTGTCGGCCCCGTTAGAAGCGCTGCTCGCTGCTGCTGCTCAGCGCCGAGACAACACATTCGCCAATGTGCTGACGTATTCACCGAAAGTGTTTATTCCCCTCACAATGTTGTGCCGAGATAAATGCGGCTATTGCACCTTCGCACAACCACCAGCGCGCCTAGAGCAACCTTATCTAAAGCCCGATGAGGTGTTGGAAATCGCTCGCGGGGGTGCTGCGCTGGGTTGCCACGAAGCCTTGTTTACGCTGGGAGAACGGCCTGAATTGCGTTACCCGCTTGCACAAGAATGGTTAGCAACCCAAGGTTACCAGTCGACCGTCGACTATGTGTTGGCGATGGCGCAGTTAGTGCTTGACGAAACGGGGTTACTCCCCCACGCCAACACCGGTGCCATGTACGCCAACGAACTGCACGAGTTGCGCCGTGTTGCACCGAGTCAAGGCATGATGTTGGAGACAATACGAGCCGACCTCCAATGCCATCGCGGTGCGCCCGACAAGACACCACAACGCCGACTGGCAACACTGCGCGCCGCTGGAGAGCTAAGCATTCCGTTTACCACAGGAATTTTGGTGGGCATTGGCGAGGCTCGCGCAGACCGGGTTGCAGCGTTGCGGGCGATTGCAGAACTGCATAGACAGTACGGGCATATCCAAGAGGTAATCGTGCAGAACTTTCTGCCCAAAGCTCGAACTGCGATGCAGGGTGCCCAACCTTGCTCCCACGCTGAACACCTTGAAGCGATCGCTTGGGCCCGCCTGATTTTGCCAGACGATGTTACCGTGCAAGCCCCCCCAAATCTTTCCGATGAGCTTCTTGAGTTGATAGCTGCGGGCATAAATGATTGGGGTGGGGTTTCGCCGCTCACCGTCGATCATGTCAACCCAGAGCGACCTTGGCCGTCGTTAGCCAAACTCCGCAAACTCACCGAAAACGCTGGCTTCAATCTCACTCCCCGCCTCGGAATTCACCCGACTTACGCGCGTGACCCGCACACTTGGATTGACGAACGTTTACATTTTGCGGTGATGGATCGCAGCGATTCGCAAGGTTACGCGCGTGATGATCCAGGATCGGTTTGGCCAGAGCGGACGATGCTAAAAACTGATGTTGGTGACGGCGCGGAGTGTGAACTCGTAGACGAGCAATCCACGCAGTGGTACGTGGGTGCCAAGCGTTCGCCGTGCCAGTTAGTGCCGGCGTACGCTCAAGCCAATGGTGCGGTGGGTGAGGTTCTTGAAGGGGTACGTTCTGGTGAGGATCTGGGTTTTGATGAGATTGTTACTTTGTTTGCGGCACGTGGCGCGGAAGTAGCCGCGGTTGCCGAGGTGGCTGATGAACTGCGAGCCACACTAAATGGCGATGAGGTCACCTGGGTTGCTAATCGCAACATCAATTACACCAATGTTTGCACCTTCCGTTGCAAGTTTTGTGGCTTCTCTAAGGGCCCCTTGTCGCTCAATTTGAGAGGCAAACCATATCTATTGACGCTTCAAGAGATAGCTCAGCGCAGCATTGAGGCGGCCCACGCGGGCGCTACTGAGGTGTGTCTGCAAGGTGGTATTCATCCCGATTTCGATGGCGACTATTACATAGATGTTGCCCGTGCCGTCCACGAAGCAGTCCCGGGGATGCATATTCACGGTTTCACCGCCCTTGAAGTGACCGAGGGGGCGAAACGCAATCAGGAACCTCTAGCGGATTATTTGACACGCCTGCGTGAAGCTGGCCAGCGTTCATTGCCTGGTACCGCAGCCGAGATTCTGCACGATGAGGTTCGTCAGGTGCTTTGTCCAGACAAAATCACCAGCGAAGAATGGCTTGAGGCGCATCGTACTGCTCACGCGGTCGGGCTACGTTCTAATGTGACCATCATGTTTGGTTCGATTGAACGGCCCGAACATTGGGCGCAGCATCTGCTCTGCACCCGTGCCCTGCAGGAAGAAACAGGGGGATTTACGGAGTTCGTGGGGTTGCCGTTCGTGCATATGGCTGCCCCAATTTATCTGCGTGGTGGGGCTCGCCGTGGCCCGACTTGGCGAGAGGTTTTGTTGATGCATGCGGTTGCGCGGATTGCTTACCGGGGCAGGATAAACAACATTCAAGCATCGTGGGTCAAACTCGGATTTGAGGCGATCCAACAACTGCTGCGGTGCGGGGTTAACGACCTGGGCGGCACTTTGATGGACGAAAATATCTCTCGCGCTGCTGGTGCGGCTCATGGCATTACCGTTAGCGAAACCGACTTCCGTGATGTGGTCGAACCTTTGGGCCGACGATTAACCCAACGCACAACGCTGTATGGCCGTGTTAATGCTGCTGACTTACCTTTGTCGACACGCCGCGCCGGGCGCGCCTCAATTCCGTTGGCACCTTTAGCTACGGTCGGTTAGTAGTTGGGTTCGTTGGGTTCGCTGAGTAGGTGAATGGCTTTTTCGATGGCCCGGCGAGCGCGCGTGATCCGTTTTTCGTCTACTGGCAACTCTTTTCCACCAGCATCTATGGATTCGCGCAGACGCATGATGGCGAGATCTGTTAGTTCTTCTGAGATCGTTTCCAACCGACTTTTTATGTCCTCGAAGTCTTGGCCCATGGCCCTAACCGTAGCGGATCGTGAGGAGAGGTTCATGGTTGGATCGCGATTGCCTTCTTTGGCGTTACCGTCGTGGCTATGAGCACGCCCCAATACCGTGAATGGGTTAGTTTCGATGATCCAGACGGTTCTACTTGGCATTTTGATTTGACTTTTCTTGCTAGCAACTACGGCTGTATTTACGGCCGTGGATGCCCCGGGGTACTAACCGAATTAGCACCAGAATATGAGCACGGATGCTGCAATTACGGGGCTCATATTGTGAGCGACGAGGATCGAGAAGCGGTGGAAGCACATATCGCGCGCCTTACTAGTGACGAGTGGCAGTTCGCTCAAGTAGCTGCCGACCGAGGTGGCGCAATGCGCGCAAACGAAGCTGGTGACTTGGTCACCGAGTTGGTTGATGATGCCTGCATTTTGTTGAACCGCAGTGGTTTTGGTGCCGGCGCGGGTTGTGCATTGCATCAGGCTGCCCTGACACGAGGGGAAAGGCCGCTTGACTGGAAACCAGACGTGTGCTGGCAGGTGCCCTTGCGATACGACGAACACATCGAGAAAGATGGCCATATCAACCGCGTTTTGAGAGAGTGGCAGAGGCGTGATTGGGGCGAGGGAGGTGCCGAGTTTGCTTGGTGGTGTACCGACGATCCGCTGGCCTTTGCCGAGGATCGTCCCGTGTGGCAGAGTTTACGCCACGAGATTGTTGAATTGGTCGGCCTTGAGCAATATGAGAGGCTTGTTGGGTATATTTTGGGTCGTGCTGAAAACCCTGCGAATGGCAACGGCAGTAGGGTGTTTTTGCCGCATCCCCAAGTCCGCCGAGGCGCTAAGAGCAAGGTGAGTTGAACGAACGTGCTGAAACGCGAGAACGTGAAAAAGTACTTGGGTTCAGTGGTTGGCGGCCAAGACATCCGTTTGTTGGGTGCTTCGGTAGCGATTGGTGTGCTAGTTGCGATGGTCGTGGCGCTCTTTGAGTGGTTGACCGAATCGGTGCTGTTGCATTGGATTTTGCAGCAACCGTTGGTGGTTTTGGTGACGGCGCCGGTGGTTGGTATCTTGGCAGCCAACGCCTTGCTGCGTTGGGTGGGTCGAGGCACCAGCGGTGCAACATCAGATGAGTACATTCGCACTTTCCATGAACGTCATCCGCGTCTGCCGATTATGCATCTGCCCGGCAAGTTGACCGCCGGAATCGCCACGATAGGTATGGGTGGTGCGGTCGGTTTAGAGGGGCCTTCAATTTACGCTGGTTCTTCTATCGGGCTTTGGGTTCATGAGAAGACTGGCACCTTTTTGCGGCGTGACAACGCTCGTCTGCTACTTACCGCAGGAGCCGCAGCGGGCGTTGCGGCGGTGTTTAAAGCGCCCGCAACTGGCGTGATTTTTGCTATGGAAGCGCCTTACCGCGAGGACGTGACACCACAGGCCTTATTGCCGTCCTTGTTGGCTTCGGCAACAAGTTACGCCACCTTTGTTTCTCTGGTGGGTACCGCGCCGGTAGTGCCGTTTCTAGCTGAAGGAACTACCTCTGGGGCAGAAAGTGGCGTTGCAGTTCTAGGCGTTGATTTGATTGATTTGGCGGGTGCCTTGTTGTTGGGCATTGCCGCTGGGTTGGCCGGACGTGGATTTGCTTGGTTGGTGCGCCGCACGAAGTCTGGTGCCAAGCGTTATTCACTTACCAAAAGATTGTTGGTTGGTGGCGTTGGATTGGCTATTTTGGCTTGGGCTGCTCAGGTGGTGTTCGAATCTCCGCTGACACTTGGTCCGGGTACCAATGCGATGGATTGGGTAGTCGGTAACCGTGGTTTGGGTTTGATCGCGTTGTTGTTCGGAATGCGCATGGCAGCAACGATTACCACGGTTTTCGCGGGTGGAGTCGGTGGGTTGTTCATACCGTTGGCTGCTTTGGGTGTGGTGCTTGGTGAGTTCGTTGGTCAAGCACTTGGCAACAACGAAACTACCCTTTACCCGATACTGGGGTTGGCTGCGTTTTTGGGTGCGGGTTATCGTGCGCCTATTGCTGCGGTAATGTTCGTGGCTGAGTCCACCGGTGGCGTCGGTAGTTTCGTTGTGCCAGCGTTGGTTGCCGCAGCGGTGAGTCAGGTGGTGGCTGGCCCCTCGTCGGTTGCCGATTATCAACGCTCAGTACGTCTGGGGCATCTTGAACGGCGATTGACGTTGCCGATCGGCTCAATACTGTCTACCGACGTAATGACGGTTCCACCTGATGCGACCGTTTCAGAGTTCGTATATTTCCATGTGTTAGGTCGACGCGAACGGATCGTGCCAGTAGTCGAAAATGAACGATTTTTGGGTTTGGCACGCCTTGAAGATATTGCAGAGATCAACCGCGACGAATGGGAACAGACCACCATTAGTGAACACATGGCCACAGACCTACCAGTTGGTCAACCGTCTTGGACATTGCGCGACGCGGTTGCGGCAATGGGCGAGGCCCAAATTGATGTTATAGCTGTGACAGCTGTTAACGGCGCGTTCATCGGTGTTGTGACCGAAGACGACATCTTGAAACTAGATGAGATTCTTGACGAGACGGGTAACTAAACCTTAATCGTGCGAATTCGTTGATTCATTTGAGGAGTTTTCCCCTAAATCTTCTGCGAACTCGGCTGCCCAAGCGAGGTGCTCTGGTTTTAGCCGTTCTTGTCTTTCGTTGTCTAGGTCTTCGAGTAGTCGATCAAAGTCGCCATCGTGTGAGCGTTTAAGCTCACGGGCTTCTTCGTAACGCCTGTGTCGCCCCTTTTTCACTATGCGAGCTCCAATTTTAAAGGTGCTTACGTTGCGTTTGCATTGTAGCGGCTCATTCTGGGAATCCGCAGCATACGATCACTTTCCTCAGACATATTTTCTCAAGTTAATGATTGCCTTGAGCGTGCTTCTAGCACCAAGATGTCTTGATCGCAGACCAACGCCGCATCACCGTCCACCAAACGCCGTAGCTGTTCAGCCGCGAGGTCAGCTCGCCAACCTTGCGAAAGTCTGGCAGTATTGTCGCCTCGCACGAAGGCTTCGATATCAGCACGCGTGGCTAAGAGCGCGGGGTCAAGCTTTTGCTCCTTTGCAAATTGGTTTATCCAAGCTGCGGCCAAGGCGACCGCACTACGGTAGTCCCGCGCAGAATCACGGCGTTTCGGCTTGGGGGGAGGCCGCCAATCCTCGGCAAGTCCAAACGCAACTGTGTTGATGATCTCTGCGCCCCTCTTGCCCTTGGCGACACCCGGGTCGACACCCCGGATCTTCTTGAGAGCTTGCAGATCGGTGGGCATGGCTTGAGCGATAGCGGCGACCGCCAAATCGGGCAGCACATTACGCACCGGTCGGTCTACCGTGGCAGCGTGTTGTTCACGCCAAGCTGCGAGAGCACGTGCCACCGCCAGCGTGCGGCCTTTGAGTTGCCGGAGTGCTTTGATTTTTCTCCACGCTTCATTTGGATCTCGTGCGGTGCTACTACGTTGACGCATGACTTCAAATTCATCTTCTACCCAGCGGGTTCGGTGCAACGACTTGAGTTGCGACACTAGACGATCTTGAATTTCTATGAGACGCGCCACATCTGCGGCTGCGTATTCGAGTTGATCGGCACCGAGCGGGCGTTTCAACCAATTCGTGAAGCGGTGTCCTTTGGCGAGCTCCACTCCCAACTCGCGTTGGTGCAGCAGCGCTAGTGAGGGTGCTGCAAGTCCGAGGAACCCGGCGGCGATCTGGGTATCGAAAAAGCGTTTTGGTATCGCGCCGCACTCTCGGTTGAGAACTTCAAAGTCTTGTGCTGCTGCGTGGACGACTGCTAACGCATCACTTTCCATGAGTGCTTTGAGTGGAGCGAGTTCAGTTGCTAGCGGGTCGATCAAGACGATTTGGTTGAGCCAGGCGATCTGCACGAGCGCGACTTTGGGCCAATAGGTATGCTCGCGATGAAACTCGGTATCAAGGGCGTAGCTATCTTGTTGACAAATGGTCTCTACGGTTGCTTTGAGGTCTTCGTCACGATCAATGATCCGATACTTATGCATGCCGGATGTTAACTGTAGAGGGTGCTAGTTGGCTCTGTGATGTTTTGGGTAGCTGGTGGGGGTAATCGGCATCGTTGAACCAAGTTGGGTCGCTGGGCTCATAGTCGATAACTTGCAGTCCTTGTACCGCTCGTTTCGGTGCCCGTTCGCCGTGGGCAAAAGTGCGCTCAAGGGTAGGTAGCGATCTTCGGTGCCAGACGGCATGTAGCCATTCCCTTTGCCCATTCACTACTGGAACTGCGATGTCGTTGCTGCCAAGTGTTTGCCGCAATGCATGTATTGCTGCGGCGTTCGGTTGGGTTAGATCGCAGGAAAGGACCGCCACGGGGTTTGTGCGAGCGTGACGCAGCGCGGTAATGATTCCCCCAAGAGGGCCTTGTGCAGGCCACGCATCGGCCAGATAGCGCAGACCTAGTGCAATGGTTTTCTGTTCGTCGCCACCGATTACGGTGACGGTAGT
Source organism: Acidimicrobiia bacterium (assembly GCA_024421095.1). Lineage (GTDB taxonomy): Bacteria > Actinomycetota > Acidimicrobiia > Acidimicrobiales > Aldehydirespiratoraceae > VXYK01. The sequence continues at coordinate 23,831 of JAHQYM010000002.1, forward strand.
TGCGCCCGCATCGCGCAGAGCGTCCGCTGCTCGTTGCAGCATCGTGATGCCGTCCACTTCGATGAAGGCTTTGTCAGTGCCCATCCGCTGGCTCGCCCCGCCAGCGAGAACCACGCCAGCAAACGCGCCGTTGACACCTCGGGACACTATTGTGCGGTCCAATCGGGATCTAGTTGACGTAAGAATAATGCACAGCGTTGCGCCTCTTGGGTTTCTCCGATGAGCGCGGCGGTGGCTTGAAGTCCGGCTAGCGAACGCAGAAAGCCGCGGTTGGTTTCGTGTTGCCAACGAACGTAACCACTCCCCCGCCAGCCGTTGGCGCGCAGCCGGTCGAGGCCTCGGTGATAGCCGGTGCGATATGTTGCGTATTTGAGTGCTGGGTCGTCAAGTGCGTCTCCAAGCGATGCCCAAGCGGCGAGCATTGCTGGCCAACGGACACAAACTAGAGCGATGCTCGTTGCTAGATCTGCGGATTGTTCAGCATTCGCAAGCGCTTCAAGCGCCTCAGCGGATTCTTCGTCTAAAACTGTTTCTGGCAGACCCGCCGACATTTGTACTTGATGCATGGGTGGAGCCTAACCGCCTCGGGTCGTGTCTCACTCACTGTAAGGTATGCTTTACGGGTATGTCGGCTGCTGCGCTCCCGAGTTGGCTTGATCCGTTGTTGCTGCAGTGGATCATTGTGGTCGCGTTGGTGGTTGTGGCGTATTTGCTGTATCTTGTGGCGCGTTTCGTGCGCCGTCTGATCGCGAAGGTGTTGTTGCTGGTAATCCTTGCCAGTTTGGGGGTGTCTTTATGGATTCAACGAACCGACCTGCAAGATTGCGCTCGTACCTGCGAATGCCGCCTCTATGGCCAAGAAGTGGTTATTCCAGTTGATCAACTCCCCGAAGATTTGCGAACTGTCGACACCAACGGTGTGCCAACCTGCTTGAACGCATCATGAAATCACTTGGCGGTCTAAGGCGCGTGGTGGCATCGAGGTGTGGTTGCCTTCAACCAGCCCGTTGCTGATTTCACCGCGTCCGCGATTGGGTTGTGTCTGGCGCTAGCCAACCGTGTCGATGCCTCTTGCGTTGACCGCCGGCTGGTTTGTGCATGCAGCGGTCATCTTGTGTGTATAGCGGACAGATCGTGTGGTAGTATGGCCAACATGGAAACGCAGCGGCCCCAAGAGCAACCTGATAAGAACCCTTTCTCTCCGAGTTTCGGTACGGTTCCAGTGGCCCTAGTCGGGCGTGATGCCATCTTTGCAGACCTGCACGAGGGCCTTGAAGTTGGGCCGACCGACGTTCGATTTACCAGTTTGATCTTGGGTTTGCGCGGTTCCGGAAAAACTGCGATGCTCACCGAGATTGAAGAACGGGTGGCGCGAAATGGCTGGGTTGTGATCTCAGTGGATGGTGTAGCGGACGGGTTGCTAGATCGTGTGTCTGAGATGATTGCTCAAGCGTCGCGTACGTATCAGACACCTGGATTAGATGCCCTGAGCGGTGCTCGGTCGACAGAGCGAGAGCGAAGCGTTAAGGTCGGCTTTTATCATCAAGCATGGATCGAAAAGGAAATTTTTTATCCTAATGTCAACATGGGATTACGCGAGCGACTCACGTTGTTGGCTGAAGTTGCTCAGCGGGCGGATTCGGGTGTGCTGCTAACGGTAGACGAACTGCACAGTGCCAACCAAGATGAGGCTAGGCGCTTGGCGAGCGACGTTCAGCACATCACGAAGAGAAGTCGCTTGCCCCTGGCATTTGTCGGTGCCGGATTATTAGAGATGAAATATACAGTAATGGAAGGACACAAGAACACATTTTTCAAAAGGATCCGCCGATACGATTTGCCACCTCTCACGCATGGGGATGCTCTTCAGGGGCTCAGAGGGCCAATTCACGAAATGGGCGGGTCCATCGCGAAATCGGCTTTGCGACTCGCTGCCTCTTGCGTTGATGGTTCACCATACAAACTGCAGTTGATTGGCCATACTGCGTGGCAAGTGGCTAACGCACCAACGAACGAGATTGATGAACTCTCCGTTGATTTAGCGATCGAGTCAGCAGAAAACACAATGTTGCATAATATCAGCGAACCTGCGTTTTATGACCTTTCAAATAATGAACAGGAATACCTCATTGCTCTTGTGACGCTCGGTGAAAAGGGAACCAATAGTGCTATTGCTCAGACAACCGATACTAATGAACGGACAACCCGCAGGATCGCTCGCAGGCTTGATTTGGCCGGCTACATAGTTAGAGATTCGCGGGGCGTGGCTGCGTTAACTGGGCTTGTACCGGCAAGCGTGATCATCAAAGAAGCCGGTTTGGACATCGAGGACACAAATGTGGCACCTTACGGTTGCTCTAGCGCGGGCACTGTTTCGTTGTCTGCGGTTGCGGTACGACCTTGCAGAGAGTGGATGCCTCGGTCCCAGGCGCGGTGTGTTTTGCTGTTGGGCCACGCCGGTAGATGCCGTTCAAAGTGAGTTCCGTTTTGTAGGGTCGCGATATTCAACTAAGATATTGCACTTTAACCTGCTCGGAACCTTCACCTCGACCCAAAACGCGAAGGGCTTTCTTGGTCGGTTGGCTTAGGTGGGTAGGTCAATTTGTTCTTGTTTGCTTGGTTTAGTTGCATGGCTTGTTGGCATTGTTCTTGGTGTTTGGGTGGCGTGTTGTTTGTGCAATACTCTTTAACAGTTTGAATGTCGATTACTTGCACTTCTGCGTTTGCTTCGCAGTTGTTTACCAATTTTGCGTAATACTCTTTGTGGTTGCCGAAAGCATCGGCAGAATAATAGTTGGGTTGGCTTACTGGATCGATGATTACACGGTCACCGGCCTTAATCGGGCCGATTTCACCATTCCAAAGCGTCCGCGTTCGGGGGTCGTAACGAACTTGCGGGAAAGGCAAACGAAGCAACACCGAGAGTGGGTATCCGTTCGGCTCGGTTGCTTGCCATGTGTCTCCCCACAGTGCCGTCTGTTGCGTTGACGATGCTGTTGGGAACACAATTACGCAAACCCGGTCACCGTTATCAGTCGAATCGAACTTTTCGAAATGTATCACCCCAATGAGTCGAGTCAACTCCAACTCTAGGTTGGGATGATAGGGAAACATTCTATGTATCTCAGGCACTGGAAATGATGTCGTCGGTGGCGGTACTCCACGATCCTGATTTTGGGTGGCATTTTCGATTTGTTGACATATGTCGCTAAGTTCATCAGAAGCCGGATTCTCGCAATCTGAAAAACTGAGACCTTCTAAAAGTTCCTCATGATCTTCGCAGTCGCTCCTCTCCCAAGTAGTCGCTGGGTTTTCGCAATTTAGTGGGGTCAGTAAGTTGGTATGGTTCCACCGCTGAGCAGTGCATCGATTCCAAAACAAAATGTCGTCACCTATTACAGCGCTACCATTCAAGTATACGCGGTCTCCGGTCACAAGAGCGGTATCGTTGAACCAAAGTGTTTCAGTGACATGATCAAGACGAAATTCTGGATAAGACAACTCCAAAGCCACACGTTCGCCATCGCCCAACGCTAAATACACACAAGGCGGTTCAATCACCAAAACCCCTGGCTCCCCTTCAAAGTTGCCCGAAGTATTCGGGTGATCTATCCACATCCCCGGCAACGACGGCACCAACCAACTTAGATTATCTGAAACGGCAATCTGTGCCTGTTCAAACCCATCTTGCGCGTCGTTAGTACAGTTCGCCACAAGCAAGACTAAACACAAAAAAATGAGGGCACCAACCAGCAACTTAGACACGCCCACCATCATGAACCCAAACTACACACACGCGCTGCCCAATAACCGAAATAGATTCCTCAACTCTTCATGCAGGCCAGCCACAGCGACGGCATATGAACCCCCGGTTCAGCACCCGTGAGTGATACCCAACCACCAAAACCTTCACGATGCTCAATGCCCCAACCAGCTAACCGCTCCGACTCGAACTTGCGTATCTCCGCGAAGTCATCACCAGCAGAATTGGAAGCCTCAACGCCCGCAACAGCATCTGCCGATTGAGCCTCATGCGCCACTCTAGCAGTCGTTACGGCGAACACCGCCACGAGAATTAGGGAAACCACTGTGATTAGTTTTTTTGGATTCTTGATCATTGAAACGTACCAAGCGCTCGGGGACAGGGATCAAAACAGAAAATACCTAACAATCCGACAATTGTCAAGGCGTGATTTGGTTTTTCTTGTTTGTGGTGCGATTGGTTTGGTGCGAAGCGCCCTTTAGGGCACACGCTCAATACGCAAGACGTTGGTGGAACGGCTGCTGCTATCAGAACCTGCAAGCACACTCACCAATTCTCCGCTTCGCACATGGCCATCTGCTTTGGCTAACCGCAACGCCTCGCGAACCATTTCCTCGTTGCTGCCACCCTTATTGATACGCATAGGAATAGTCCCCCAACTCAAAGTAAGTTGCTGAACCGTTGTTTCATTAGCAGAAAACCCCAAAATAGTAGCTTCGGGACGGAACCGAGACATTGACCGCACCGTAAAACCCGAACCGGAAATACAAATAATGCGTTCGATCCGAAGCTCTTGGGTAGCACGCCAAGCAGCCATAGTCATCGCATCTGTAACCGATGCCGTTGCCTCTGAACGATCAGTCATACGCATCTCAGCTAGTTGCTTAGCCCAACTTTCGTAATCCATTTCCTCATCGGCTCGAGCCGCGATACGGCTCATAGTGCGGATCACATTCACTGGGTCGGCACCAATCGCGGTTTCACCAGAAAGCATCACCGCCGATGAACCATCAAAAACCGCGTTAGCCACATCTCCCGCTTCGGCTCTAGTGGGAGCCGGGCTTGAAATCATCGACTCAAGCATCTGCGTGGCAGTAATCACTGGACGACCACCAGCAATGCAATCTTTAATGATCGCCTTTTGTAAATGCGGCAAATCTTCAAGACTGCACTCAGTGCCGAGGTCACCCCTAGCCACCATGATCGCCCCAGCAGCATCAATAATGCCCGGCAGGTTCTCAACCGCCGCTCGGGTCTCAATCTTGGCTACCACCAGCGGGCCCCGTGGGTGCGGTTCGGTTCCAACCCGACGAATATCGTGCGCCGAACGCACAAAACTCACCGCCACCATGTCTACACCAAGCTCCACAAACGCATCAAGGGCAACGAAATCGCTCTTTGTGGGTGTCGGCATCCGCAAGCGCCGAGACGGCAGATGAACACCTGGGCGACCCACAACCTTGCCCCCATGAATAGCGCTGACTAGCAACTTTTCGCTGGTGATATCGGTGACTTCAAGCACTGGGCCACCATCGCCAATTGATAACTTATCTCCAATCTCTAGGTCGTTGAGGAGACCCTCGTAGTCCACCTCAATCACCGAACCATTAGAGGCAGTTTGCCCAACCCGCAACTCGATAGTGCTACCAACAGCGATTAGCGAACCGTTCTCCTCAAATTTTGCGGCTCGCACTTTCGGCCCAGGAAGATCAACCAAAATGCCAACACGTTTACCTTCTGCTTCCGCTGCCGCTCGCACTCGACGATAACGCTCAATGCCCTCCTCGAGAGTGCCGTGAGCAAGACCAATCCGAGCCACATCCATGCCAGCACGGATCATCTCTCGCAAGGTCGCCTCGTTTTCAGAAGCAGGCCCAATAGTTGCCACAATTTTGGTACGTCGATGCATACCCTAACCCTAGTAGTGTCAATACCTATATGACTCATCCCTTTCTTGATCACGAGACACCAATAGCATTCGCGCATCGTGGTGGAGCGAAACTAAACCCAGAAAACTCCGAACGGGCTTTTCGCCACGCAGTGGATCTCGGTTTCACGCACCTTGAAACCGACGTGCAAGCAACGGCTGACGGCGTTGCTGTGATAATGCATGACAAAACACTTGACCGCACTACCGACCACAGCGGTGAAATCTCCAAGATGACTTGGGCGCAGGTTCGTGCAGTTCGCATTCATGGAAGCGAACGCATCTTGACGGCAATGGAATTGTTGGAGATGTTTCCGAACACCTACATAAACTTTGACGTGAAAAGTGACCAAGCGGTTGAACCCTTAGCGCAAGCAGTCGCCGCCGCTAATGCGTTGGAGCGCGTGTTGATTAGCGCATTTAGTGACCGCCGTGTCGATCACGCCAGAAAAATCTTGGGTGACGATTTGGCTTTCGGTGCGGGCAGACGCAGAGTAGCAGCGCTGTGGCTTCGAGCTAGGCGACTCCAAGTTCCCCTAAGGCGAATGCATGCGGCACAAGTGCCAACAAACTATGGTCCACTCGCTATCACTACCGCTAGCTTCGTTGCCTCTGCACACAACCTTGGGATCGCGGTTCACGTTTGGGGTGTTGATGATGCCGCGAGCATGCATCAGCTTCTTGACCTCGGGGTTGACGGATTGATGACCGACGAATTGGAAGTCTTGCGAAAGGTCTTCGTCGACCGAGGCATCTGGAAAAATTAGAGACAGTATGCCCCAAAACCAGCTAGCCAACCGCTAAGATAACGCTCACGTGGGAGAGGGCTGTAATATGAATGGTGTTCCATGCACGGCCCCCGAATCGCAAGTCGTGGTGATAGGTGCTGGTCCGGCTGGATTAACAGCGGCTTACCAACTCGGGAAAGCAGACCAGCAGGTGACCGTTTTGGAGGCTGACGATGTGGTTGGTGGCATCTCTCGCACGGTCAACCGAGATGGCTGGCGTTTCGATATTGGTGGACACCGCTTCTTTACGAAGGTCTCGGCGGTGTCGGAACTATGGCATGAGATTCTGAATTCCGAAGAGTTCATCACGCGCCCACGGATGAGCCGCATCTTTTATCAAGGCAAATTTTACGACTACCCACTCAAACCCTTCAACGCGCTCGCCAATCTTGGCGTGATCGAAGCGGCCCGTTGCGTGCTCTCTTACGTTTGGGTCAAGCTCCGCCCACCAAAAAACCAAACAAAGTTCGAAGGTTACGTGGCGGCCAAGTTTGGGTGGCGTCTTTACCGCACTTTTTTCAAGACCTACACCGAGAAGGTTTGGGGTGTGCGCGCCGACCAAATCGAGGCGGATTGGGCCGCTCAACGTATCAAAAATTTGAACCTTATGAACGCAGTGACAAGCGCATTCAAGCCGCGCAGCAAATCTTCTGAAATCACTACCTTGATCGACCAGTTTTGGTATCCCCAACTCGGTCCTGGGATGATGTGGGAACGCTGCGCGGAGTTGGTTCAACAACAAGGTAACAGCATCGAGTTGAATGCGCCGGTAACAACAGTTCACCACGCCAACGGACTCGCAACAGCGGTTGTGAGCAGCAGCGACAACGGCACACATGCTCATCGTTGTGATGCAGTGATTTCTTCAATGCCGCTAGCCCAGTTAGTTCAGGCCATGGACCCACCGGCACCGCTCGCGGTTCACCGCGCAGCCGCTCAGTTGAAATTTCGCGACTTTTTGACTGTGGCTCTAGTCGTTCCGAAAGAAGATGGTTTCCCTGATAACTGGATTTATATTCACTCGCCGGAAGTTACAGTTGGTCGGGTACAGAACTTTGGGTCTTGGTCGGCGGATCTGGTTCCGGACGAGAACAAAACTTGTCTTGGTTTGGAGTTCTTCGTGAATGCAGGCACAGAGCTTTGGGATGCTGATGACGCTGAACTAATCGCCTTAGCAACCTCAGAAATGGAGATTCTCAATTTGTTGGACCCCAACCGTGTTGAGCGTGGGTTTGTAGTGCGAATGCCCAAGGCTTACCCAATTTATGACGCTTCCTATAAGGCGAACGTAAACATCCTGCGTGGGTGGCTTTCGGAAGTGGCCCGCAATGTGCATCCCGTGGGCCGCAACGGTATGCACCGTTACAACAACCAAGACCACTCCATGTACACGGCGATGCTCACAGTTGAAAACCTGCTCAACGGTACGAAACATGATGTTTGGAATGTCAATGTGGATGCCGATTACCATGAGGCGCAAGCTAAAGGGGCTGCCGTTGGGGGCTGAGCCAGCGAATGCTGCTGAGGCCTCAAATGACCTGCCGACCGTTGCACAAATCGGCGCGCTTGCGGCTGACGCGGGTATTGGGCGTGTTCATATCTTGGCTTGGCGTGACCTCGCCGATGTGGAAGCCGGAGGGTCGGAAAACCACGCCTCGCGGGTGGCGGAGCTTTGGGCGTTAGCTGGGGTTGAGGTGACCATGCGCACCTCATACGCCGCTGGTGCTTCCACTAGCGGCACTCGTGACGGTTACCGCGTGATTCGCAAAGCGGGGCGTTACATGATTTTTCCTCGGGCGATCATGGCTGAGATGAGCGGGCGACACGGCCCGCGTGATGCCCTAATAGAGATTTGGAATGGGGTGCCATTTCTGTCTCCATTGTGGGCTCGGGGTCCACGCCTGATTTGGCTACACCATCTGCACACTGAAATGTGGCCGCTGGTATTACCGACCCGGTTAGCTCGCGTTGGTCAGCTATTGGAGGCTCGTGTTGCTCCCCCGCTTTATCGCCGTTCGAAAGTGGTGACTCTAGGCGAATCTTCTAAGGTGACGATGTTGGAGCGGCTTGGATTCAAGGCCGAAAATGTGCATGTGGTGCCGCCGGGTGTGGATGCCAAGTTTGCGCCTGGTGCTCCCAAGTCACCTGAGCCGAGCGTGCTTGCGGTTGGTCGTTTGATGCCCCCTAAAGCTTTCGACAAGCTGATTGATGCGATGCTGCGGGTGCGTGAGGTGTGTCCAGCGCAGCTCACCATCATCGGTGAGGGTTACGCCCGCGATGGGCTTGCAAAGCTGATCGCGGGCGTGGGCGCTCAAAGTTGGTGCAAGTTGTTGGGCAAGGTTGACGACCACACCTTGGTGTCCCAATACCAGTCGGCTTGGATCGTTGCTTCTTGTTCAGTGAGTGAGGGTTGGGGGATGACCTTAACTGAGGCCGCGGCGTGTGGCACCCCAGCGGTGGCCACCAAAATCCCTGGCCACATAGACGCGGTTCGTGATGACGAGACGGGTTTGATGGCGGGTTCACCAGCGGAGTTCGTGGCCGCCTTGGTTCGGATCTTGCATGACAAAGAACTGCGTGAGCGTTTGGCGGCAAGCGCGCAGCAGCGAGCAAAATCCCTGACTTGGGAACGCACCGCGTTTGACAACATGGCCGTGTTGGCGAGTTGTGTCCCGCGCAGCCGCCATGCTTGAATCTCAGCGATACACAAAAATACCAAAGCTGCGGCGGGTTTTTCCTTTGCTGGTGGCTGCCTTGGTGGCGTATCTGCCAGTGGTGTTTTCTAGCCCCGGCAAGGTTGGTGCCGACACCAAAACCTATCTTTATCTTGACCCTTCACGACTGCTCGATCAAGCTCCCTCTTTGTGGGATGGTGATGTAGCTTTGGGCACGGTTACTCATCAAACCATCGGGTATTTGTGGCCGATGGGGCCTTTTTATTGGCTGGCTGAGGCATTGGGTAGCCCAGATTGGTTGGCGCAGCGTCTCTGGCTTGGTTCAATATTGTTCGCTGCTGCAGTTGGTGTTTGGTTCTTACTCAAGGCGCTTGATTGGTCTGGGAAGGGTGTGCTGGTGGCGATGTTGGCTTACCAACTCAGCCCCTACATGCTGCACTACTCGGCGCGCATCTCGGTGGTGTTGTTGCCTTGGGCTGCTTTGCCAACGATGATCGCCTTGACCATACGGGCGGCTCGCCGTGGTGGTTGGCGTGATCCCGCATGGTTCGCTTTGGTGGTGGTGACTGTTGGTTCGGTGAACGCAACTTCGTTGTTGTTGGTGGGCATAGCGCCGGTGCTGTGGCTGGTTCACGCAGCGCTAGTGGAGCGTTCCATTAGCAACTCTCAAGCCGCTAAAGCCGCGTTGAAGATTGCGGTTTTGAGTATTGCGGTGTCTTTGTGGTGGATTGTTGGACTTTGGGTTCAAAGTGCTTATAGCTTGCCGGTGACGCGCTATACCGAATCCTACGAGGCGGTTGCTAGCGCCTCAACAGGCCCTGAAGTGTTTCGGGGCCTCGGGTATTGGTTCTTTTACGGCAATGACAAATTTGGCCAGTGGATCCAACCAAGTATCGAATACACGCAGGGCGTGTGGTTGCATTTTCTGAGCTTTGGCTTGGTTGTGTTCGCGTTGTTGGGTGCGGCTTTGGTCCGTTGGCGGCACCGTGCGTATTTCGTCTTGCTGATCGTTGTGGGTGGTTTTGTTGCTATCGCCGCGTACCCCTTTGCTGATCCTTCTTTCTTGGGTTCCCTTTTCAAGGCGTTCACCAAGACCGATGCTGGTTTGGCATTGCGTTCCACGCCGCGCGCTTTGCCTATGTTGGTGCTCGGGGTGGCCGTGTTGTTGGGCGCGATTGCCAATTCGACTCATCGGCGCTGGCCTCAACTGGGCAATGTTCTCGCGGTTTTGATTGTGTTGGCTGTGCTGCTCAACAACCCAGCGATGTGGCGGATTCGGATGATAGAGGAGCACTTGCATCGTGATGAAGAAATCCCATTGTATTGGCGGGAGGCCATCTCAGCATTGGATGCCTCTGAGCATAAAGGTCGAGTAATGGAGGTTCCTGGCACCGATTTTGCTTCTTACCGTTGGGGCAATACGGTTGACCCGATCACTCCAGGGTTGCTCAATCGGGGGTATGTGGCGCGCGAGTTGGTGCCTTTTGGTTCGGCACCTTCGGCTGCGTTGCTGAGCGCGTTTGATCGCCGTTTCCAAGAAGGCACACTTGATTTGGACTCGCTGGTACCGATTGCTGCGTTGATGTCGGTTGACGATTTGGTACACCGCGCCGACCTCACCTATGAACGTTTCCGTACACCGCGGCCAAGGCTGTTGGCAGAACAACTAGCGCGGGCACCGAATCTAGGAACTGCGGTTGGATTCGGGGAACCGCTACCCAACATCGCGGGACCTTCCCAGCCATTGCTTGACGAAGTTTTCTTGGGTGTGGATGCGAACCTGAAGCATCCATCTCCAGTAACGATCCATGCGGTTCCAAACGCATTAGAAACGGTCAGGCTGCGCTCGCTTTCTGGGGGAACGGTGCTTGTCGGTGACGCTGAAGGGCTCGTTGACGTGGCCGGCGCAAACCTGTTGGACATTTCCAAACCGCTTTGGTTCGCAGCGGATTTGCTTGCCGATAAGCATCTCCTCAATACCGTTTTGGCTGAGCCGAGTCATGTGGTGATTACAGATGGCAACAAACAAAGGGCGCGCCGTTGGGGAACCTTGCGAGAAAACGTTGGTGAAGTGGAACGCATTGGGCAAGTCCCCTTAGTTGAAGACCGAACCGACAACCGTTTACCAATCTTTCCTGACCTCGCTGAACGCCAAGAAATAAATCTTCACGACATCCGCACGGTTGCGGTCCAACAAGGTGCCTTCACCGTGCAGGCCAGCGCTTATGGCAATCCAGTTACCTACACCAACGATGATCGCGCGGTTTTCGCGGTGGACGGTGACCTTGAAACGGCGTGGGAGGTTGGTGCCTTTTCTGAAGCTCGGGGTGAATATTTGCAGTTCACCTTTTCTACACCTACACAAATCTCAGAAATGACATTCGTGCAGCCACAAACTGAAGAAAACCGCCGCATTACCGAGGTTGAGGTGCGGGCCGATGGTGTTTCGCTCGGCAAGTTTGCTTTAGGTGCAGCAAGCCTCACCAAACAAGGACAAAAAATTGAGTTTGCAGAGACTAGGGCGCGGCAACTTCACGTGGAACTCACCGATTTGGATTTCGCTACTCAAGCCCGCTATGCCGGTGTGTCACCCGTGGGCTTTGCTGAGGTGCGCTTCGGCGGTTCGCTTGGCACGCTCACCGAAATCCTGCGTACGCCCGTTGCGCTCGTCGATGAGTTGTCTGAGCGACTTGATGACCACAGCATCTCGGTGGTGTTAACTCGTGAACGTTCTAACCCGGCGGAACCGGTGCGTGATGATCCCGAGGCCGAGATGCGCCGTCTCGTCAAGGTTCCTGCGGGGCGCACTTGGATGATTACTGGTAGCGCACGCCTCTCCGCAAACGCACCAGAATCCCAGATTGATCGGCTTTTGGGTCGCACCAAAACCCCCAACGGTTTGGCACTGAGCGCACGATCGAGTGGTCGTTTAGCAGGTGACTTGGACAGCGCAGCTTCGTTTGCTTTTGATGCCGAGCCAAGAACCGCCTGGACTGCCGAGTTTGGCCCCCAAGCCGGTAAATGGCTCGAATTGAGTACCGAGGAGGAGGTTTATGTTGAAGACCTAATCGTAGATGTGCTCGCAGATGAGTTTCATTCTGTACCGCGCCAAATTGCTGTATGGGCTGACGGAGAAAATGTTGCTCAGCTAGAAGTTCCTGGCGCTCCAAAGCAAGTCGGTAGCACGCTTCGCGTGGAGCACAATTTGGATCGACGGCTATCAACGCTGCGCCTTGTGGTGACCGCGGTTGACGAACGATTGACCCAAGATTGGTATTCCAATGCTGCGGTGGCGATGCCTATAGCTATAGCTGAGGTTGATATTGGTTCAGGTTTACACTTCGTCGCTGCTGCTGATGTGGACAGCGGTTGTGTGGAGTTGTTGTCGATCAACGCTGAACCGTTGCGGGCACGTATCACTGGGCTAGCAGAAGATGCATTAGCGCGCCGTGAGCTCCCTTTAGTTGGATGCGACACAGCCAAGTCTGGCGCCAACAGTTTGCAGATTTCCACGCAGGCTCGCGCCTTGGGGTTTGACTTCGATCAACTAGTCTTGCGAAGCCCTCGCGCAAGCAAGGTAGTGCCCTCGCCCGCAAGCGTGGAGGTGCTGCGCCACGACGACACGTCCTTCACCCTGCGGGTGCCGGGTGCCGCGGTCGAACGTTGGTTGGTGCTTGGGCAGAGCTACAACCGAGGTTGGTCGGCTCAGATTGACGGCATGGATCTAGCGGCACCGAAATTGATAGACGGATTTGCGAATGCTTGGCGGCTCCCTGCTGCCAACGAGCAGATTGTTGAGTTGCGTTGGACACCACAACGTTATGTGAACTGGGCTTTATGGTTGAGCCTCGCTGCTGCCATCGTGGCGATGTTTTTGGCAGTCCGCCCGGCACGTACCCCAGCCACTATTCAAGGGCCGGCGGCGCGGCGCAGAGATGGCCCCGAATTGCCACAATTGCGGCCATTGTTTGGTAGCGCCACAACTTGGCCGGTAACTGAGGTGACACATCTCCGAAAGGCTATTTTCGGTTTCGTGGTGGCGGTCACTTTCGCGGCGTTGAACCTGCCGTTTTGGCACTTGCTGACGGTTGCGGTCGGGCTGCTTGCAGCCTTCTCTATCGGAAGTCCACGCCCTTGGAACCGCCCGGCCTTGCTTGCCGCGTTTTTATTGGGTGTGGCCGCGCTGAACATCATGGTTGAGCAACGGCGCTTTCGTTATCCAGCAGATTTCAGTTGGCCACAACAGTTTGATCACCAACATATCCTCGCGGTGCTGGCCCTGATATTGCTTTTCGTAGACTATTTGAGGTCGCTGCAACGCCCCGACACTTAATCCGCTAGCGCAAAGGAACCGCGGTCGGGGTAATCGGATCCGCCAACATAGTCTCACCCATGATCCATTGGTCTACGCTAGCGGCAGCGCTGCGCCCTTCGGCGATAGCCCAGACGATGAGACTCTGGCCGCGTCCCATGTCGCCACAAACGAAAACTCCATCAACATTCGTCGCCCAGCTATTGTTGCGCGCCACGTTTCCACGGGGATCAAGTTCGACACCGAATTGATCTAGCAGCGGTTGGGGTTCGGCACCCGTGAACCCCATCGCCAAAAGCACTAAATCCGCTTTGAATCTCTGTTGCGAATCACGCAAAGGTTCGAAAGTCATGTTGCCATCACGCATCTTTTGCTCAACGCGCACCGCGTCAAGTCCGCAAACTTGGCCTCTGTCGCCGCTGAAAGCAACTGTGCTAATGGCGTATTCTCTTTGCCCGCCTTCTTCATGAGCGCTACTCACACGATAGATATTGGGCCAGGTGGGCCACGGATTGGTGCTAGGGCGCTGATCTGGTGGGCGCGGCATTATCTCAAATTGAGTGATGGTTTTCGCGCCTTGGCGTAGAGCAGTACCCAAACAGTCGGCGCCAGTATCACCCCCACCAACGATGATCACATGTTTTGCTTCGGCACTGATGGAAGCTGACGTGATGTCGCCTTGCTGCACACGGTTGGCGATAGGCAAATACTCCATCGCTTGGTGGATACCTTCGAGGTCTCGCCCCGGTATTGGGAGATCACGGGCTTGTGTTGCGCCGCAAGCGAGCACGATTGCGTCGTGTTGGCTGCGCAGTTCTTCGGCGTGGACATCTATGCCGATAGCGGTGTCGCAGACAAAGCGTGTGCCCTCTGCAACCATTTGTTCTAGCCGCCGGTCGAGGTGACGTTTCTCCATTTTGAACTCTGGTATGCCGTAACGTAGTAACCCGCCGGCGCGGTCGGCTCGTTCATATACCGTGACCGTGTGTCCGGCTCTTGTGAGTTGTTGAGCGGCGGCTAAACCGGCCGGGCCGGAACCCACGATAGCCACAGTTTTATTGGTCTGTTTGGTGGGCAGCACGGGCACCACCTGGTTGTTTTCCCAACCTCGATTGATGATTTCCACTTCTATGTTTTTAATCGTGACAGGTGGTTCGTTGATACCCAACACGCAAGCGGTTTCGCATGGTGCGGGGCAGAGACGGCCCGTAAACTCAGGGAAGTTGTTGGTGGCGTGTAAGCGTTCAAGGGCATCGTGCCAGTGTCCATTGTGGGTTAAATCGTTCCAATCTGGAATCAGGTTTCCGAGCGGGCATCCGTTGTTGCAAAAGGGGACGCCACAGTCCATGCAGCGGCTTGCTTGGAGACGCAACTCCGCAGCAGGAAAGTCTTCGTACACTTCTCGCCAATCCCCCAAACGTTCAGGTATCGGGCGGCGCTTGGGTAACTGCCGTTGGTGTTTCAAGAAGCCACGGTGGTCGACCATTTTGCGCCAACCTTTGCTTCAACCGCGCGAGGCGGCCATTATCGCCTCGACTTCGTCAACGCCTTGCTCGCGTGCTTGCGCTGCGGCTTGCATCACCCGTTGATAATCGGTTGGGGTCACCTTCACAAAGTCGTTTGCTGTGGTGCCCCACGCAACCAAGATGCGCGCCGCGAGTTCGCTGCCGGTCTCTTGGCGGTGTTTGATGATCCTCACTCGTAACCATTCTAGGTCTTCGTTGTTGAGAGCTCCTAGTTCAACCATTTCCAAGTTGGTGCGGGCGCCTAGTTGCCTATCGGGGTCGTAGACGAAGGCTAGACCCCCACTCATTCCGGCTGCAAAATTGCGCCCGGTGCTACCAAGCACTACTGCTCTTCCACCGGTCATGTATTCACAACCATGGTCGCCGATACCTTCGACGACCGCGATTGCACCTGAGTTCCGTACACAAAATCGTTCACCAACTCGACCACGCAAAAAGACTTCGCCAGAGGTGGCCCCGTAGAGGATGACGTTACCAGCGAGCACATTTTCTTCCGCCACAAATGGCGCGTTCCGTGGTGGCCGCACGATCAGTCGACCACCGCTCAGCCCCTTGCCTAGATAGTCGTTTGCGTCGCCTTCCAACCTCAACGTAATGCCTTGGGGAAGGAACGCACCGAAGCTATTTCCTGCTGATCCATTGAAGTTGACCACGATGGTGTCGGTTGGAAGCCCCGCGGCACCGTAGCGTTTGGTTACTTCGTAGCCTAGTAGTGTGCCTACTGTGCGGTTGACGTTGCGGATTGGCATATCAAGTGTTTGTGGCTCTTGTTTCTCGAGTGCGTCTTGTGCCAGCGTGATGAGAGTTTGGTCTAGTGCACCTTCAAGCCCGTGGTCTTGTTCTTTCCATTGATGGCGGCGTGCTTCACGGGCAATTTCGGGGAGATGCAAGACTGGTGCCAAATCGAGTCCCTCGGTCTTCCAATGGTTAACAGCTTTGCTGATATCAAGAGTTTCTACTTGTCCGATTGCTTCATCTAGATTACGAAAACCAAGATAAGCCAGCAACTCCCGAACCTCTTCGGCGATGAACTCTATGAAGTTGACCACAAATTCGGGTTGACCCGAAAATTTCTTTCGCAACTCCGTGTTCTGTGTAGCAACTCCAACCGGGCAGGTATCTAGATGGCAGACGCGCATCATGATGCAACCCATGACTACCAGGGGTGCGGTAGCGAAACCGAACTCTTCGGCACCCAATAGAGTTGCGATCATGACATCTCGGCCAGTCTTTAGTTGACCATCGCATTGCACCACGATCCGGTCGCGCAGGTCGTTGAGTAACAGTGTTTGCTGAGTTTCTGCTAACCCGAGTTCCCAAGGAACGCCGGCGTGCTTGATTGAGGTTTGTGGCGATGCGCCGGTACCGCCGTCGTGCCCGGAGATAAGCACCACATCAGCATGCGCTTTAGCCACTCCTGCGGCTACCGTCCCGACACCGACTTCGGCTACTAACTTAACATGCACTCGAGCTTGAGGGTTAGCGTTTTTTAGGTCGTGGATCAGTTGCGCTAAGTCTTCTATGGAGTAGATGTCGTGGTGTGGTGGTGGCGAAATCAACCCCACTCCAGGAGTTGAATGGCGGGTTTTTGCTATCCATGGATAAACCTTGTTGCCCGGTAGTTGCCCACCTTCACCGGGTTTTGCTCCCTGTGCCATTTTGATTTGTAGGTCATCTGCGTTAACCAGATATTCGCTAGTTACACCGAAGCGTCCACTAGCTACCTGCTTGATAGCGCTACGCCGCAAGTCTCCATTGCTGTCTGGTATAAACCGTTCAGCATCTTCACCACCTTCGCCGGTATTGGACTTCGCGCCAATTCGGTTCATCGCAATAGCTAGTGTTTCGTGAGCTTCAGGCGAAATAGAACCGTAACTCATCGCTCCAGTTGAAAAGCGTTTAACTATCGACGAAACCGGTTCAACCTCATCAAGTGGTATCGATGGACGCAGCGATTTGAAACGAAACAAGCCGCGCAAAGTCCCTAATCGTGCAGATTGGTCGTTGACTAAGTTGGTGTATTCCTTGAAGATGTCGAAGCGTTTTTGGCGTGTGGCATGCTGCAACTTGAAAACGGTCTCGGGATTGAACAGGTGATACTCACCTTCGCGGCGCCACTGGTATTCCCCACCAACGAGCAGCGTCCGATGTGAACGCTGCGTTGGAACCTGAGGGTATGCAAGTTGATGACGAGCAGAAACTTCACGCTCCAAAACATCTAAACCCACCCCATCTAGTCGACTCACCGTACCGCAGAAATACTCATCGGTGACATCACGCGCCAAACCGACCGCTTCAAAGATTTGCGCTCCCGTGTATGACGCAACCGTGGAGATGCCCATCTTCGACATCACTTTGAGAATTCCTTGACTCGCAGCAGCAACAAAATTGCGTTGAGCGGTTTCTAATGGCATTGATGGGTCTAAACCGTGTTCACCCCGCTGCACCATGTCGCAAATAGTTTCTAATGCCAGATATGGATTGATGGCGTTGGCACCATAACCAAGCAGCAAACAAAGCTGATGTGTCTCGCGAACATCGCCAGTTTCAACAACTATGCCGACACGCGCACGACTCTTTTCTCGCACAAGGTGGTGATGCACTGCGCTGGTAGCGAGCAGAGAAGGAATGGGCATCAAGGAGTTGTTTGTGCCGCGATCGCTCAGTATCAGCACGGAAGCACCAGCCTCAATGGCGGCACTCGCAGCGCCACGCAGCGTTTCCAGCGACTCACGCAACGCACTACCAGGGTCATCAGGATCGGTTATCTGGAAATGCATCGACAAGATCGCCGAACGGAATCCGTGGGGGCCTTCAGCATCGCCTAAAGCGGCGAGGCGTGCGAGTGCATCATCGGTGATAACCGGTGTATCAAGGTGGATCGTGCGACATGAATCTGGTTGAGGGTCAAACAAATTGCCTTGCGGTCCAACACGAGCGAATAGTGAGGTGATGATCTGCTCGCGAATTGCATCTAGGGGCGGGTTGGTAACTTGCGCGAAGAGTTGTTGAAAGTAGTCGCTCAACTGCCGAGGGCGGTTGCTGAGTACCGCGATTGGGGTGTCTGTACCCATCGATCCGATGGCTTCTTTGGCGTGACGCGCCATAGGCGCTAGCAGAAGCTTCTTCTCCTCATGGGTATAACCGAACGTTACCTGACGGGTGACAAGTGTGCCTTCTGCAACGTCTCGCAGTGCTGCTGGCGCAAGATCGTTCAGGGTTATGAGATTTTGATTTAACCAAACTTGGTAGGGACGCGCTGAGGCCAGCCGGGATTTGATCTCTTCGTCTCGAATGATGCGTTGCTCTTTGGTGTCGATGAGAAACATCCGGCCCGGCTGGAGTCTTCCCTTTTCCACAATAGTGTCGGGAGCAAGGTCGACAACACCAACTTCGCTCGCCATAATCACAAGTCCGTCTGCGCTGACCCAATACCGTGACGGCCGCAAGCCATTGCGGTCGAGCACCGCACCAATCACCTCCCCGTCGGTAAAAGCGATAGAGGCTGGGCCATCCCAAGGCTCCATGCGGGTGGAATTGAACTGGTAGAAAGCTCTTTGCACCCGATCCATGTGCTGGTGATGCTCCCAGGGTTCAGGAATCATCATCAACATTGCTTCAGCGAGTGAGTAACCACCCAACACCAACAATTCAAGAGCTTCATCAAAACCCGCAGTGTCGCTGGCGTCTGGCGTGCAAATGGGGAAGGCTCGCTCAATCCCCGGCAAATTTGCTGTCTCAAGTAGTGCCTCGCGAGCACGCATCCAGTTGCGGTTTCCTTGGATTGTGTTGATCTCGCCATTGTGGGCAATCATTCGATAGGGATGGGCCAATGGCCAAGAAGGAAACGTGTTAGTGGAAAAACGCGAATGCACTAACGCCAGTGCGCTCTCAACCCGTTCGTCACCCAAGTCTGCATAAAAATCTGCTAGCTGTGGCGGAGTCAACATCCCTTTGTAAACCACTGTGCGCGAACTCAAAGACGGAAAGTAAACCCGTTTGTGGGGTTTGGTTGCACCACCCATCGCCTGCACAGCCGTTTCAACGGTGGAACCAACGCTGATTTCATGTTCGATACGCTTACGTGCGATATATGCCCGCCGGTCGAGGTCTAGGCCGCGCTGCCCTTCACAACTAACGAAAATCTGGCGGAAGGTTGGCATAGTCATTAATGCAGCCGACCCAATCACAGACGGATCCACCTGCACATCGCGCCACCCCAAGGTAACCAAACCTTCCTGGCCGATGATTTGTTCAACCTCACGTTGAGCTGTATTTGCGGCGCTAGCTTCTTTGGGAATGAAAGCGATACCGGTCGCATAAGCACCCGGTTCGGGCAGGTCGAACCCCACAACCTCGCGGTAGAAACGGTCGGGAATCTGGATCAGAATGCCAGCACCGTCACCAGTGTTAATGTCGGATCCCTGCGCCCCCCGATGTTCTAGATTGCAAAGCGCCGCGAAACCGGTGAGCAACACATCACGGCTGCGCCGCCCGGCAATATCGCACACGAAACTCACCCCGCAGGAATCGTGTTCGAAACGAGGGTTGTAAAGTCCTTGACTATGTAGTGTTTCGTCTAACAAACGGTAAAGCATAGCGTCAAACCGACATTTTCTGACGTAGAGCACGGTAAGGGGCCGCAAACATCAACAGCATCGGAAAAATCTCCAAACGGCCAATCAACATAAACACCACCAACAACAAGCGCGCCGGCACACCAAAAGCCTCAGCGAACGAGGCCGTCGGGCCAGCCTCGCCGAGAGCCGGCCCCATGTTCCCAAGCGTTGACACAATCGTCCCGATGGAGGTTTCAAGATCCACTCCAAGCGCCGCCAAAGCAAACACACCAAAACAAATCAGCAAGACATAAATTAAGAAAAAACCCGCCAAGCGCGAAACCACATCCTCGCTAACCGCGGTTCCCCCATGCTTCACCGCGATAACCGCCCGGGGTTGTTGTACGCGTCTCACCGAACGTATTACATGGCCAACCAAAATCCGCAAACGCATCACTTTAATGCCGCCCGACGTTGAACCCGAGGAGGCACCGACCACAAACAAAAACAAGATGACGAACTGCGCCGCCGGTGCCCAAAGAACAAAGTTGCCGACCGAATTGGCATCCGTAGCGTTTCCGAATCCAGTACTAGTACCCAACGAAACCACATTGAACAGTCCGGCACGAAACGCCTCGATACTCCCCCACGAATCACAAATCCAGAGCGTCGCAATCACCGAAGTTGCGGCAGCAAGAATTAACACGACGAACGATCGGAGTTCAGAATCACGCCGATAAGCAGCGAAATCACCACCCGCGGCCCGCCAATGCAACGTGAAGTTGATGGCACCATAGAGCATTCCGGCAATGACCACTAATTCAACCAGCACACTGTCGTAATATCCGATAGAGGTTTGGTAAGGCGAAAATCCACCAGTTGACGCGGTGGTAAGTGCGTGCGCCACGCTGTCGTAAAGCGTGGGCCCAGGAACCGCAAACAACAAAACCGCCACAGCAACCGTTAACAAGACGTAAAGAATCCACAAGCGCCGCGCGGTCTCGGACACTCTCGGTGCTAGGCGATCTGATGTCGGCCCAGGAGCCTCAGCCGCAACCAGATCAAGGCCACCAACGCCCAAATAAGGCAACACCGTCACCGCCAACACCACTATACCCATACCACCATACCACTGACTAAGTTGGCGATACATCATCAAACCCCGGCCTGGGCGTTCAAAATCGACAAGCGTCGAAGATCCTGTCGTGGAGTACCCAGAAGCCGATTCAAAGACCGAGTTGACTAACTGTTCAAAGAAACCGACACCAGCCGTTGCGAACGTCCCCGCAGCCAAATACGGGATCGCTCCAAAAAGAGTCATCGTTACCCAAGTCCAGCCAACCGCTGCGAACACATCTCGCGCCCGGGTCGAACCAGCACGAGTTCGTAACCACAACATGGTGCCAAAACCGCCGCACACAATCGCGCCGAGAACTAACGCAACGCTATCTCGATTGCTCGACAACAACTCAATCAAGGCACAAACGGCCATCCCCAACGCAACAAAAATCAGCGCTAACCCCATGACATGCAACGCCGTATTAGGGCGACGATTTGAGGGGCCTTGGAGCATCGTGGCGCGCCGTGCTTGCCCAGCTCGACTGTGCCAAAAACCCTTCATCGCCGCAAACCTTGGCGTTGCCTGAGCAAATCCACAAGCAGCTTTTTTGTGTTGAAGATCCATACGATGCAGATCATCAACGGCACAAGTGAGAGGTGGCCAGCAAACATGAACGGAACCAGCACCAGGCGTGGACCGACAGAGAAACCACTCAGGTCACCGAACGCACCAGCACCTAGACCTGGGCCGTGCGTTGAAAGGACCGAAACGCCAGTGTAGATTGCGTCCAACAGATCCACGCCGACCACCGTCAAAGCCAAAGCCGCGAGCGCACAAACCCCAAGATGTGCAATCTGGAAACCGGTCATGCGTTCCAGCGCTCGATCGTCCACCACGCGCCCACCACTTTTCAACAAAACCACGGTAGTCGGGTCAAGTTGACGGCGTAGTTCCCGACGCACATACGCCACTAGAATACGCGCCCGATTGATGCGCAACCCACCACCGGGAGCACCAATCATCGCACCCGTAGCAATAACCACTAACAACAAAGCGCTAACTCCACCGCCAAGCGTGGTCCAGTCAGTTACCGCAAAACCTGTTGTGCTTACCGCTGACGCAGCAGTAAAAGCAGCCTCAAACCAGGCTAAACCATCGCTTCGCCACCAAATCCAAAGCGTGGTTACCAACAAAATTGCCCCATAAATTCGCAACTCAGTACTCTGCAACAACGCCTTAACACGACCTCGAATGGCCCAGGCAATGATCGCGTAACCGCTGCCTGCGATCACCATCGCCACGGTCGCAATACCCACCGGCACAGACCCAAAACCCACAAACGAATCAGCAGCGGTTGAGAAACCACCGGTAGAAACAGTTGTGAGAGCGTGAACCACGCTGTGTTTAATGCCCATCTGCCCAGCAGCGAAAGCCAACCCAAAAAGCAGCGTCAACGAACAATAAATGGTCACTACTTGGCGTGTTCGATTATCTTTACCGCGTGCCAATTCGTCATTAACGATCCATTCCCCTGGCGCAACACGCCCATGATGGAGTGCCGCGGGCAGGGCCACCACACCCGCCACCAGCGCCAAAAGCCCACCAATCCATTGAGTGGCACCACGCCATAAGGTCATCGGTAAAGACAATTCGCTCGGGTCTAGAGTTGTCAGCGCAGTGGTACTAAATCCAGCCGCCGACTCGAGCACTGCGGCATCAAGTCGGCTAATAGTTCCGCTGGCCAAATAGACCACTGTGCCTAGCGTTAGTAACGCCAACCAAGAGGCCGCGAGACCATACAACACCTCTGATGTGTTTGGCTTTGAGCGCTTGGCGAGCCTCTGGCGCGTGAGCAAACCGATTCCGACCAACACAATCGACGTAGCCGCCAAAACAGCACTGTCGCCAAGATCATCAACACTTCCAGCAACAGCACACAAAGCAGCGGCCAACCCGGCAACCAGCAACGCTTCGCTGACCGAATAAAAAATATAGGATTCGTCCCGAAACTGGCGGGCATCAAATCTCCAAGCTCTAGCTCGTTTCGAGCGAGGCGTATTCACCCGAAGACTCGCCGTACCTCATCAACCGCAGCAGGCACTGCGAACGCCACGATATGGTCATGGCCTCGTAGACGCGACGGCCCCCGCGCTATTTCAGCTTTGCCGTCACGCACGAACGCTCCGATCAGCACATCTTTGGGCAGTCCTAGGTCTTTTACTTGTGCTCCGTCAGCCAAACTATCAACGGTTACCTCAAGCTCTAACACTTCAGCGTTGCCTTGCAGAAACGTTTCCACAGCTGTCACATCGCCTCGCACGAAGCGTAAAACACCGTTGGCGGTGGCCGTTCGTGGTGAAAGCGCAACGTCAATGCCAACGTCGCCGAGCAACTTGAGCAACGCCAAACGATGCACCACCGCGACGGTTTCGCCGGCTCCTTGTGATTTGGCATATAGGCAAGCCAAAATATTGGCATCGTCATCTCCAGTGAGCGCAACGACCATGTCAAATTGACCTACTTCAACCTCGTCTAGGAAGTCGGCATCGGTGATGTCTCCCTCATGCACCATCGCCTCATCTAGTTTTTCTGCCAACGCACGCGCTCTAGCCGCAGACCTCTCAACGATTTTCACTGAAACCCCTCGTTCCGCCAACCGCTTAGCCAAAATTTCAGCAGTTCGACCACCGCCCAACAGCATCACCTTCTGCAACTTGGAGCGTTGCAAGCCAAGCAGCTCGAAAACCGACCGTTGGGCACGGCGCTTCAGCGCGATCCGCAAATGGTCTCCAGCTTCAAGACAGTGATTATGGCGCGGGATGATAGTTTCGTCACCACGACTGATCGAACCAACCACGAAGTCCCAAGCAGGTTCAAACTCTTCACCGAGGTCTTTCAACGAGCGGCCAACTAGCGGCGCATCAGCAGCGAGACGCGCACCAATCACCAGCACTTCTCCCCCAGCCATTTTGGCTACCTCATCTGTGCCTGGGAAGTCAAGCAACTCCAAGACATCTTCGGCTGCTTCGGAATCGGGGTCGATGATCAGGTCGGCTTCGGCTTTGCGCAGCAACTCAGCCGCATCTTTGCCGCGTAATTCTGCTGCTTCAATGCGCACCACGGTGCGTTTTACGCCGAGCAGTTTCGACAGTTGGGAACTGAGTAGGTTGACGGCATCGTTTTTGGTGACGGACACGACCAGATCAGCATCAGCAACACGGGCCCGCCGCAATGCCTCAGGATGCGTACCACTTCCCTCAACCACGAGCACATCTAGGTCTTCATCGATTTGGCGCAACCGATCAGGGTTAAGGTCAATAATGGCCACATCGTGTCCTTCACGACTGAGGCGATCGGCAACATAAGTGCCGACCTCACCAGCCCCGATCACGATGACATGCACGATCTTCGACAACTCCTATCAGGGCTATTCGGCGCTGCCCCGCTAAAGCCCTCTTGAGCGGAACTCAAACACTTTACTATCAGTCACCACTAGGTCGAGGGGAATATCCCAAGTATCGCTTGGCACTTGGGACACTTCTTGAAAGGTGTGAGCGACACCGATTAGCAGCGGGCGCTGCTGCGTGAAAGAAGCGAAGCAACGATCATAAAAGCCTTTGCCTTGGCCAAGTCGTTTACCAGTTTTGTCGAATGCTACTAGAGGCGTGAGCAGCACATCGTGTGCTGCCACGCTCACTGCCTTGCCTTCGCTTGGCTCGCGAATTCCAAAGGCACCTCGCCGTTCGGCAGCTTGGGGTTGCCAAGAGATGAACTCCAAATCTTTGTCGACCACCCTCGGTACGGTAACGGTGGCACCTTGCTCAAAAAGAAGCGCCAAGAGGTCATCAATGTTGACTTCGCCTGGCATGGCGCGGTATCCAGCGATGGTTTTGGCGGTTCGCAAGTCTTCCAAACTCACCAGACTGTTGCACACCGCTGCGGAGGCTTGAGCTTGGAGTTGCGTGCCCAATACCCGACGCTGGGTTCGCAGCCGCTGGCGGATTAGGTGTTTTTGCTCGGCAATGCTGTGCATTAGTGGATTCTTTAGCTACACAAAAGCACTGGCGAACACTAGCGACACAATCGTCATCACCTTCAACAAAATGTTCATTGCCGGCCCCGAAGTGTCTTTGAACGGGTCGCCGATGGTGTCGCCCACAACGGCTGCTTTGTGTGGTTCGCCACCCTTGCCACCAAAGGCACCAGCTTCAATGTACTTCTTGGCGTTGTCCCAAGCCCCGCCAGCGTTGGCCATAAAGATCGCTAGCGCAAATCCAGTGACCAAAGCACCCGCCAACAATCCACCCAGTGCGTCCACATCAATGAAGCCAGTGACGAGAGGCACCACCACCGCCAGCGCACCCGGCACGACCATTTGTTTTAGCGAAGCATCAGTTGAGATCTGTACGCAACGAGCCGAGTCGGGAGCGACCCCGGCACGGCCTTCACGCAAGCCGGGTATCTCTCGAAACTGTCGGCGCACCTCCTCAATCATCGTGGCCGCAGCCCGACCCACAGCATCAATCGTCAAAGCCGCAAACAAAAAAGGCAATCCGGCGCCCAAAAACAAACCAATAAACACATCCACTTCCCCGACATTGAGGCTCAACGTGCCCCCTTCTTGTTTCACCGCAAATTCAAAACTCTTGAACAAGGCAAGGGCGGTGAGAGCCGCTGAACCAACCGCGAAACCCTTGGCGATTGCTGCGGTGGTGTTACCCAACGAATCGAGCGCATCAGTGACTTCACGCACTGCGGGGTCGAGTTCGGCCATCTCCGCGATTCCACCGGCGTTATCAGCGATAGGTCCGTAAGCATCCACCGAAACCACCACACCAGTAGTCGCCAACATTCCAATAGCGGCAACTGCGATGCCGTAAATGCCACCGCCATCGCCGAGAGTTTGGGTTCCTCCCCAATAAGCGACTCCCACACCAATGAGCACCAGCAACACCGACGAAGCCACCGAAATCATTCCCGCGCTGATGCCGGAGAGCACCGTTGTAGCGGGCCCGGTTTCGGATTGAGCGGCGATTCGTTTGACCGGGCCGTAATGATCAGAGGTGTAGTATTCGGCGGTTTTGCCCAACGCCCAACCCACCAACAATCCGCCGACTACGGAGATGGCAAGGCCGTACGGCGCTGAGTAACGTTCTCCAGAAAACATCAGGTAAGCAACCACGAAGGTAGCTACCACGGTGAGTCCCATGGCCACGTTGGTGCCTCGATGCAAGGCGCGGCTCAGCGCTCTGCTATCGGTGCTGTGGCCACCTTTCACGAGAAAAGAACCGATGATTGATGCCAGCATGCCCACAAAAGCGATGGCCATGGGGAACATCAAACGTGCAACATGATCGTCTAGTCCAGCATCTGCTGCGGCAAGCCCACCAGCGACTGAAAATGCGGTCAGTGCCACTGGTGCGATGATAGAACCAACGTAAGACTCAAACAGGTCTGCGCCCATCCCCGCTACGTCACCCACATTGTCGCCCACACTGTCGGCGATGCTCGCCGGGTTGCGCGGGTCATCTTCAGGAATACCAGCTTCGACCTTGCCAACCAGATCTGCACCCACATCGGCGGCTTTCGTAAATATGCCGCCCCCCACACGGGAAAACAAAGCGATTGAGGACGCACCGAGACCATAGGCAGTGACCACTTCAAAGGCTTTGTCAATGCCTAACCATTCAACAAAAAGCAGGTACGTGAACATCAGCCCGAACAACGCCAAACCAGCAACCGCGAAGCCCATCACCGCGCCACCTCGAAAAGCCACGGGCAGCGCCGCGGCTGGACCGCTGCGGGCCGCTTCAGTAGTGCGGGCATTGGCCATGGTAGCCACAGTCATCCCGGCATATCCAGCCGTAGCCGACAGCACCGCACCGAGAACGTAACTCAGCGATGCCCAAGGGTCGATGACTACAGCGAGCAGAATAATCATTGCCAGCACGAAAACTGAAACCCAACGATATTCCTGCTTGAGGAAGGCGCGAGCGCCTTTCTGGATTTCTCGCATCAAAAACACCATGCGGTCGTTGCCCGGGGGGGCGGACTCGACTGACTTGTAGTAGAACGCGGCTACTAGTAGCCCTGCTATTGCTGAGATCATTGCCAAATATGGGACGGCGCTCACGAATTCTCCTGTTCATTTCTGTGTTGCCCGAAGGCCATTTCTGTGCTACCCGAAGGTTAACCGCTTCAAGGTGACCGAGACACGCTACCGAGATTAGCGCGCACCGCCACTACTTAGTTCGGGTCACCATCCAGGTTGCTTAGTCGCTGGTGCTAGTTGGGCCTAATTGTGCCAACACTTTTGCGGCTAAACGGTGGCCGGCATCCGTGGCTGCGCGTGCGTTAGCACCGGTTCGGCTGCTCGCTAGGTAACCGGCAATGAACCCGTCGCCAACACCGCTGCGGTCTCTGATTTCACTGACCTCGGGCACGCTTACTGATTCGGCATTACCGTCCGCGCCTAGCACCAGCGTTGGTTGCGCTCCATTGGTGACAACGGTTGTTGCCGCGCCATCAATGCAGCGTTGTTGATGCAACCCCAGTGCTTGGTGTTCGTTGTGGTTGAGGATCACTGCTTGGGGTTTGGCTAGCGACACCAATTCAAGAAAAGGCTTGATGCCGAAGTCTTGGCGGTCGGCTTCGTTGGGTCCGCCGATGAAGAGATCTATATTTCTGTCGCGCACGTCGCCCAAAAGTCGATCAACTGCGTTGGCCATGGGATCGGCCACGAATGCGCTCAGCGCGAAATAGATCTGAGTTGCGTTTGTCAAGACGGACGGTTCGATGATGTGCAGGTGCCGAGCCGTTCCTCGGTCGGTTAGTAAGGTGCGCCCGCCACGTCCGATTAGGGTGAGCGTCACGCCGGTTGCGCCTTCTTGTTTGACCGCTAGGTCGACTCCCCGCCGTTGCAGGTCTTCGCTGAGTGTTCTGCCGAGGGTGTCGTTGCCGATTTGACCAACGAATCGTGGCGTGCCACCCTGTTCGGCATCTAAGGCGGCTACATTCGCAGCGCTGCCACCGCGGACTCTGGCGGAACGGATTTTCGTCACCGAGTTTTGATTGGGTACGGTTGGCAACACCACCAAGATATTTTCGAGAAGGTCACCGACACAAACCAGCACACTGTCAAGATACTAGTTTTGCGACCGTTATTATCAATCCGTTGCAAATTCAACGGTTGGTGCGGTTGGTTCGGTTAGTTCGGTTGCTTTGTTTTGGTCAGTCGTTGGGGATGCGCCAGTCCACGGGTTCGATGCCAGCTTCAATTAACGCCGTGTTGGTTTGACTAAACGGTTTCGATCCAAAAAATCCGTTGTGCGCGGCCAATGGGGACGGATGCGCCGACTCCACAATGGCGTGCTTGTGCGCGTCTATCAATAGTTTCTTTTTGCGGGCTGCGTTGCCCCAAAGAACAAAAACCACTCTTTGCGTTTTCGCATTCACGCAACGAATGACTTCATCGGTGAACGTTTCCCAGCCACGACCTTGATGGCTAGCCGCTCGGTGGGCTCGCACCGTGAGTGTGGTGTTGAGCAACAAGACACCGTTGCGTGCCCAAGCTTCAAGATTGCCGTGGTTCGGCGGCGCTACACCAAGGTCGGCTTGAAGTTCGGCGAAGATGTTCACCAAAGATGGTGGCACAGCAACCCCATGGCGCACCGAAAAACAAAGACCGTGAGCTTGATTCGGCCCGTGATATGGGTCTTGTCCAACGATCAGCACCTTGACTTGCGCTAACGGTGTTAGATGCAATGCCGCAAACACCTCTTCATGTGCTGGATACACTTCATGAGCGGACCGTTCGGCATGCACAAAACCCATCAACTCTGGCCAGTAGGGCTTGTCGAACTCTTGGCGTAGCGCTTTGTTCCAATCGGTTTTAGGAGGCATGTACGCAACCGTTTCTCTTGCCAAATTCGCAGCATTGCAATCTGCAAAACCATTTCAAGGTTATTGCACGCTAGCGTCGCAACGTGCCCAACAACAAATGCGACGTTGCGATAATCGGCGCGGGGCCCGCCGGAGCAGCCGCCGCTATCCGAGCCGCAAGAGGCGGTGCCAAGGTCACAGTCTTCGAAAAAGCGTTAGCTGGGCGCGACAAGGTTTGCGGTGATGGACTCACCCCTCGCGCAGTGTATGCACTGGAACAACTTGAGATCGATCTGAGCGCTGCTCACCGCATCGACGGACTAAGAATGGTTGCCAACGACACTCGCCGCGAATTGTCGTGGCCTCAAAATGGCTCGTTTGCCCCCAACGGAGCGGTTTGGCCTCGCCGCCATCTCGACTCGCACTTAATGGTAGCTGCGGCAAACGCTGGTGCCGAAATTCTTTGGCAAACAGAAGGCACACCGCTCTTTGGCGACGACCTGAGTGTCATCGGAGTAGAGACCGAAACTACGCTGTGGAAATCAGACCTAACGGTGATAGCCACCGGTGCCCCAGGCAAAGTTGCCCGCATGCTCGGCGCTCAACGCTCAGTGAACGAACCACATGGTGTAGCTATCCGCAGCTACGCCAGTTCCCCACGCCATGCCGAACGTCTCCTTGAAGCTTGCCTCACACTGCGCGACCCAAACGACACCCCCATACCCGGCTACGGCTGGCTGTTCCCGGCCGGAGATGGCACCGTAAACATTGGTGTGGGTGCGCTGTCAACGATGAAGGGCTACCGAAACCTCAACTTGAACCACCTGATCAACTCATACCGAGACCTAATCCGCGAAGAATGGCAACTCGGCGATTACCTCGAACGCCCTCGGGCGTGGCGCTTGCCGATGAGTGTGCAGAGCCGTTTCGGGTCTGGTTGGGTGGCTATCGGTGATGCCGCCGGCTTGATCAACCCAATGAACGGTGAAGGCATCGACTACGGGCTCGAATCGGGAATGTTGGTCGCCGACTTGTTCCTCACCGACCCAGCAAGCACTCCAACAAACTACGACCAAATTATCGGTGAACGCTTTGATGCGTTTTTGCGAACCGGGCGCCGCTTCAGCTATCTGATAGGCCATCCCCTAATCCTGCGTAGCGGGTTGCGCTTGGCGGTTGGCACTCAAGCCATCGCCAACATTACTTTGCAGGTAATGGGAAATCTGCTTGACACCAACACCAGCGGTGCAGCACAAAAAGTGTTGCGAATCGCCGACCGGGGCTTGGGTCTGGCCGAACCTTTACTGCGCCGCAGCCAAAGTCGCAGGCGCTAACGCCGTGAGCGGGTTGACATATCTAAGCCCCTGGGCTTCGGCCACTTCTTGTTGGGTGAGCAGTCCCCGGTGAATGTTCAAACCATTGAGCAAGTGTTCATCGTCAAGCAGGGCACGTTCTACGCCCTTGTCGGCTAATGCCAAAGTGAACGGCAAGGTCGCGTTGTTCAACGCATAAGTGGAGGTCTGTGGAACCGCTCCAGGCATATTCGCTACACAGTAATGAACCACATCATCAACCACATAGGTCGGGTCGGTGTGGGTGGTGGGTCTTGACGTAGCGAAACATCCACCTTGGTCAATCGCCACATCCACCAGCACCGAACCAGGTTTCATACGTTTAACCAACTCACGTCCCACCAGCTTCGGAGCCGTGGCACCTTTCACTAACACTGCACCGACCACTAGGTCGGCAGCCAGCACTTCTTCTTCGAGTGATGCCCCCGTTGAATACATGGTCACCAACGAGTTGCCAAAACGCCGCGCCAATCGGTTCAACACTTCTAAGTTGCGATCCAACACGGTGACTTGTGCTCCCATGCCAATAGCCATTTCGATAGCGTTTTCACCGACCACTCCCCCACCAAGCACAAGCGTCCGAGCCGCGGCGACCCCAGGAACACCACCAAGAAGACGGCCCGAGCCGCCCTGAACAGCTTCAAGGCAGCGAGCGCCAGCTTGGATCGACATTCGACCCGCTACTTGCGACATCGGCGTTAGCAGTGGAAGACCACCCTTGTTGTCGGTGACCGTTTCATAAGCAATACAGGTAGCGCCACTGGCCAATAGTTCCTGGGTTTGCGCGCTGTCGGGCGCGAGATGCAGGTAAGTGAACAGCAGTTGACCGGAGTGCAACATGGCCCGCTCGACAGCTTGAGGTTCCTTCACCTTGACAATCATTTCCGCTTCAGCAAATACCGATTCGGCATCAGCAACGATCTTTGCTCTCGCAGTTGCGTAATCTTGATCATTGGCACCAATGCCGATACCCGCACCGCTTTGCACGATCACCGCATGACCTCGTAGGGTGAGTTCCCTGACGCTAGTGGGAGTAAGACCCACGCGGCGTTCCGCAACCTTGATTTCTGTAGGTACTCCGATGAGCATTTTGGCCACCCCCTTATGTGATGCCTGAATGTTGTTGTTCTGTTGCGAGAGCAGAATCCGCAATTTCTGGCCGATCAAGATAATACATCGGCGCCGCGGGTTTGAGCGGGCGGGCATACCACAACGGGCGCCGCAAACCCCTGGGGCCAGGCGCTGGACGGGTCTTAGCTAGCCATTCTTGATACGCCTCACGGCTCTTGGCGGTGTCAACCACCACATCACCATATTGATCATCAGTTTCGGCTGGTGTGACGCGCACGCGCTGATGCCAACACTGCATTCCCGAAATCGGGTCTGGTTGCACCGCAAAAGTCAAGTTCTGATGCACACCGGTGTCGTGCCACCAAATCCGTTCGCTATCAGGATCAGCCGAAGCGAAGCCGCGCATAGCGGCACTGCGGGTCAGTTTCCACATCCCGCCAACTTGGCCGTTACCGACGCGCTCAATTGTGGCTTTACCGCCAGCCCAAGAACGTGCTTGATCTTCCTCAACACGCCAGCGTCCCATATGGTGTGAGGCGGCCACCACACCCGGCCTAATGCCTTCGGTGCGCCAAGCCGAGATCACGAAATGACCGATACGAGTACTGATCCGCACCAAACCGTTCTCCTCGATTCTTAATGCTTCGGCATCGCTTGGATGAATCCACAAGGGATGCCGGTGACTTATTTCATTGAGCCATTTCGAGTTGGACGAACGTGTATGAATGAGGGTCGGGATACGAAAGGTGGGTAACAGAATTCTCTCGTTGCCGGACAAATCCAGGTCTTGATGATGGACATGAGACTTAATCCAGGTTGGCGCGGCATATTCACGCCAACCCCAATCGGCCAATGTCGTCGAAAACAATTCAAGTTTCTTTGAGGGAGTAGGAAACCCTTCCTTAACCTCACCGTCAACTTCAACTGCAGGTGAACCGTCACCCAAGTCGGCTAACTTGATCTCGACAAGTTGTTCGGGAGTGCCGTCCCAAGTGCCGCTAGTGCCGGGTTTTCGATAGACTCGATCCGTTCCCTTGTGACAGCCCGCAGTGGTCGCTGGCGAAACCAGACGTTCATAAGGTGTAAGCACATCGCCGGGAATAGCAAACGCACCCACATCACGCATGTATTCAAGTGGCGACTTACCAGCTTGCGCCGCCGCTTCTGCCAACCCTGGAACCGATTCGGCAAACATCGTTCCGTAATACTCATCAACTGTGATTGGCGTACCCGGATGTTCAGACGATTCAAACCATTGGCGAATGCCGCGAGCACCATCGGGGTCAATGCGCCATGAAAGGTCTATCCAAAACTCGTTTTCTTCCCAGACTTCACCCGGATTGAACTCGTGCGTTCGAGTGTTTCCTGCTAGTTCTTGGCCACGCAGTTGCGCGTAGCGGCGCATCACCGGTTGGCGAAAACCAATCCAACGGCCATTGTGCGTCTCGAAACTGGCAACATCGTGTCGTTCAGTACCCACACCCATCGGCAACACATAGTCTGCGTACCAAGCAGTTTCAGACCAAGTGGGAGTGAGCGCCACATGGCATTTAACCTTCGTTTCGTCTGTTAAAGCCTCAAGCCAACTGAAACCGTCTGGGTTGGTCCACACGGGATTATAAACACGACTGAAATACACATCAAGTGTGCCACGACCTTCATTTAGGAAGTGCGGTAACAAGATCGACATTTCGTGATACGACAGCGGATACTCTCGCGGCCACGACAATTCGTTCCATTGCTCGAGGGGTGGTGCGCCGTTTGGTTGCATGGGTTTGAATTTATTCCAACCATTGCCGCTAGTGCCACCAACTGTTGCCACCGAACCGGTCAGCACATTCAAAAAGAACAAGCAACGCGCGGTTTGCCAACCGCCAAGGTTGCCCGCACCCGCCGCACGCCAATTGTGGGAAGCAAACTTGGTTGGATGAGCGCCGATAATTTCTGTTATCTCACGCAACTGATCCCCATCAACACCACAAATTTCTTCGGCAGCTTCTGGAGTGTATGCCGCGTAGGCATCTAACAGAGCGGGTTCCAACGCCGCAAACTCCACTGGTAAGTCGGGTCTGGTCTCACGTAGATAGGTTTCCCAGTTCACCCAACGGCGCACAAAGTCACGCTCCCAGGTGCCATTTTTGATCAGCAACCTAGCGATCGTCAACAACAAATGCGGTTCGGTTCCTGGCCAAGCAGCCAACCAATGATCTGCTTTGGCACCAGTATTGGAAAGTCTCGGGTCGACGCAGATCACTGTCGCCCCCTTACCTTGAGCCTCAATAATACGTTGAGCATGAGGGTTGAAATAATGCCCAGCCTCAAGGTGTGACGAAATCAAAAAGATCACTTCAGCGTTCGCAAAATCTGACGACGGGCGGTCGTGCCCCATCCAAGATTGGTAACCGATACGGGCGTTGGATGAACAAATATTGGTATGACTATTGTGCCCGTCAATGCCCCATGCCTTGAGCACACGGTCGGCGTAACCATCCTCACCGGGCCGCCCCACATGGTACATCACCGCATTGTGCCGCCGCGCATCAAGAGCCCCAGCGATGCGGGAGCCAATCTCTGCTAAAGCATCGTCCCAATGCACACG
The DNA here is from genome assembly GCA_024421095.1 of Acidimicrobiia bacterium. Lineage (GTDB taxonomy): Bacteria > Actinomycetota > Acidimicrobiia > Acidimicrobiales > Aldehydirespiratoraceae > VXYK01. The sequence goes on from JAHQYM010000002.1 coordinate 57,344, forward strand.
TTCCCATTGCCCCGAGCCCCGCTTCCCGACGCGACGCAACGGGTACAAAATTCGTTCAGTGTCGTTGACTTGATTGAGCGTTGCAGGACCCTTAGCGCAGTTGCGGCCACGACTCGCCGGGTGAAGCGGGTTGCCTTCGATCTTGTCGATCTGGTGAGTTTCATGGTTCACATGAGCCAGCAACCCACACGCCGCTTCGCAATTGAAACAAGTAGTCGGAATCAGACTGTGGTGCTGGGTTTCACGTTTAGGCCACGCAGAGGCAGACAAAGAGGCGTGGTCATGCCATTCTTCAAACGGCGGATATTGCTTCAGGTCGGTCATCGCTCCAGACTTTTTCTAGGAAAGCGGCACAGCTTGGCCAGCACGAACAAAAGAATCTTCATAAGACCACATCCCCGCAAGGGCCGCCGCGCCTGCAACACCGAGAACCGCCGTGGGCAGATCAAAAACCAATTCCAAAACCAAAATACATGCGGGGGCAACAAGACCGCCCAACACACCAAACCAAAAACGCTGTCGGTAAGCCCCTTTGATCATCTGATGCACAGCCGCTTCCACGTGCGGCGTACCTGTAGCAGTCGCCTCAATCGCGATTAACGCTGCGCTGGCCAGAACCCCGCCCAAAAACGCCCAACGGTAAGCGTCAGCAGCAGGCACGGCGATGAACAAGTCCAAGAGTGCGTACGTGGCGCCGCCTGCGGTTACCGCTTGAGCCAACAGAGTCGGCAACAACAGCGGGGTTTGCCACAAATCGCGGCCTTCACACTGGCCAAACAAGAACGCCGTATAACCTGCTGTGGCAGCGGCGCAAAGCACCACCGGCACCAACAAAACATTCAACGCAGCAGGCGTTGCGGTGATCCCAGCGAGACACCAAAGCGCCGTAACGACAGCAAACGCGGCCAACACGTAAGCACCCTTGACGAGCCAAGAATCCCAACTTCCTCTAGTAATCAGATAGTAGAAACGACCCGGTTGCTTCAAATCGGCAATCAGCAACACCCCGGTCAACGCCAAAAAGAATCCAGCTATTAGAGGCGGTGTCACACTCACGGCCGCTCTTGCGTCACCATGACCCAACAGCACCAACAAGCCGGCCATGGCCATCACTCCAGCAGAGATCGCCTTCGTGACTAAGTAGGCCGAGACCTTTGTTGTCCAAGTCATCTGATGTGAAGTGGTGTAGGTAGTGCGCGCCACGACCCCGCTTGTGTCGCTAGGAACAGTGGGATGGTTCGGGGTGGTGTCGGCCCAGATCATCCCGTCATTGGCGATCGCCGTACGCAACGGATTCAGCGAGGCTTGGCTGGCACCACGGTAATACACCTTGGGGTTGGTTCCCTGTTCCGGTGAGCGCACAGCCACATCTTCGCGGGCGATTATCTTGGTGGCTTGGTTGAGGGGGTCGTCTAGGTCGGCAACCTTGATCGCCTGGGTCGGGCAAACAGTCACACATGAAGGTTCGAGGCCATCGGCGATGCGGTGGTTGCAGAAGTTGCATTTGTTGGCAGTGTTGGTTTCGGGGTTGATGTAGATGGCATCATACGGGCAAGCATTCATGCAGCCTTTGCAACCTATGCAGTTGTCGTCATCAAAGTCGACTACCCCATTATCAGCGCGAAATAGTGCGTTGGTAGGACAGATTGAGATACAAGGTGCATCGTCGCAGTGGTTGCAGCGCATGACCGAGAAGTGGCGGCTGACGTTGGGGAAAGTGCCTGTCTCAATGTACTTCACCCAGGTACGGTTCACGCCCAACGCCACATCATGCTCACTCTTGCAGGCAACCGTGCATGCGTGGCAGCCGATACAAGAATCGCTGTCTAAGAGGAAGCCGAGCCTAGTCACATGCGCCTTTCTGAGTCACTGGACAACCGATGTTAGACACTCTAACACAACTTCCCCACCCATCGCCCCAAAACTTACTGAGGTCTGATGGTTAAGACGTTGCGTTGTTGCGGTTGGTAATGCGTTGGCTGAATGCGTGGTAGATTCCTAATTTCCATGAGCGTTGATCCGCATTCACCGACGATTCTTGATGTTCGCAACACCGAAATCGTCTACAACGACGTGATCTTGGTGCTAAGCGGGGTCAGCCTGCGGGTCAACCAAGGTGACATCGTGACCTTACTCGGTGCCAACGGAGCCGGCAAAACCACGCTACTGCGAGCCATTACCGGGCTCCTAGAAGTACACCGAGGGAGAATGACCAAAGGCTCCATCGCAGTCAACAACAAGCGAGTAGACCACGCCGACCCCGCCAAACTAGTGCGCGCAGGCGTATCCCAAGTAATGGAAGGACGCCGCATCTTCGCGGAACTCACGGTGGAAGAAAACTTACGCACCGGCGCACACACCGTGCGCCACAATCAAGCGATCGCCAGCGCGCACGAGCGAGTGATGGAACTGTTTCCACAACTCAAACCTCGCCGTAACGACACTGCTGGTTACCTATCCGGCGGTGAACAGCAAATGCTGGCCATCGGTAGAGCCCTGATGGCCACGCCCAAGCTACTCTTGTTAGACGAACCGTCATTAGGTTTAGCACCCAAACTGGTTGAACAAATCTCCGAAATTGTCCGCACAGTGAATCAACAAGGAACCAGCGTTTTGTTAGTGGAACAGAACGCGCACATGGCGCTTTCGGTCTCAAACCGAGCGTATGTCCTCGAAAATGGGCGGATCGTGAAAGAAGGAGCCGCGGCCGATTTGCTTGAAGACGACGACGTTCGTGAGTTTTACCTCGGTGTCGGCGAAGCAGGCCGCAAGTCTTTCAGAGATGTGAAATCGTACCGGCGCAGGAAACGTTGGAACTCATGACCTCTCCGCTTTTGACGTTTAACGAAGTCACGCTTCGCTTCGGTGGAGTGACCGCATTAGAGAACGTGTCTTTTGCCGTTGAGCCCGGCGAACTGTTCGCCATCATCGGCCCCAACGGTGCCGGCAAAACCTCAATCTTCAATTGCTGCAACGCGGTTTACCGCCCACAAAACGGGGAGATCAGCTTCGCTGGCAAATCGCTGATCGGCGCTAAGTCAACCGCAATCGCTAAAGCGGGGGTGGCTCGCACCTTCCAGAACTTGGGATTGTTCTCCAACCTGAATCTGGTCGACAACTTGATGTTGGGCCGCCATTTGTTGATGAAAAGCGGTTTTATTTCTGGTGCTTTGTGGTTCGGTAGAGCGAGACGCGAAGAAATCCAACATCGTGGCCGGGTCGAGGAGATCATCGACTTTTTGGAACTTCAACCCTTCCGTTTTAGCCCAGTAGGGTTGCTGCCATACGGTGTTCAGAAACGGATTGAACTTGGCCGCGCGCTGTCGATGGAACCCAAGTTGTTGCTGCTTGATGAGCCGGTAGCGGGAATGAACCTTGAAGAAACCGAAGACATGGCCCGTTTCATCATTGAGATCCGCGAGGACCTAAGAATCGCCATGATCTTGGTGGAACACGATATGCATATGGTAATGGATATAGCCGATCGGGTGATGGTTCTCAATTTCGGTCAAACGTTAGCCATCGACGACCCCACCGAAATTCAATCCAACCCTGACGTTATAGCCGCCTATCTTGGGGAAGAGCGATGAACATTACCTTGCCGCAGAAGTTGCTTAATCAAGCCGCTACTAATGGAGACTTAGTTGCCGTGCGCCACAAGAGGTTAGGCATTTGGCGTGAATACACTTGGCGTGACTACGCCAATAATGCTCGCCTCATCGGTCTCGGCCTGCGCTGTTTGGGAGTGGTTCGCGGCGACAAAGTAGCAGTCCACGCCGAGAACCGCCCTGAATGGGTTTTTGCTGATCTCGGTAGCCAAGGTATCGGTGCGGTTACTGTTGGTGTTTATCCCACCAGCCCGCCTGCCGAAGTCGGTTACCTTCTCGGGCATTCAGAAGCGAAGGTTGTGATAGCCGAAGACGAAGAACAGCTCGACAAAACCCTTGAGGTCTGGGATCAACTTGAGAACCTTGAATACGCCGTGGTCATAGACCGCCGTGGTGTGAGGACGCTTGACGACCCCCGCGTCTTGACTTTTGAAGAATTGCTGGCACTCGGAGCGCAACAAGAAGCCACCGATTTTGACTCGTCGGTAGCCGCTTTGTCTAATGACGAAGTTGCCATCATCGTTTACACCTCGGGCACCACCGGGCCGCCCAAGGGCGCGATGCTAAGCCACGCCAATATGCACGCCGCTTCCCAAGACTACGACTCGATATTTTCGCTCACCCCAAGAGACGATGTGCTTTCGTATCTGCCACTGTGCCACATAGCTGAGCGACTAGTTACCGTCATCAACGGAATCAACGCTGGTTACACCGCCAACTTCGGCGAAGGGGGTGCAGCATTCGTCAACGACCTCCGAGAAGTGCAACCAACGTTTTTCTTGGGTGTCCCTAGGGTTTGGGAAAAAATGCTGGCAACGGTGCAAGTACGCATGAACGATGCATCATGGTTGAAACGGCGCAACTACCAATTTTGGATAACCCAAGGCGAACGCCTCGCTAGGGCTCGCATGAACGGCAACCTACGTTGGCCGGGCCGAGTGTTGTATTTAGTTGGTTCACTGATGTTGTATCGCGCTTTGAAAGAACGTCTTGGTATGAGCCGCTGTCGCAACGCACTATCGGGTGCCGCTCCGATAGCGCCGCAGATACTTGAGTGGTTTTGGACTATTGGGGTGCCAGTACGAGAAGGTTACGGACAAACCGAAAATTGTGCTCAAGCAACTGTCAACCCAAGCAATGAGGTGAAGATAGGCACGGTGGGCACAACTGTGCCGGGTGCCGAAGTGTGCGTTGCTGAAGACGGCGAAATTCTCACCCGCGGCGCAGGCACATTTGTGGGCTATTTCAAGAACCCAGAGGCAACCGCTGAAACCATTGATGCCGATGGCTGGCTGCACACCGGCGATATTGGTGCGTTCGACCAAGACGGTTACCTCAAGATCACCGACCGCAAAAAAGACATCATCATCACTGCCGGCGGCAAGAATATTTCACCGTCTGAAATAGAGAACCGCTTGAAAGTGTCGCCGTTCGTGCGGGAAGCGGTAGTGATCGGCGACCGCCGCAAGTATCTGACCGCACTATTGGGTATCGAATACCAAACCGTCGGAGATTGGGCTACCCGCCAAGGAGTTACCTACACCACCTATGCAGACCTTTCAGGAAAGCCCGAAGTCCGCACACTGATCAACGCTGTGGTGCAAGAAACCAACCAAGACTTCGCGCAAGTCGAGACCATCAAACGGTTCGATTTCATGACCGTTGAGTTAGACCACGAAGATGGTCAACTCACCGCCACACAGAAAGTCAAACGGGCAGCCATTGCGTTACAATTTGAGCCGTTAATTGAGAAGATGTATTCATGACGACCTTCTTGCAGGCGACCTTTGATGGTCTAGCGCTTGGCTCACAGTATGCCCTCATCGTGCTCGGTTTTGTGGTCATCTACCGTGCGACCGGCATCATCAACTTCGCGCAGGGGGGCGCGCTGCTTCTCGGCGCTTACCTAACCTTTAACGTCAGCACCACTTGGGGTTTGAATTACTACCTCGGCGTCATCTTGTCGGTCTTGTTGTGCGCGGGGTTTAGCGTGCTATTGCAACGGACAATGTTGCAGCGAATATTTCGTGAAAGCGTAGGCATTTTTTTGGGTTTGTTGGCTTGGGCGATACTGGTATTCAACGGCACATCTCACCTAGTGGGGCTTATCGGGGGTGCTGTTATCTGCGTTTTGGCGTGGTGGGCTACCGCCCGTGTGGAAGCACGATTCGGCGATAGAGGACCATCAGAGTTGCCTTTGTTTGGGGCGATTATGGTAACGATCGGGGTGTTGTTCGTTGTCAGACAAGTAGCCGCTTCGATTTGGGGTTTTGCCGAACTGAGCGTTGAAGATCCTTGGGAACTCTCAACTGCGAGGCTTGGTGACTTGGTATTTTTGCATTCTAAGCTTGCGACCATCGGCATGACTGTGCTTGCGCTTTTGGTATTCTTCCTAGTAGACCGCTTCAGCCGTGTCGGCATTGCTATGCGAGCCACACATTTTGATCACGAAGCCGCGATAGCCCAAGGAATATCCACCAAGGTTGTTTTTGCTACCGCGTTCGCTATCGCCGGTGGAGCGGCAGCTTTAGCGGGCGTGGCCGCCACGGCTGGCCCTGCTTTGCTAACGACTAACGTCGACCTAATCGTCTTTTTCGCGTTCCCAGCAATGATTCTCGGGGGTTTGGATTCGCCGACTGGTGCTGTGGTAGGTGGAATTTTGGTGGGTTGGGTTCAGAACCTAGTAAAAACTTATGTGGTGGCCCCTCCAAGTTGGTTCCCGTTCGAAGACCTGGATTGGTTGGGTGCTGGGTTTGAACGTGTAGCGATTTTCGTGGTGATGATTTTGGTTTTGATGCTACGCCCATACGGTTTATTTGGGACGCAGGAGGTTCGGCGCGTATGAGGCCCGCCAAGCGCAGCCGAAAGTTGCACGTTGATTACCGTGACGACCTCCGTTTGTTTGGCAACCGCCCACGCAAAGCCTCACTCGTGTTCTTGTTGCTGGCTTGGGTTTTCATTCCACTGGTGTGGAATAGCGCACCTTTCACCCTGCTTAGCGGCAAGGGTGTGTCGCTCAACACCTTGGGGTACGCGGGCATCTTTGCGATAGTTGCGATCGGCTTGAACTTGCTCACTGGTTACACCGGACAGGTTTCACTTGGCCATTCCGTTTTTTTGGCTGTGGGTGCTTACAGCACTGCCTATGTCGGGTCGGTGTGGGGTTGGCCAATGTGGGTTTGGATTATCTTTGCTCCGGCGCTGGGATGGTTAATTGGTGCTGCTATCGGCCCTTTTGCACTGCGCTTGAGGGGCAACTACTTGGTGATTGTCACGCTTGCTCTGGTGTTCATCGGTGAACACATTTTCAAAAACTGGAAAAGTGTGACTGGTGGCAACACCGGAACTTCCGCCGCCAACATGCAAGTGCAATTAGGGTTCCTTGACTTTCGAGATCTGAACCTCTTTGGTAAATCTTTTGGGCAAGACGAAAGCTATTTCTGGCTGATCTGGTTGCTCGTAGCGCTGGTGGCTTGGCTGACCAAAAATATTGTTCGCACACGGCCCGGCAGAGCACTTCAAGCCGTCCGTGACCGCGACATCGCCGCTGAAATCATCGGGATTGATGTGGGCGTGCGTGGGTACAAAACCCAAGCATTCGCTTGGTCGGCAGCCATCGCGGCACTTGCCGGAGCGCTCTACGCACCTTTCCAATCCTTCATCACCCCGGGAGATTTCACGCTCTTAGTGTCGATACAATTTATCGCCATGATTATCTTGGGGGGTATGGGCACGATATATGGATCGGTGATCGGCGCGCTGTTGATCACCGCACTACCACGCCTCATTGAGGGTATCTCCGCCGATTATGGGGTGCCCGGTGTGGCTGCCAAAAGCGCAGAAAGCGGTATTGTCTCGATCGCCTCCCTCAACGTCATCATCTACGGTTTTCTTATCGCTTTGTTCCTGTTGGTAGAACAGCGTGGGCTGGCGGGAATCTGGGTTCGGGTTCGCAACTATTTTTCAACTTGGCCATTCTCCTACTGAGATGTGCCACTAACCCATGGAGGGAAAATGAGAAAGAAAACCAGTATCCGTTTGCTAGCAGCAATGCTTGCCTTAGCTCTTGTTGCAGCAGCGTGCGGCGGCGACAGCGCCGAAACCGGGCCGGCCACAACCGCGCCATCCGCAGACGCTGACAACAACATGGACGAGTCCGAAGACTCCGACGACAACGGCATGGACGAAGACGACAACTCAGACGGCAACAGCATGGATGAAGACGACAACTCCGACGGCATGGATGAAGACGACAACGATGGCACAAGCGCCGATGAGGTCACAACCACCACCTCCGAAGCAGTTCCAGCCCCACCCCCAGAACCAACACCTGTGCCTGGTTTTGATGGGTCAACAATTAGAGTTGGAGTGATTTCCGACTTGAGTGGCCCGGCCAGCATCATCGGCGTGCCGCTCACGGCCGGTGCCCAAGTCTATTACGACTACGTCAACAGTCAAGGTGGGATAGCTGGTCGCTACATGATTGAAACTAACGAACAAGACCACCAATACATGCCTTCAATCGCCTTACAGGTATACAACAGCATCAAAGACGATGTGGTGCTCATCGGCCAACTCTTGGGCACTCCAATCACCAATGCTGTACTTGAGTCATTGAAGCAAGACAACATAGTGGCCGCCCCAGCATCCTTAGATTCTTTCTGGGTACGTGAACAGAACTTGCTACCAATCGGTAGCCCATACCAAATTCAGGCAATCAACGGGCTTGATTGGTGGATTAATGAAGGCGGTGGAAACGTCAACCAAACCTATTGCACTTTCGTCCAAGATGACCCTTACGGCGAAGCGGGGCAAGAAGGGGTAGAGTTTGCAGCCGAGGCACTTGGTTTCACTATCACCGAAAGCGTGAGTTACGTGGCTGGCGATACAGACTTCTCAGCACAAATTCAACAGTTGAGCAATGCCGGTTGCGAAGTGGTCTATTTCGTGGCTTTGCCGAACGTGACCGCTCCCGCATTAGGGGAAGCAGCAAGTAAAGAGTTTGCTCCGACTTGGATCAGCGCCTCACCAACTTGGGTCAATATCTTAGCGCTCAGTCCGGTGGCAGAGTATTTGCAGAAAACCATGATCATCGTTGGTGAAGGTTCCACTTGGGGCGACACCGAAGTTGAGGGAATGGGTCCAATGCTTGAACGGCTTGCAGAATTTGCTCCCGACCAAGGCCCCGACTACTACTTCACCTTTGGATACCTGCAAGCGCACGCGGTGGTGCAAGTGCTTGAAGCCGCGGTTGCTAATGGCGACCTCAGCCGCCAAGGGATTATTGATGCGATGAACAGCCTTGGAGAGGTTTCTTTTGAGGGATTGGGCGGCGATTACTTCTACGGCGCGCCCGCCGACCGCATCCCCAGCACGGAAAACACCATCTTCAGAGTTAACCCAGCCGTCCCCAACGGTGTGGAAGCCGAAGTGGTCGGTTACGAAGCATCCTTCGCAAGCGACTTCGCCTTCAACTAAGGGTGCAGCAGGTGGGGTGCCCGAGCCTGAGGCACCCCACCTTGTTCCCCCGGTTGATTGCAGCCCATATTCATGTTGCGTAATCCTCTAGCACCAACACTGCGTTCAAAACTCGACACCAACGATCCGCAGTTCGCGCGAAATACGCAGGACATGCTTGAGCAACTCGGGGTGATTGAGGGTTTGCTTGGCGAAGCCGCAGCGGGTGGTGGCCCGGAGCGTACCGCCAGGCTGCGAGAACGGCACAAAATGCCTATCCGTGAGCGAATCGCTAACGTAATCGACCCCGATAGCCCGTTCCTAGAGATCAGCCCGATCGCTGCCTACCAATCCGACTACGCAGTGGGCGGCGGAATGGTTGTCGGTATCGGAGTAATTGCGGACACCGAATGTGTGATCATGGGCAACGACCCCACCGTGCTAGCCGGGGCGCTCACGCCGTATGCATCAAAGAAATGGCTTCGTGCCTTAGAGATCGCTCGGGATAACCACCTGCCCTACGTGAGCTTCGTGGAATCCGCTGGCGGTGACCTGCGGATCAATCCCGCTGATCGCTCCAACAAACGTTTCTTGCAAGTTGACCATTTTGCAGAAAGCGGGCGGTTCTTTTATGAAATGATCGAATTGTCTAAACTGCGTATCCCTACAGTCTGCGTGGTGTTCGGGTCTTCTACCGCCGGTGGCGCATACCAACCCGGCTTGTCCGACTACACGATTATGGTCAAAGACCAATCAAAAATGTTTCTTGGTGGGCCGCCGTTGGTGAAGATGGCTACTGGTGAAATATCTGCTGACGAAACACTTGGCGGCGCAGAGATGCACGCAACTATTTCCGGGAGCGGCGATTACTTCGCTCAAGACGAGATGGATGCGTTGCGGATGTGTCGCGAGGTCGTCTCACATTTGAACATTCGTAATACTGGTGCTGAGCCGAGATTTGCTGCTGATCCACCAATTTATGACCAAGAAGAACTGCTTGGAATCGTCAGCCGAGACTTAGTCAAAGAAGTTGAGGTGCGTGAGATGCTGGCCCGCACTGTTGATGGATCGCGTTTTGAGGAATTCAAAGCTCAATGGGGAAGTACTTTGGTGTGTGGATGGGCTTCCGTGCATGGTTACCCGCTGGGGATTCTTGCTAACAACGGTGTGCTGTACCCCGATGCGGCACAGAAGGGCGCTCACTTTATCCAGTTGTGCAACCAAATTGATGTGCCTTTGCTGTTTGTGCAGAACATCACGGGCTATATGGTCGGCAAAGATTTTGAGGCTGACGGGATCATCAAAAAAGGTTCGCAAATGCTCAACGCGGTTAGCAATTCTACGGTGCCACACATCACCGTGATCATTGGTTCAAGTTATGGTGCAGGAACTTACGGTATGTCGGGACGGGCGTTCGGGAACCGGTTCACCTTTTTGTGGCCTACCGCCAAGATCGCGGTGATGGGGCCGCGGCAGATTGCTGGGGTAATGTCGGAGGTGCGTCGAGGGCAAGCCAAACGTCTTGGTCAAGAGTTTGACGAAGACGGCGACGCGAAGATTGTGGCTGCCGTTGAAACCGCCCAGGAACGCGGTTCTTTAGCGTTGCGGGCCACAGCCGCAATTAGTGACGATGGCATTATTGACCCGCGCGACACCCGCAACGTTGTTGGAATGTGCCTTTCGCTGGTGAACAAAGTCCCCATTGAGGGCGCGCAAAGTTACGGAGTGTTTCGCTTGTGAAACGCATCAACACTTTGCTGATCGCTAATCGCGGCGAAATTGCCTGTCGGGTGATGCGGGCGGCCACAGAAATGGGAATCCGTTCAGTGGCAGTATTTGTTGATTCCGATGCTGATGCGGTTCATGTTGGCCAGGCCGATGAATCGGTGAGGGTCAACAGTTACCTAGACAGCGAAGCGATCTTGGCAGTAGCACGGCTTACAGGTGCGTGCGCGGTCCATCCAGGTTACGGTTTCTTATCTGAAAACGCCGCGTTTGCTCAAGCCGTGCTCGATGCCGATTTGATTTGGGTGGGACCACCACCGCGAATTATTGCTGCGATGGGCGACAAACTCACGGCCAAACAACTCGCCCAAGACGCGGCGGTGCCGACTTTGCCGTCTCGGAACCAGGTAGCTGATTTTGCTTCGCTGAGGTTTCCTATCTTGATCAAAGCTGTGGCTGGCGGTGGCGGCAAGGGAATGCGGGTGGTGGAACGTGCCGACGATTTAGCTGAAGCAGTGTCTTCGGCGCGCCGTGAAGCGTTGGCGAGTTTTGGCGATGACCGAGTGTTTGCGGAACGTTACGTGCCCCGCGCACGCCATATTGAGATACAGATTTTGGGTGACAAGTATGGAAACTTGGTGCATCTTGGTGAGCGTGAGTGCAGCATTCAACGTCGTCATCAAAAGATTATTGAAGAAGCACCTTCGTCCTTTGTTGACGAGGAACTACGCGCCGCATTGGGCGTTGCTGCGCTGCGGTTGGCTGAACTGATTGGCTACGAGTCAACTGGCACGGTTGAATTCTTGGTAGACGACAACACTAAGGAGTTCTTCTTTTTGGAGGTCAACACACGCCTTCAAGTGGAGCATCCGGTCACAGAAGAGGTAACCGGTATCGACTTGATGAAAGAACAATTGCGTGTCGCTCAAGGCGAACAACTAGGTTACGGGAGCACCGATATTACCGTTTCAGGGCACAGTATTGAAGTCCGTCTTTGCAGTGAAGATCCGAGCAATGATTTTCTTCCGGCAACAGGAGTGTTGGATATTTTTGAGCCATGCAACGACCCGGCGGTTCGGTTCGAAACTGGCGTGAAGTCTGGTTCACGAATAACCGCTGAATTCGATCCGATGTTCGCGAAAGTTATCGCCTCAGCGCCGTGCCGTTCACAAGCTTCAGCGCGGCTGGCGTTGGCGCTTGAACGCTTGCAACTTGGTGGGGTGCCCACCAATCGCGATTTTCTTGTAGCCACGTTACGGTCGCCAGAGTTTCTTGCGGGCGACACAACCACCAATTTCATTGAACGGTTCGCTTTGCCGCTAAAACGTGTGTTGCAGTCCGACGAAAAGCACTTGTTGGGTGTGGCGGCAACGCTGTGGTTGCAAAATGATAACCGTGTTACGGCACCGACCTTGGCATCGTTGCCTTCTGGGTTTCGTGTTGGTCGGTTGGCTCCCGAGCGAGTCGATTTGAGCATCGATGATACTGAAATAGCGTTAAGTTATGCTGTAAACCGTGATGGTAGCTTTACGCTCAACTCCTCGGGTGACACATCTGTTGCGCTGATTCACAGTTATTCGCAAAACCATATTGATGTTGAAATTGATACGCGTCGCCGCCGCTATGCTGTAGCCCGCTCTCAAAACAAACTGTATTTGACAGGTGCTAGCGGCGGTGTTGAAATAGAAATATTGCCGAGGTTCTCAGCGCCCGAACCGGCAACTGTTGGTGGTGCCATCGTGGCACCAATGCCCGGCAAAGTTGTCGAATTGCGAGTAGCGGTGGGCGACAAAGTCGAACCGCATCAAGTTGTTGCTGTGCTCGAAGCCATGAAAATGGAAAACTATTTGCGCGCCACAACTTCAGGAACAGTCACCGAGTTGCTTGTTGCGATGGGTAGCCAAGTCGAAAAGGATGCCTTGTTGATGGTGATTGACGAATCTTCTACCGCACGAATCTGAGGACCGAGCGTGACAAAACCGATACGAATCGCCAACTGCAGTGGGTTTTACGGCGACCGACTCAGCGCGGCACGCGAAATGGTGGAAGGAGTGCCGATTGACGCACTGACCGGCGATTGGCTCGCGGAGTTGACGATGCTCATTTTGGCTCGTAAACAAGCGAAACGTTCAAATGCGGGTTTCGCACAAACGTTTATAACGCAGATGGAACAAGTGATGGGCACATGTTTAGACAAGGACATAAAAGTCGTTGCTAACGCCGGTGGGCTGTCACCAGATCATTGTGCCGAAGCAGTAGACGAGGTAGCCGCGCGGCTGGGACTTTCCCCCACAATCGCCTATATAGAAGGCGACAACCTGCTGCCTCGCCTCAAAGAACTGCACGCATCCGGCGCAATTATCGACCCATTAACCCGAGAAGCAATCGCTGATATCAATTATATTTCCGCCAACGCATACCTCGGTTGTTGGGGCATTGTGGAAGCCTTGAACCGAGGAGCCGACATCGTGGTAACTGGGCGTACCACTGATGCTGCTCTGGTTTGCGGGCCAGCAGCGTGGTATCACGGTTGGGAAAAGAACGATCTTGATGCGCTGGCTGGGGCGGTGGTGGCGGGCCACGTGATCGAATGCGGCACCCAAGCAACCGGCGGGAACTACTCATTTTTTGAAGAGATTGAAGGGCTCGAGTATCTTGGTTTCCCGTTCGCGGAAATCGCCGCAGACGGCTCTTCGGTCATCAGTAAGCACCCAGAGACTGGCGGCAACGTCACCATCGGCACTATCACTAGCCAACTGTTGTATGAGATCGACCATCCGGCTTACTTGGGCCCCGATGTCACCAGCCGCTTTGACACGATTGCATTAGCCGAAATAGCAAAGGATCGGGTGCGCATCTCTGGTGTTGTGGGTGAGCCGCCGCCAGAGACTCTCAAGGTTTCGATGACCTCGTGGGGTGGTTTCCGTAGCGACCTGTCCATCGCTTTGACCGGTCTGGACACATCCGCCAAAGCCGCACTCATCGAACGAGCTTTTTGGCACCACTGTCGAACGCAACCAAACGATTTTGCAAGTGTTGAAACCTCACTTGTGCACACCAACAAAATGGACCCGGCGACCAACGAGGAAGCCGTAGCGACCTGGCGAATTACCGTAAAAGACCCAGACGAGGAAAAAACCAAAGCAATCGCCTCAACCATCAATGACCTTGCGTTGGCGAGCATCCCCGGCTTTTTTGCAACCAAAACCGCTGGTGTCGCGAGACCTTTCGGGCTGCATACGGCAGCGCTCCTACCTCGCGGGCTGGTCACCCAGCAGGTGACACTTTTGGGCCAACACACCACAACCATCTCCTCAGACACACCAACAAGCACAGTTGACCACCGCGTGCCGACACAACCACGGGGTTTTCTGCCCACTGGAGAGACGCTTCACGCGCCACTCGGTGTGGTCGCGGGAGCACGCTCAGGTGACAAAGGCGGCAACGCCAACATCGGAGTTTTCGTTCGTCAAGCAGATGCGTACCCGTGGCTCGAATACTTTCTGACAACCGAACGTTTGCGTCAACTCTTGCCCGAAATCGCCACGCTGCACATCGAACGTTACACCTTGCCCAACATCCTGTCCCTCAACTTCGTTATACACGGCATTTTGGGAGCTGGTGTGGCTGCATCCACCCGTCAAGACCCTCAAGCCAAAAGTCTAGGTGAATGGTTAAGGGCACGATATGTGGAGGTACCCAAGTCGCTAATAGCAGAAAATGACGCTGCCACGCAGTACTGTAAAGGCCGAGATGGATTTTGATTTTCCGCCCCAAGACGACCCGCGAAGGATCAAACTGCGTGAATGGCTTGAAGCTAACCCCGCACCCACACCGCAGCAATTGTTAGCAGCGGGTTTGATCGTCCCCAACTGGCCTGAACCGTACGGCATTGATGCCGATCCACTTCATCAACTCATCATTGATGAAGAACTAGCGCGGGTCAACGTTCGTAGACCACAGAACCCGATTGGTATCGGCTGGGCTGGGCCTACCATCCTCGCCGCCGGTAGCGAAGAACAAAAGCAGCGCTTCCTACCCGGACTGCTCACCGGCAGCGACATTTACTGCCAAATGTTCTCCGAACCCGATGCCGGCTCAGACCTAGCATCGCTGGCCACCAGCGCGCTGCGCGACGGCGATGAATACATCATCAACGGTTCAAAAATCTGGACCAGCGGAGCGCATCACGCAAAATACGGCATCCTGATCGCTCGCACCAACCCGAACGTCCCCAAACACAAAGGAATTTCCTACTTCGTTTGTCCGACCAATCTCCCGGGGGTAACCATCAGTCCGATCATTGATATGACCGGAGCCCATAGCTTCAATCAAATCTTCTTCGACAATGTGCGCATTCCGCGAGAGAACCGCATCGGAGCCGAAAATGACGGTTGGCGTTTAGCAAAAGTCACTTTGGCTAATGAACGCGTTTCGCTTAGCTCCTCGGGTTCTTTGTGGGGTGCCGGGCCAAACGCCGCAATGTTGATCGACTTGATGAAACGCAATGGTGGCGTAACCGACCCACAAATGAGGCAAAGAGCGGCCGCACTACACATTGACGCCGAAGTCTTGCGGCTCAATCGTTTACGCACGCTTAGCGCCCAACTCAACGCCCAAACCCCCGGGCCAGAAGCCTCAATACAGAAAATTATGGCAGACGAACACGGACAGCAGGTAATGCAGTTGGCGAAAGACTTCGCAGGTGCACAAGGCATGCTCGAAGGTTCAGGGCCGCTTGGTGTCATACCTCCAAACATGGCGGGTGGAGCAACAGAAATAATATTCAAGGACGACCAAGTGGCAGGCGTAAACCGAATCTGGCACTACGGATTCTTGTTCTCACCAGCATTGACCCTCGGAGGTGGAACTTTCGCGGTGTTACGCAATATCGTGGCCGAGATGGTCTTGGGGTTACCTAGAGAACCGAGCGCAGACAAAGGAAAAACTTGGTTAGAAACCAGACATCGAAACTCGGCAGTGACCGATGCAAGTCGCTGAAGTTCTAGCCGACTTGCTATCGGAGCAAGCCGCACTTGATGATCTCTTGATGCAACTCACAGAAGAGCAATGGGGTGCCCCCACGGCAAGCCCCCGCTGGGATGTCACCGACCAAGTTGCCCATTTAACGTTTTTTGACCAAGCCGCCGCCACCGCCATCTCTGACGAAACAGCATTCGAGGTGCTTACCAAAGAGTTGTGGACAAACGCCATGCACGGCACCGACCAACTTGATGCGTTCACCCTTGATCCGCTACGGGTCTTGGATTTTGGTGAGCGGGTCGCCGCCTGGCGCAGGGCTCGAACCGCTTTAGAGGTGGCCGCATCTGGGCTCAAAGACCACGATCGGGTATCCTGGTTCGGCCCGGCAATGGGGGCGGCATCTTTTTTGACTGCGCGATTGATGGAATGTTGGGCTCATGGCCAAGACATCGTTGATGCTGTGGGCGCTCAACGCCTGGCTACGGATCGCCTGCGCCATGTCGCACAACTCGGGGTGATGACCCGCGCTTGGAGTTACCTTAACCGCAACCTAGCCGTTCCCGAAGTTGATATTGCAGTGCGGTTAACCAGTCCCTCAGGCGAGAAATGGCAGTGGGGCACCGATGATGCCACTTGCAGCGTGGTTGGTAGTGCCGAAGATTATTGTTTGGTGGTGACGCAAAGGCGCAACGTCGGCGACACGCGTTTGTTGGTCACTGGTGACGCGGCTACTGAATGGATGACAATTGCACAGGCATTCGCTGGCCCGCCTACAACAAAACCCGCAGGTGGTAATGCGCCAACTAGTTGAAACCTGCAAAGGCCAAGGCGTTCTGACCATCACCCTAGCCGATAAAAAAAACCGCAATGTCTTGAGCGCGGGGCTCGTCAGTGAGCTTTTGTCGGCGATTAACGCGGCGGATGCAGACCCAGACATTCGTGTGGTTGTCTTGACCAACCACGGTTCGGTGTTTTGTGCGGGGGCAGACTTGACTGGGGGTTCTGCCAGTGGACAGAGTGGACAGAGTGGACAGAGAGGGCAGAGTGGACAGAGAGGGCAGAGCGCGCCGACTGCGGTTGAGTTGTTTAGCCGTTTCGCTAAATCACCCAAACCGTTTGTGGGCCGTATCAATGGTCATTGCGTGGCGGGAGGAATGGGTCTCGCCGCGGCGATGGACATTTCTGTGGCTCTCGACTCTGCCAAGATGGGTTTCACCGAGGTGCGGTTGGGGTTAGCGCCGGCGATGGTGTCGGTGCTTTGCTTACCCAAAATGCGATTGGCGCAGGCGAGTGAAGCTTTTCTGCGTGGTAAACGATTTTTAGCCCCTGAAGCCGTGAGCATGGGAATTATCAACCACGCAGTATCGGCCGACCGCATTGATGCAGTTACCGACAGGATTGTTGCGGATCTGTTGCTTGGTGGACAAAACGCTTTAGCTGTATGCAAGCAATTGACCCAACGAATACCCGCCATGGCCACCGAGGATGCTTTTGAGTGGACAAGTAAGATTTCTGCTCAACTATTTGCGAGCGAGGACGGGCAAGAAGGTATACGAGCGTTCACCGAGAAACGCGCCCCGTCTTGGGCACCGAGACCCGGATAATTGTGAGCGAAATCGCTTGTGGGGAAGTAGATTATTGGCCACGGGACGTGGCGCAGTTCGGTAGCGCACCTGCTTTGGGAGCAGGGGGTCGCTGGTTCAAATCCAGTCGTCCCGACCAATCAATTCAAACCGAAACGCTTAGAGCCGTTAACTGGGCGCTACGGTCGGCGTGATGTCTGAGCTGACGACTGGCGATGCTGAACCGCATGCGGGTCGTTTCGCGTCTTTGCAGATTCCCGAATACCGCTTGTTGTGGTGGAGCGGGTTGCTAGTTTTTTTGGCGTTTCAAACACAACAAGTAGCGCGTGGTTGGCTTGCCTATGAACTCACCGGTTCAAACGCAGCGTTAGGTGGTGTGATCTTCGCATTCGGTGTCACGAGTTTGGTGGCTATCCCGGCTGGTGGCGTGCTCGCCGACCGCATCGCTAAACGTTCGATATTGATTTTTGCTCAGTCAACTATGGCCGCGGCGGCCTTCGGCGTAGCCATCGCAATCGCAACTGATGTCATTGCGTATTGGATGCTTGTAGGTGCCGGGGCGGTCCAAGGGTTGGGGATTTCGCTTTTCGGCCCGTCGAGGCTAGCAATGACCGCCGACATCGTGGACCGCAAGTCGCTCACTAACGCCATATTTTTGGGCAACGCCAGCATCCAAGTCACACGAGTCATCGGCCCTTCCTTCGCTGGAACGCTTATCGGTATTGCAGTGATTGGTGTTGGGGGTGTGTATTTCGTGGGTGCCTCACTCGCCGTTTTGTCGGTAATAGCTACCTTGCGGTTGCCCTGCGGAGCGCCACAGGTTTTGTCTAAGCAGTCTGCTAGGAAAGATTTGCTTGACGGAATCAATTATGCTCGGGATAATCCAGAGTTAGCGAGACTATTGGTGGTTTCGTTATTGATCGTAATGTTTGGGTTCCCCCATATCGCTTTTTTGCCTGCTTTGGTGTCTGACATTTACAATCTTGATAGTTGGGCGTTCGGTGTTTTAGCTTCTGCTGCTGCTGTTGGCGCGGTTATTACTAGTGTTGCGTTAGCAAACGCCAACAAGTCCCGTTTGGCTTCGTTGCAGACTCAAGCTGCTGCCATTTTTGGTGTTGCACTTGTAGTTTTTGCTGTCGTTCCGCAATATTGGATGGCGGTTGTGGTGATTATGTTTGTTGGCGGAGGTTCAGCGGCGTTTCAAGCACTCAACAATTCACTTGTTATGAGCATAGCCAACGTTGAGTTTCATGGCCGGGTGCAAAGCCTAATCATGTTGAGTTTCACAGGTTTCGGGCTGGCATCTTGGCCGTTAGGGGAACTAGCCGATGTGTTTGGTATCCGTCTGGTAATGTCGTTGATGGGTGTGCTAGTGATTGCGTCAACGGCACTTGGTGTGATCTGGCGTAAGCGGATTTCTCAACCGAATGCACCTTCGTTGTGATTGTTTTAGGCTCGGATTGGAGGAACGATGAGTCACGAAAATGAAAACTTGGTGAAAACTTTGTGGCACCACATTTGGATTGATCGGTGCCTTGAGCGGCTGGGCGAGGTTTTGGCTGATCCATTTGTGCGCCACACTCGCGACGGCACCGAGCAAACCACTCCACAACGATACGCGTCTCACGTGAGTTCCACAGTTGAAACGCTCCGCTCAACTGGTCTTACTTTTTACCAACTTAGTTCGGTTGACGATCTGGTTTTTGCACGCTTCGTCTTGGAAGGTGTGAATGTAGCGATCGGTTGCGAAATTAGGATTACTTGGCTTGCACACTACCGAATTGCCGCCGGTCGGATAGCAGAACTATGGGTTATGCACCAAGCCGATTTAGATTGGTAGCACGCACCACCAAGTTGTTTTCTAGGGCACGCAGGCGCAGAATCGCAACGCTGAAAGGTAATTGAAACTAGGGCACTCTGAGTATTTCCGCTGGGTCACGGGTGGCCGCAACCACAGCCACGGGCAACGACGCAACGAGACTAGTCAAAATGATGCTGACGACGACCGCTAAAGCCAACGAAGCGTCAATCAGATATTGAAGGTTTGTTGCGGTCACAGAAAAAACCAACGTAGCGATAAGCGCACCAAGCATCACTGACATCGCCACTTGCCCGAGGATGAGGATAGCGACATCAAAGCGAGTAGCACCGAGTGCGCGCCGTCGTGCCATGTGCCGCGTTTGAGTGCCAGCGGTCACAAATATTGTCGCTGCGACCAAAACGCCAGCACCAAGCGTCGCTAAATTTCTGAGATAGCGAGCGGAGTCACTGAGACCAGTGGCCAGATCTCTGCGCAACTCGTCAAGGTCATCAGGTATGGAGGCCGTCACATTGATATCAGCAAATGACGGGATTAGGTCCACTATCCGTTGCACCGAGGCAGGTTCGTCTACTAACACCAGCAACTGACGAGCACCTGTCCACTCGCAGATGTTACGGGTCGCTAACGCAGGGTCAGCAAAGGGGTGCGGTTCGGTTTGTCGTTTGCCAGCGACTGCTAAATATGCGGGTTCAAGTGCGAGGTGCAACGTGTGAGGCGAGCCGCCGTAGTTTCGGGGAAGTCGAACTGAACCACAGGGGTCGTGCTGACTCGCGTCGACCGCCAAGATATCGGTCGTTGGAATCCGTGTGCTGACCGGCCAACCTCGGCTTGATCTGGTGTCTTGGACCGTGCCTAGCGCGAGCAGGTTCTCAACAATCGACAGTTCACGTAGTTGCATTACGGTTGGCGGATCAAGAGTGGTGCTGCCTTGAAGAAAGTCGTTGTCAATGATCTTGACGATTCGTTGTTCTGGGCGGTTAAGGGTTGTGAGTGCATCGGCGCGCGCATTTTCTGCTTGAGCGCTAATCACCAGCGGAATGAACGTGCCAACAGCGGCAATCAGTATCACGATCACGGTCACGGTGCGTCGAGCTATCGAAATCGCCAGTGCCTCACGGGTTAGTTGCAGTAGAGTGATACGTTGACCGCTTAGAGTGTTATGCATATCCTTTGATTATTTTGGTCGGTTAGGTTGACTAGTCAAGCGACACCACACGGTCGGCGCGTCTGATTACCGTATCGTCGTGGGTTGCGATGATCACCGTTGCGCCCGATTGAGCGGCCTTGACTAGTGTTGCCATGACGATGTCAGAGCTCTGCACATCAAGGTTCCCGGTAGGTTCATCGGCGAGAACGATCTTGGGTTGCTTGATTAACGCTCGGCACAACGCAACTCGTTGAGCTTGCCCACCGGAGATGGTCGCCGGCAGACGCTTGCCTAAAATGTTGGTGTCGAGACCGACCTCCCGCAACTGTTCGTGAGCTTGCGCCCTGAACTGGCGAGGTGACAAACCCGTAAATATCACACCCTCGGTTATGTTGTCCAACACTGTTCGTGTGGGGTCAAGTAGAGCATCTTGGAACAAAAACCCAATGTGGCTTCCGCGTAGCATCGATCGAGAGGAGTCCGACATCATTTCGGTTGGTTTGTCCGCGATTGCGACGCTTCCGCTGATGGGTGACAACAAGAGCCCGAAAAGGCTCAACAAGGTGGACTTGCCTGAGCCTGATCTTCCTGTGACCGCAGTGATACAACGGGCTGGGAACTCAATATCGAAGTTTTCAAATAACCAATCGCTAGCAGGGTCAAATCGGAACCAGAGTCCACGAGCCTCGGCGCCCAGATTCGCGCGAGCAGTCACGGGTTGATTACCACGACTTCGCCAGGGTCTAATGGTTCGACAATGGCCTGCCCTCCCACCACCGCGACTACCTTCACAACGACTTCATCGCCGCTAGCTAGACGAACAATCGCATTGGAGTCTGTGAGGTTGTTGAGCGCTGCCAAAGCAACAATCGTCCCTTCAACTGGCGGTGTTACTACCATCCTCCCACGGAGCCGTGCTGGGGTTCCCGGTGCCGAGATCAAGAATGACCAACGATCGAAAACGTCGGCGGGTAAACCAAGTTCAATATTGTTCGTGCCGTCCCTAATCTGAGATGCCAGCACGGTCATTTCAACCTCGGCACCGTTTGGGTCGCTGGCATAAAATTTCGCGCCTTCGACCAAAAAGCGTTGTTCTTGAATATCGGTGAGCGTTACGGATGCAACTGGGGTGGATGACACACCGACGAGAAACGGCGCGCCGGTTGTAATGAACTGGCCGACCTGCACTGACTGGTCGGTCGACAGCAATCTTGGCAGATCGCTTGCGAAAATGACGCTGCCGATTGGCACCGTATTGCGGTCTTCAACGCCGAGGGTCTCCCACCAATCTTGAACAGCTTGCGCTGTTGCCTCACCGAAGGTGCCGTCCGCATCGTTCGCCATTAGGAATCCTGCTGAGACCAGAAAAGCTTGAAGCTGTGCAACGTCTATTCCGGTGATGCCGACTTCCATAGGGCGATGAGCTGGCTGTTCTCCTTCAAGAACGACAACCGGTGTGCCATTGACGGTGCCGATCACTGCCCCTGATTCGACACTGGAGAAGCTCCCAGAGTCGGAACGCAAGGCAGTCACGACCCCAGTTTCTCCGAGGAACGGCAAAGCCAAATCTTGAGTCCATTCCAAGCTGATCGGTGCGGGATACTCTTCGCCTAACGTGCCAATTCGCGTTGTGGTTGTTAGCGGTTCAGAAGGTTCAATCTCATTATCGTCATCTGCACTGTCGAATTGTTGACCCGCCCAGTAACCGGCCCCAGCAGCCAACAACACAACAAGCACAAGCGCAAACAAACGTAAACGAGAACGTCTCACCAGATCAAGCCAAAACGTTTACTCGCTGAGATCAACTACGTTGAAACTAAAATAACCAAGTCTGGAAGGACAATTATCATAAGCCTCCTGGAACGCGCTTAAATCTTCGCTTGCCGCAGCTACGACTGAGTTGACTATGTTATCGGGGTCAGCAACATAAGACTCGAAGGTAACAAGTTCGCCTAAATCAATTCCTTGATCGAGCATGCACTCACGGAACATCACCCACGAATTGTAGTTCCGCTCTCTGGACTCATCGCTCGGTTCCTCGCTGAGAACAATTCCTTCGTTTTCAAGACGCTGTTCACAAAGATCAGACAGGTCGCGCCATTCCTCCTGCGTCAAGTTTGAATTTTTATCGGGGAGAACAACTCCGTTCGGCAACAACTCAGCGTCTATTCCGTTGTCTTGCAAGCATGCGAGCCAGGCGCGTTGCTTAGTGAACATTTCAACGACGCGGTCTGATTGCTGAATCTGCTCGGAGGACTGCCCGTCATCAGACGCGCAGCCAGCACCAAGAAGCGTAATCAGGAGCAAAACCGCAACAACAAGAAGATTCTGGTCAGCGTTTCGCAACATGAACTTATCAACGCTGGATACATCCACCGCCGCCACTGTAAAGTGGCACGGCCTCAACTGACCATGTGCCGTAATTTCTAGCTCCGATCCAGAATAGCACTACCATATTTCCGTCAGCAAATACCGTTGAATTCGGCTCCAGATAATGTTCATGCCGTGTGTCGACACCCGAGTAGGACCTTGTCATTACCTTCCAGTTGGATTGGCAGCTAATCCGACCCTCTAAGTAACCAGCTGAGGCTGGTCCTGTGAAATTGGCCAGCAATAAGACGACTAGGGCTACGGTTGCAACGCTGCGTTGCTTGAATTTCTTGTACATTTTGGCTCCTCGGCTCAGGGGCGGTTTGCTCCGATCAGTACGCGTAACACATTCAAAGCGTCTTGTCAAGTCGTTTCGAAAATTTTATTCACAGAATCGCTAGAAAGTTAGGTTAGGTTCGATGATGTCAAAGGCTATCGGCGAACATCGGTAGCGTGAACGCAACCACACCGTGTCGAGGTGAGTAATACAAACCCTTACGGATAAGAGCCTCTTCGCGTATAACGGTGGTGTGAGCGTGCCTGCGTAAGTTGTGGGCATCGTTGCGTGTAGGGGCATGTTCCTCCAGGATCGGTGTCGACATTCAACCGAGTGACTGGAGGTTCGGTGTTGAGTTTGCTCCTGTGGGTAGGCAGCCAAACCATCACCGAAACCGAAAGCAGCAACAAAACCAACGCGTGTCACCTCTGGTCGTCGTTGGTTGATGACCGACGGTTCGCTCAGGACAACCCGACGACAGATGGATGGTCACCCAACTGTGCGACTTTTAGGAGGTGTCGATGCTGCCGACTGGGTCGTGGCCGGTGGTTCGCGCTGCGGGGCATGGTTGTACGGTGTCGGACCTTGTCTGCTTCTCTTGCTGAGCGTGCGTGAAATGCGCGAACCCGCGCTCGTTCTCGATGGTCGACTGGGTTGCGCCGCTGGCTTCCGGTTGAGCTGGGTCTTCGCGGGTGCGAGCACGGTCTGGCCGGTTCGTCGAGATAGTTGAAACCTCATCTGAAGAAACGGCCGAGCGCTCCCCCGGCGGGCGGGTCGACGACTCATCCGATGAGCCAGTCGGGTACGCATCTGTTGGGCGGGTCGACGACTCATCCGATGAGCCAGTAGGGTACTCACCGGGCCTTCGTGTCGATGGTTCACCTGACGACGTCCTCGCCGGTTTGTCCGAAAGAACGGTCGGGCGCTTATTTGCTGGGCCGCTCAAGGGCTCACCCAGGGAAAGGGTGGGGCGCTTGTCTGCTGGGTGGGTTGAGGGCTCACCCGACAGGGTGGCTGGGCGCTTGCTTGTTGGGCGTGTTGGGGGTTTGAGTTGGTATTTGCCGGTGTCGGGGTGTTTGTGGACTTGCCAGCCATCGTCGTGGATTTTGTGGTGGCAGTCGTTGCATACTAATACGAGGTTTTCTAGGTTGGTGGGTCCGTTG
>JAHQYM010000205.1 GCA_024421095.1 Acidimicrobiia bacterium
GTTTCTTGCGTTGACGATCCAACAAAGACTGTCCGTCATCGACAGCAACATCGCGTTGATGAAGTTTCACAGTCTGCATGAACTCATCAAACGGTTCGTTGTTGGCTGCTTCAACAAGTAACCGTTCATCTATCGGGCTTTCACCAGCAGCGCGGGCGATCAACTGTGCGTGACTAACAGGAATGTCACCAGAATCCAACGCACCACTCGTTGCGGGTAACTCGGCTAGTCGGGTTGCGGTTTCGACGTCGCGTTGAGCGTCATGTTTCGATGTTTGCAGTTCATCGCGAATCAGACGTTGCGCGTCGCGTTTGTTGTGACGACGACTCAACTCAGCCAACGCACGGGATTTCATCGCCGCCAAAGTCGACTCGGCGCGTCCCAACACCTTCAACCGCGACCGCAACCCCTCATCAGACAACCCCACCTCATCAACCAGACCCACGCAAACCGACCCGGCGGTACCACAACCACCAACCGCAGAGGAAGGCTGCACCCGTGAAGCATTATCGGCCCGCGCTGCTCCAACGGTGTCGTCACCGGCCGTGGTGGAGGGTCGTGCCCGTGAAGCGCTATCGGCCCGCGATGCCTCAACGGTCTCGTCACCGGCGGTGGAGGGTCGTACGCGTGAAGTGCTATCGGCCCGCGCTGCTCCAACGGTGTCGTCACCGGCCGTGGTGGAGGGTCGTGCCCGTGAGGTGTGTTCGGTCCGCGATGGCTCAACGGTGTCGTCACCGGCGGTGGTGGAGGGTCGTGCGCGTGAGGTGTTTTCGGCCCGCGATGCCTCAACGGTCTCGTCACCGGCGGTGGAGGGTCGTACCCGTGAAGTGCTGTCGGTTCGTAACGCTTCGACGGTGTCGTCACCGGCGGTGGAGGGTTGCCCCTGTAAAGTGCTATCGGCTCGCCGCGCCCCAACCGTGCCTCCACCGGCCGCGGAAGAGGAAGGCTGCACCGGTGAGGCGCTATCGACCCGCGATACCCCAGCGGTGCCCACCTCAAAAAGCTCTGATCCTGAAAATAAACTCATGGATCACACCTTACAGACCCCCTGTGACAATGACCCCGTGAATTACTAAAAAATTATAAAATAATTTAAAATACTTTGTATGGCATCGAGAAAGTCAACCATCAAGATCGATGATGCAGATGATCACCGCGTCTTCATCGACCCCATCAGGCGAATCCGAACGCAGAGCCGCCGTCGTTTTGGAGTTCAATCACCAGTCAACCTTGACTACACCTCCCAGGCTTATTGGCAGCTAGGAGCATGTATGTATGGCGGCTGCAGAAACCGCGATCCAGTATCACGCTTGCCGCGAAACCGCATCGAAGGAACCATCGACGATACCCCCTTCGGCGGACGGGTAATCCGTGGCCTGTTGAGCCCGAAACACGCCGAGAATATCGGTCCTCGGCCAACCCGGCGACACCGACCGTCGCTAACGCAGGGTCGCTGACCGTGGCAAACGTCTGGCCCGCGGGCGGGTATCGCTTTGCAGCGGCGACCACCCTCTGGGGAGCCACGATCCGTTCCGCGCGTCGCCTAGCGTGTTCCAAGCGCGGGCCGGTGGAAAGCGACCACGCTCTGGGGAGCCACGACCCGTTCCGCGCGTCGCCTCGCGTGTTCCAAGCGCGGGCCGGTGGAAAGCGACCACGCTCTGGGGAGCCACGATCCGTTCCGCCCGTCGCCTCGCGTGTTCCAAGCGCGGGCCGGTGGAAAGCGACCACGCTCTGGGGAGTCACGACTCGTTCGGCCCGTCGCCTCGCGTGTTCCAAGCGCGGGCCGGTGGAGAGCGACCACGCTCTGGGGAGCCACGACCCGTTTCGGCCCCCGCTGAACCGGCTGCAACGACAGCATCGCCGTGTCGTCTCAGCACAGAACCCAACCACGAGCGACCATATTGCAACGGCCAAAATCAAAGCGGTTTGTTCGCCAGCAGTTGCTCTCATCGCGAGCAGATCGCTTAGGACTGGATCACTCCTCAAAAAGGGTGGCGTCCGGCCCGCATACCAACGCGGCCACCACCCCCCGCCGCCACTAGGCACCACGGAGCACGACAGCGGCGAGGGACGCGGAACAATCAGACTCGGGCCCATCGGTTCGCTTGGTAGTCAAGCATGTCCTGGCCTTGCAACTCCTGAGTGGAGTTGTTCAGGCGGACCAAGAAGACTTCCTTCCTCTCACCCTTCGGCGGTTTCGCGAACACTGGTTTGGCAGCGGGTCCAACTTCGATTCGCGCGACGGTCTTCTCTTCAAGAACGGCAAACGTGACTCTCAGATCTGCCGCCGCAGTCGTAGACAGCGAGGTACTGGTGACTGATGTCAGCCAGAGTTCCCATCCGTCGCGGTCATGATCCTTCACGAACGGGTAGTCCTCCTCAATCCCGATGGATGCCCCGTTGTCGTCGA
>JAHQYM010000206.1 GCA_024421095.1 Acidimicrobiia bacterium
GTGGTAGCTACTGGCGAGGCATCTACTGGCGGGGGAGTTGTTGGTGGGGGAGTTGCGGGTGTGGCATCTGCTGGCGAGTCCCCTGCGGGTGTTGCTACTGACGTGGTAGCTACTGGCGAGGCATCTAATGGAAGGGGAGTCGCGTGGGCAACGGTAGGTGCTTCGGCGGGCTCAGGTTTTGGCACTGGCATCGCGGGTAGCGGTCGCGGCGAAGGTGGCATCGCCGGACGCGGTCGTGTGGAAGGCGGAACCGAAGGTGGTGGGGCCGGGGCTGGACGTGTGACAGTGGACGACCCGTGAACCCCACGTGAGGCCTCTTCAATGCTCTTAAGGCGCCGTCTCAATTCGGCCTGTCTCAGCAGCACATAGCCGATGACACCGCCGAAAAGGGCACCCGAGAAACCACCGAACACCGCACCGAAAAGCACTCCAACGATCACGACAATAATAGTTGCAGTTGCCTTCTCGAAACTCGATTGGGATCCTGCCATGGCTTGATACTAGTGTCAAGTTGTTAGCCCGGTTGTTTTCCTACCAATTTTGGCCGGCCATTATCGCAAGTTTGTGAGCCACCGCCACGGTCTCAACGCCAAGTTGACAGCAACCAAACATCCCGTGGCCCACATGTACGCGCAGGCTCAACTCGCGGGTTCGGTTTCCTGTGGCGTGCGTGTGCGATCGGTGAACTTTATTCGTTGGGTTCGATGCTTGCTGCGAGAGCGAGTTTGGTTGCGGGTTTGTTGAACACGGCACCTTCAACGGCGCTGATGCGTTCGCCGAGGTTTACCATATGGTTGAGTTTGTTGCCGTGTGCGGTTTGTGTTGCCGCGATTGCTGCCACACTCGCAGTCAAAGCATTGACTTTCTCTTCAAGCACGCCGAAGCGTTTGTCGGTTTTTGCTTCAAGCGCGTCGAAGCGTTTGTCGGTTTTTGCTTCAAGCGCGTCGAAGCGTGTGTCGGTTTTTTCATCAAGCCGATCTATGCATTCTCCCAAGCGGCGCATTTCGGCCCGTACGCTTTGCATGAAGTAGCCAAGCATTGTTATTGTGGCTACGCCCATTACGGTTATGATTGTGGTGATCACGGTTGTCTCCATGATGGTCCTTTCCTGTACCCTAACACGCCTCCGCCGTGGCGGCACGATTCGGTGATCGACGTGACCGACCCGGCTTCCCCCACACCGTTGGTGGGCGCTTCGCGTGCTTTTGGCATCGCAGGGGCGAATCTTTTCGGCGCTCAATCTGTGGCGACGTACACTAAAGACGGATCGATGAGGACAACGAGACTGTTGTTCTGTCCGCGTCGGGCACCAGCCTGACCGTGAACGGGGTGACCTTGACGATCACCGACAGCGACCCGGGCACCGACGACGGCGGTGAGGGTGAGTCGTTGCGGTTCTGTCCCGACACTCCCGTGACCCGAGCTCAGATGGCCAGTTTCCTCACCCGCGCGCTGAAACTCCCGACCTGACCACCGCCCTTCGCCTCGGAAAGTCAGCGGGTGTATCGCAGGTTGTGATACATTGACGGAGTGACATTTGCGGTATCGGAAACTGTTTCGCAACGGTCGTCGTCGCCGATGAAAGCGGTGTCTCTATGGTGTTCACCGTCGAACGACATTTCCGCCACTAGAGCAATTCGAAGCCGTGGAATGCCTATTCGGGCCCGCTCCGCTACGCTCACGACATGCCCAAGACAACGAACCAAGGCGCGGTTCAGCGAGATCAACCACGGGTTGTGTCTTTCACAGTGGAGAACTTCAGGGCGCTGAAAAGAGTCCACTTGAAGGATCTTACTCCACTGACGGTGTTGGTGGGGCCCAACGGCAGTGGCAAGTCCACCGTGTTCGACGTGTTCGCGTTCCTTTCTGAGTGCTTCGAGACCGGTTTGAGACAAGCCTGGGACCGACGAGGACGGGCCAAGGAAATAAGGTCCAGAGGAAGCACTGGCCCAGTCGTGATAGAGATCAAGTACCGCGAGGGCCGAACCGTCGGTGGACCGGCCGGAAACCCGCTGATCACTTACCACATTGAACTTGACGAACGCAGAGGCAGGCCAGTCGTGGAACATGAATGGTTGAGTTGGAAACGCCAGAGTTACGGTCGACCGTTCAAGTTTCTGGACGTCACGCGTGGCAGAGGAGAGGCGGCGAGCGGAGAGGTGCCCGACGAGTCCGATGAACGGGTCCCAGTCCGGCTGAAGAGCCCTGACCTGCTAGCGGTAAGCGCCCTGGGGCAGTTCACCGAACATCCACGAGTCGTGAAGTTGCGCGACTTCATTATGGGTTGGCACACCTCCTACCTCTCGGCTGACGGTACGAGAGGTCAACCTGAGAGCGGACCGCAGGAGAACCTGACCCGATCCGGCGACAACCTGTCCAACGTCGTGCAGTACCTGAACGAGAACC
>JAHQYM010000043.1 GCA_024421095.1 Acidimicrobiia bacterium
CCGTGGCGGCTCTGAGTGGCCCCGACCGTGTGTTGAACCCCAACGAACTTGAGGTAGCAGTGCTTGAACGGGGGATTGGTAGGCGCGCTTTTCGCCGCCTCGAAAACGCCGAAGTAACCACACTTCTCGCCGCCTAAGGCACAGACCGGCGCAACGAATTAAAGGTTATATCGGGCGGAATGGAACGGACATCTGCTCCGGGCATGGGTGCCCGCTGTGCTTGCGGAAGCGAACCGGAACACCTCGCCCCGGTTTCGCACGCAGCGGTTGTGGCGCGTTGACGGCACTTGGCTCGTGGGGTGTCGTGTCCCGAGTCGATGTTGAGAGCAACGGGTCGGGCCGCAACCGCCGTTGGTTCGCTGCCACCGAACTGCTCAACGCATGGAGTCCCTGTGTCCTGAAATAAGAATCGATCATTGATGGGAATCGAAGATCATAGGGAAAGCTGTACCCGCGTGTCACACCCACTTACTAGAGTATGGTCATGGTTAAGCATGCACCGGACAAACTCTTCGACTACGAGTTCGCGTCCCCTTTGCTGGCTCCGACACGCGAATCTCATAGCGGCGTGACACTGGTAGCGGTGGATCTATTCAGCGGATGCGGCGGGCTGTCAGCAGGGTTGGGGGACGCTGGTTTCGAGGTGGCCGAAGCATACGACTGTTGGCCCCAAGCGCTTGACACCTACCGCCGCAATGTTGGTTCCCACGCCATTGAGTTCGACCTGTCCGATACTGCTTCTGCTGCCAAACGGATCTCCCAGGTTGGTGTCGATCTGATCGCTGGGGCACCTCCGTGCCAGGACTTCTCAACCGCAGGCAAGCGCATTGAGGGCACACAAGCAAACCTCACCTCCGCGTTTGGTCGGATTGTCTGTGAATGTCAACCCGTAGCATTCCTGATGGAGAATGTGCCCCAAGTCCGTACCAGCACTACCTACCAGATGATGCGTAGCGAGGTGACTGCAGCCGGGTACTCATTAGTCGAAATGGTCCTTGACGCGAGCCGCTTCGGTGTGCCTCAACTACGGCGCAGGTTTTTTGCGTTTGGGTTTCTTGGCAACGGTGCAACCGGCTCGAATTTCGCTGAAGGTGTCAAGTCCCGCGAGACACCGCATCGGACGATCGTCAAGGAGTTCTTGGGTGACGAAATTGACATCGAATACTACTATCGCCACCCCCGCAACTATTCAAGACGGGCAGTTTTCTCCGTACATGAACCGTCGCCCACCGTGAGAGGGGTGAACAGGCCCGTTCCCCCGAACTATGCTGGAAACCATCTCGACAGTGCTCCACCGAACGAAGTGCGGCCCTTGACCACTCGAGAAAGGAGCCGGATACAGACGTTCCCAGCCGATTGGGAATGGGGAGGTGGCGACCGAAACGCCGATACCGAGTTGCAGATCGGCAACGCCGTGCCTGTGAAACTCGCGTCCCGAGTCGGAGCCGCCATTCGCGATGCCATCGCCCCATAGTCCATCGCTCAGCAATCCGTCGCTATACGGGATCACCGAAGCGTGTTGGCGAATCTCGTCACGGGTGGAGGAGAAAACCGACTCAAACCTGAACGCAGATTCGACGCTGCTTTTGTTGCGTATATGCTCCAGCACAGAAAGCAGCCATAACTCACTCCGAGCTATCGACCGGCTCTCGTGCTCCGTCCTCCCGACAGCTTTCGACACGCCACGGACAACCCCACACACGGATTCGCTTTCGCCGAGGCGATGACCGCCCCCAGCGGCGGGGTCGGCGCTTGAGTCCTAGCGCCGGTTCAGGGAGCAGCGGTTCTGGGAACACTGGCTTAGATTTCAGAAGGCTTATAGAGTAGTCTTCCGAAATGGACTTAGATTCGGAAGGTTTGCCGGGACGTGAAGATGAGGTGGAATGGAACGGACGTCTGGTCCGGGCATGGGTTCCTGCACTGCTCGGGGAGCGGCGGTTCGAGCTGTCGGGATCAACAATCCGGGCGGGAGAGCGGGCGTGTGCTGCTCTTCGGTTGTGCGAACTACGGATGCAGGATCATTGGGAGCCGATGGCCAGGCTGTTGCTGCGGAATGAGGCGATGGCGTCGTCAGGGATCGAGGGGCTGCGCGAGCCGATCGAATCTGTGCTGGTGGCGGCACGAACGGGCGGGGGCGGCAACGCCGGTTGGGTGGCCGACAATCTGGTGGTCATCGACAGGGCGCTCGACACGGCACACGAACCGCTGACAGTCGCCACTCTGCACAATTGGCACCGACAGCTCATGCGGCACGGAATGCTCCCGTCCGAAATGGTCGGAACGTTCCGCCCCGCGCTCGGCTGGGTGGGCGGAACCTCGCCTTTGAACGCGGCCTACGTACCACCGCCACCTTCGGAGATTCCACGATTGACCGACGACCTGATCGCATTCTCCAACGGCGAACCAGAACACCTCGACCCGGTATCGCACGCAGCGGTCATCCACGCCCAGTTCGAAGCGATCCATCCCTACGGAGACGGCAACGGGCGACTCGGACGGGTACTCGTCAGCCGGACGCTGCGCCGTAGGGGCGTGACACCACGCTCCACGGTGCCGATCAGCATGGCTGTCGCCCGCGACCACGGCGGGTATCTCGCGGGACTCCACCTTTTTGAACAGGGAACACCCGACCCCTGGATCACTTGGTTTGCGGAGGCCGCTGTGAAGGCCGCCCTCACGACCGACCAGATATATGACCGGATCCGAGCACTCATTGCTCAATGGGAACAAGCCATCTCCGGTTTCCGAGCCGATCATACCGCGCGGGACCTGCTCGCGCATCTGCCGGCGCACCCGGTCCTGAGCGCCGCTGATGTGGCCGGGCTGCTCGGAGTCAGTGAACGTAGCGGGCGTGGCGCGTTGACGGCACTTGCCTCGCGCGGTGTCGTGTCCCGTGTCGATGTCGAGAGCACCGGGTCGGGCCGCAACCGCCATTGGTTCGCTGCCACCGAAGCGCTCAACGCATGGAGTCCCTGAGACCTGAAATCCAATTCGGCGCTACTCGAAACCTTGACTCCACCCTGAAACGCAAAAGCGCCAGATTCCCTCCGTCCACCGAAACAGCAACGTACGCCAGATTCGCCTTCTTGATAGATGCCATGGCGGGGGAACCTTGGTGAATACCTTGACACGTGGAGATATGGTTATGGGCTGTGCAGCGACGTATCTACGGTATTGAAAATGAATATGGAGTTACCTGCACCTTACGCGGCAGACGGCGCTTAAGCCCTGATGAGGTCGCACGTTACCTGTTTCGCCGGGTTGTTTCGTGGGGACGCTCAAGCAACGTCTTTTTGGGCAACGGTGCCCGACTCTACCTAGATGTTGGCAGTCACCCCGAATACGCCACCCCTGAATGCGATTCATTACATGACCTCACCGCGCACGACAAAGCTGGCGAACGTATCTTGGAACAGCTCCTCGTCAGCGCCGAAACAGAACTCGCCGATGAAGGCATCCACGGCGACATTTACCTATTCAAGAACAACACCGATTCCGCGGGAAACAGCTACGGCTGCCACGAAAACTATTGTGTCACCCGCAACGAAAACCAAGCCTCGTATCAAGAGGTACTGATTCCGTTTCTGGTTAGTCGTCAAATCATCGCCGGTGCCGGGAAAATCTTGCGAACCGCGAGGGGAGCTAGATACTGCGTTAGCCAACGTGCTGAACACATCTGGGAGGGGGTCTCGTCAGCCACAACCCGCTCACGACCCATTATCAACACCCGAGACGAGCCCCACGCTGACCCCGAGCGATACCGCCGCCTGCATGTGATCGTAGGCGACTCCAACATGAGCGAATACGCCACCTTCCTCAAAGTCGGAATTGCTTCTTTGATGCTGCGAATGCTCGAAGAACCAAAGGTGGTGTTGCGTGATATGACCCTAGAAAACCCTATTCGCGCAATCCGTGAAATCAGTCACGACATCACCTGCCGGCGCAGTATCCGGCTCGCCAACGGGCGTGAAGTATCAGCACTCAACATTCAAAGCGAATACCTGCAACGAGCCATCCGCTTCGCGGAGCACCACGAACTAGGCGACGAAGAACAGTTGGCATTGCGCATGTGGGAACATTGCATAACACAAATCGAAGACGACCCCCTGAAGCTAGATCGAGAACTTGATTGGGTCATCAAATACAAGTTGATAGAAAACTATCGCGCCCGCAAGAACCTCGAACTAACCGATGCCAAAGTCGCTCTAGTCGATCTGCAATACCACGACGTGAACCGCGCCAGAGGGCTTTATTATCGCCTGCAACAGCGAGGATTGGTTGAACGCATGGTAACCAACAAAGCAATCTCGCAAGCTGTTGAAAACCCGCCAAATACTACCCGCGCCAGACTAAGAGGCGAATTTATTCGCCGCGCCAAAGAACAACGACGAGACTATACAGTCGATTGGGTGCATCTAAAGCTCAACGACCAAGCCCAACGCACGGTCTTGTGTAAAGATCCGTTCAAAGCCCAAGACGACCGTGTAGATAAACTGATCGCGTCGCTATAGCAAACTAGAGGAGGCAGGATCCACACCAATGGACAAACTTGAACGCCTCTTAAACCTCACCGCCGCGCTGCTGCACACCTCACGACCTCTCACGGCACAAGAATTGCGTAAACGAGTTGGCGGTTACCCCGAAGCGAAGGTCGCATTTCGGCGCACCTTCGAGCGCGACAAAGACGACCTACGCAGCATGGGAATCCCGTTGCGAGTCGAACCCATTTCGGGGACCGACCCACCTATCGATGGCTACCGCATTCTGCGCTCAGAATACACCGGCCACAACCTGCAGTTTGAACCTGATGAGTTAACCGCGCTGAATATGGCCACCAACGCAGTGCGACTTGACGGGGGAGCAACAGGTCTGCTCAAACTCGGTGGTTCGACCACACAACTAGAAGCAGCGGAGATCGGGCGCGTCCCTTTCAACGAAAAACTCGCGCTGCTTATCACCGCGGCCGCCGAAGGCCGTGCCGTTGGTTTCACCTATGCTGACCTTGACCGATTGGTTGAGCCTTGGCGTTTGTCTTTCGTTAAGGGTCACTGGTATTTGGCTGGATGGGATTGCGTACGCCACGACCAACGCCTCTATCGAGTTGACCGCATTGCCAGCCAAGTGGACCTGCGTCAGCACGCCACCCAACCACGAGCTACGCCAACCGACCCAGCGAATTTGCGCATGTGGGAACTAGGCGACGAAGAGCCGCAGCGTGTACGGGTTATGGTTGATGCCGACCATGTCGCTTACTTCTGTTACCTGATGGGAGAAGACCCAAACCACTACGACCCGGCCACGGGAATCACCTTTGAGGTGCGCAACGTTGCTGCCTTCCGTTCGTTGATTCTCAATTTCGCTGAACATGTGGAAGTGATTGAACCGGCCGCAGTGCGTGCGGATATGGTGCGGTGGTTGGAAGCGCTGACATGAAAACTCAAATGACCGCCACTGAACGGATGAGCCGACTTTTGGCGGTGGTTCCATGGGTTGTGGAACGACAAGGTGCCCCCCTTGATGACATAACAACTCGCTTCGACTACCCGAGAGAACAACTCATCAAGGACCTAACCGAAGTGTTGTTTTTCGTGGGGGTGCATCCCTTCACGCCAGATGCTTTAATCGAGGTAGACATCTCCGATGACATCGCGCAAATCAGTTATGCCGAATGGTTTTCACGGCCACTGCGTCTTACCCCAAGTGAAGCAACTCGTTTATTGACCGCCGGACGTTCTCTGCTCATGCACCCTTTCGCAACAACCGATGAACGCAGCGAGGCGGCCAGTCCACTGTTGCGGGCCTTGACTAAACTCGAAATGGCCTTAGGAACTGCGGCCGACCAAGCAGTGGAGGTGCAGCTCGGGAGCGCCCCTTTAGACACGCTCGAAACATTGCGAACCGCAATCAATCAACAACTAAAAACCGAAATTGAGTACTACACCTTTAGCCGCAATGAACTCACCAAGCGCACTGTTGAGCCATTTAGGCTGTTTAGCGACAAGGGCGAATGGTATCTTCAGGCTTGGTGCCATCTAGCCAACGATGAACGCATTTTTCGGGTAGACCGCACTATCACGGCACAACTGAGCAACGAACCCGCCCGAGAGCCAACGAGCACACGTAACAGAACCCTTGAACCGCAAAAAGACAACCCACGAGTGCTGTTGCGTTTGCACCCCTCATGTGCTTGGGTAACCGAGAACTATCCAACTGTCTCTTCGCAAACCGACACCGACGGCAACTTGGAAGTGGAGATGCTGGTGTGGTCTCAAGATTGGCTTGAACGTTTGATGTTGCGACTCGGCGACCAAGCAGAAATCATCAACATTGATGCCCCATATTCAGCTTCGTTGGTAAGTACAGCAGCCCAGAAAGTGCTTGAACGCTATCGTGAGCTTCGCTAGCGCTTAGCGACACAAGACTATCGCGCCAAAGTTGGCGGTATCGTCGTGACCCGTGACTAACACCGAGGCTTCGCCTCCCCTCAATGTGCAAGAAATCGATGTGAACAAGATCGATGATGTGAACAAGATCGATGCAGAGGTAGACGAAAACGATGCGGAACCAATTGATGACCCCGGGCAAGAAAACGCCGACCCGCCCAACCTGGTACGCACGCTTGCCGAATGGATTTTGATCGCCATTATTGCCTTAGGAATATCACTACTTATCCGTTCGTTTTTGATGCAGGCATACTATATTCCATCTACTTCTATGGCTCAAACTCTACAAGGCGACGATCGAGTGCTCGTCAATAAACTGAGTTACCGTTTCGGTGATGTCGGATATGGTGACGTGATCGTCTTTGCTAGGCCAGCCAATGCGCCTGGCACCATCAATGATTTCATCAAACGAGTAATCGCATTGCCAGGCGACACGGTCAGCTTTGCGGGAGGTCAGGTATACGTCAACGGTGAGCCCTTAGACGAACCGTACGTTAACGGATCCCCAACCTATGTGAACGGCCGAGTGATGAATTGCGCAAACGAAACGTACCGAATCGACACTTGCCTAGTGCCATCCGGCATGGTGTTTGTGATGGGTGACAACCGGCTAGCGAGCACGGATTCTCGTTTCTTTGGACCGATTGAGATGGATTCGATCGTGGGTCGAGCCTTCATCAAGATTTGGCCTCCGGGCAGTGTTGGGCTTTTGTGACGGCAAGCATCCCCGCAATATCCTCCCCATAAACGGCATCAACGCCCATATTGAGCACCGCAGCTAGCTGATGATCGAATTGCAGATCGGATGCAAAAGCCAGAACCTCAAATCGGTGAAACAACGCAACCAATCCAGCGGTCCACTCACTGTGGCGAAGTTTCACCGCGTCTATCCCAGCCTCTCTGAGTTGCGCCGCGCGGCGCTCCGGCCCGCGCGGCAACGCAGCCAAGCTAGCCGAGTTGACTAGCCGCACTTCAGTTGCCTCAAGATGGCGCACTGCTAAGGCCTCAAAGTTGCTGTGACAAACCCATAACCGTGGCCGTGGTTGTTGGGCCCGCGCAGTTTCGACAACTGCGCCAAAGTGGGTCTCATCTTTGAGTTCAACGCTGAGTTCGATGTTTTGGCCGACGAGTTCACACAACTGGCGCAAACTCGGGGCAGCAATGTCACCAATGTCGGCAATGGCAGCAATATCAGCATTGCCCGCGATGTCGGCGTTGTCGGCGTTGTCAGAAGCACCCTCACGGTTTCGCCATTTTTTGCGAAACCGCCGACCCACAACGGCAGCATCAAGATGCACTTCGCTACCGTGCAGCACGGCGCGCGCCGCTACACCATTCGCACCAAGAGCAACCGCTTGGGTATAGAAGTCGAGCGGGCGTAGTTTGTTTGGGGTTGGCTGCGCGAAGAGGATCGCTGGCCCTGCTAAAGGTGCATAACGTGGACTCATTGCTGTAAGTATGGTCGCTAGGGCATCAAGTCACGACCCCGCCAGTAACGCTGCGCTCAGGTGACGCTAGGCTCAGGTGATGACTTGGAGTTTATTGTTGATGGCTGCGGTTGTGGTCTTGGCGCTGCTCGCACTGCTAGTTTCGGTGCAACAAATCGGCAAAGAAATAGCTCGGTTGCGTTCCTCAATCCGCAAAGCAGGCGCGGCTGCCGTGGCCGCCGATGAACTGCGCCAGCACAGCGCCGCAATAACTACTGAAGCAATCGAACAGAAATTTGCTGAACGGATTGGTCGCCTACGTGTAGGCCGTTCTCAACACGGTTGGTAGGCTCAAATTATGGGCAATATCGGAGGCATGGAAGTAGTGGCCATTTTGTTGTTGGCGCTCATTGTGCTAGGTCCCCAGAAACTCCCAGTGGCGGCACGACAAGTTGGTCGAATATTCAACGAGATCAAAAAGGTTTCTAGTGGTTTCCAACAAGAGATGCGTGAAGCAATGCAAGACCCGCTTGTCGAAGCAGAAGCTCGAGCCCAAGGAGCACGCATCACCAAACCCAACGAACCTCCCGACATCCCCGAGACTGATCCTCCCAACGCAACAAATAACCAAACCTTAGGTTCATAGGTTCATGAGCAACAAAGAGTCGTCAATGACTTTGATGGAACACTTGACCGAACTGCGTCGCCGTTTAATCATTACCGTTGCGGCAATTGGTGTCGGCGCCATCGTCTGCTGGTTCGCTTACCCATGGATACTTGAATTTTTGCTGGAACCGTATTGCCGTTCGTTGCCTGAAGCAGACCGCAACGCCACCGAAGTGTTTGGCAGCGGTTGCCAACTCTACGCACGCAACCCCTTCGAGCCCTTCAGTGTGCGTATTTCGGTTGCTGGATACGGCGGTTTGATATTGGCTGTTCCAGTCGTCTTGTGGCAAGTCTGGCGCTTCGTTGCCCCAGGATTATTTTCACACGAAAAGCGTTTCGCCGTGGCCTTCATGGTGAGCGGAGTGACGTTGTTTTTTGCGGGTGCGGCGCTGGCCTACTGGAGCATCCCTCGAGCGCTTGAATTCCTATCTCAACTAGGTGGCGAAAACTTGGTTGAGTGGTACGCACCCAATGAATACTTGGGTTTCGTGATCAAAATGATCGTGGCTTTCGGAATAGGTTTCGAGTTCCCAATCGCGCTGATCTTCCTGCAAATACTCGGCATTGTCGACAACAAAACGCTGCGTAATGGTCGGCGCTACGCAGTGGTAGGCATCGTGGCCTTAGTAGCGGTAATCACACCCAGCGGCGACCCATTCACGCTCGGCGTTTTGTCTGTCCCCATGTACATCTTTTATGAGATCGCAATCTTGTTTGGCCGTATCCGCAACCGACGAGCCAAGAAGCAACTCGAAGCGCAGTGAACATACGCAAAGGCCATGATTGGGGCGAACCGGCGGACATACCAGCCAATGCCTGTTTCGTGAACAATGATGCCGAAGCCAACGCAGTGATTAGCACAGCACGCCGAGCCGGCCGCTCAACACCACCGCTATGCCTACTCGGCGGCGACCTGGCCCGCACAGTCGGCGTGCATAATAATGCGGCTCGCCTCAGAGCAGGGGAGGGATCACATCTGCGCATCGACTTAGGTGAAGCGCTGCTTGACGGACGCATCTACTACTTCGTGGCACATCTCGTGGCGCGGCACTCATGGTGGCGCGGCCCGCTGCTAGTAGCCGCCAACGCGGCCTTTATCGGCAATTTCAACGTGGCCCCAAAAGCGCACCCCGGCGATGGCCTACTAGAAATCATTGAAGCTAACCCAACGTTGAGCGAACGCCTCAAAGCACGCGCCCGGCTACCCTCGGGAACACATCTGCCGCACCCGCAAATCAAATTACGGCGCAGCAAAGCAACCCAGTTAGAACTGGCGCGTCCAACCCCCATACGCGTCGATGGGATCGATGTTTCGGCTGCCACCCGGCTTAGCATTCGAGTTGAAGCAGCGGCGCTAGACATCTGGGTTTGACATCTGGGTGTGAACAACAAGTTCCGCGCTAATCCGTCTAGGCTTGAGGCATGGATGCAACGCAAGCGAAGCAAGCCGTGCGCGCCGAAGTTGAACGGTTAACTCCACAGTTACTCGACATCTCTCATTCGCTACACGCCAACCCCGAACTCGGATTCGAGGAACACCACGCGCATGAAATACTCAGCGCGGCACTTGAAGACGAAGCGCTCTCCGTTGACCGTGGTGCCTACGATTTACCAACGGCTTTCGCGGCGCGTGCAGGCACTAGCGGCCCTGCGATTGCGGTGTGTTGCGAATACGATGCGCTGCCAGAGATCGGCCACGCTTGTGGGCATAACGTAATCGCCGCTGCCGGTCTTGGTGCCGGCCTAGCCGCAGCAAAAGTAGCCGACGCATTGAACGGGCGGGTTGCGATACTCGGAACTCCAGCCGAAGAGGGCGGCGGAGGCAAAGAGTTCATGCTACGGCGTGGTGCCTTTGATGATGTTGACGCGGCCATGATGGTGCATCCCGCCGACCACGACATCGCAACCATGCAAATCATCGCCTGTCAAGCCGTCGATGTCACCTACCACGGCAAAGCGGCGCACGCAGCAGCAGCCCCAGATCAAGGACGCAACGCCTTAGACGCCGCAGTGCTCGGCTACAACGCGGTAGCTGCCTTACGCCAACACATCCGCCCCGATGAACGCGTCCACGGCATTTTCACCGATGCGGGCGACAAACCCAACATCGTGCCTTCAAAAGCAGCCGCTCAATGGTATGCACGTTCAGGCACGCTCGACAGCTTGGAACGCCTCAAAGAGCGCCTCAGCGCTTGTCTAGCAGCTGGAGCCGCCGCAGCGTGTTGCGAGATGCATAGCATCTGGAGGGACCCGCCATTTTTCGATATGATCGACAACA
Source organism: Acidimicrobiia bacterium (assembly GCA_024421095.1). Classification (GTDB taxonomy): domain Bacteria; phylum Actinomycetota; class Acidimicrobiia; order Acidimicrobiales; family Aldehydirespiratoraceae; genus VXYK01. The sequence goes on from JAHQYM010000043.1 coordinate 10,815, forward strand.
CACCACTACTTGAACTTTACGTAAATAACTCCACCGAAAACGGACGTTTCGTGCATCCCCAAGACGCTTCCAGAGTAGTTGTCGGCAGCACCGACATGGGCAACGTCAGCCATAAAGTCCCCGCGATTCATCCCCTGATCAAAGTCGCGCCGCAAGGAACCGCAATTCACACATCTGAATTCGCGCAAGCCGCGCGGTCTGATCTCGCCGACCAAGCGGTGGTCGACGGCGCGATAAACATGGCAATGACTATCGTAGACTGTTGGACAAAACCCGAAGCCCTAACGGCTATCCACGACTCCTTTCCAAACAACGAATAAAGTCAACGAATATGACGGTCTACATCGCTGAGGAATTCAGTGCCGACGAAGCTGACATTCTGCGTCGCTATTTCACCAACCTTGACCAACCCGTGTTTGCGTTAGTGAACCTTCCTGAAGTTGTGAAAGGCGCACTATTCGCACGCTACTCACGCTCGCATCTAAGCCTGCGCCGCTTATTCCTCCAAGAATTCGTGGGCGACTTAGACATCGAAGGCGACCAAACCATTGATGCCACAGTCGGTTTACGCCGCGCCGAAGAACTCTACGACCGAGTCTTCTTCGAATACGGTGACGATAGCGTGGCCCAACTCGGCGGTGTGCATCTCGCCTGCGAGCAGGCATCTAACGTCCTCACGAAAATCTTGGAGTGGGGACGCCTCATGGCCTACCTTGAACAGAGCACCCGCTACATCGCCTACGACCAACGCTTAGGTGGACGATTCCGCTATTACCGCGAACCGCACATAATGAATTCGCCGCTAGGCACGCGCTATGTGGCCGACATGGACCGCATCTTCGACCTCTACTCCCAACTCGTCCCAGAAATGCAAAATTATTTTCGCGAAGCGACACCTAAGAACAGTGGCGACAGCGACTTCGCATACCGCCTCGCCATAAAAGCCAAAGCTCTTGATACTGTGCGCGGCATGCTGCCCGCAGCTTCCCTATCGAACGTGGGCATATTCGGTTCGGGTCAGGCGTACGAAGCGCTGCTGCTGCGTATGAGAAGCCATCCGTTACCCGAATCACGCGCTTACGCCGAGTTGATGTTGACCGAACTGCGCAAAGTAATCCCTTCCTTTCTGAAGCGTGTTGACCTACCCGACCGAGGAGTGCGCATCACCAATTATCTCAGCGACACACGAGAATCGATGCAAGCAGTTGCCGACACATTGTTCGCTAATGACACTGGGGGAGTGGTAGACGATGATGTTGTCGACCTGATCGACTTCGACCCTGACGGCGAACTGAAAGTGGTTGTGGCTTGCCTCTACCCGTTCACCTCGTTGTCAGAACGCACGCTCGAAGCCCGCGCGTATCAAATGACCACACAAGAACGACTTGGCGTGCTCAAGGCCTACATTGGGCAGCGAAATAACCGCCGCCAGCGCCCCGGGCGAGCATTCGAACGCACCAACTATCGCTTTGACGTGTTGTCGGATTATGGGGCGTTCCGAGACCTGCAACGCCATCGGATGCTCACCATCGAATGGCAGCCACTTTCGCCAAGACACGGATACGCCACTCCCGAAGCTGTCCGCTCCGCCGGTTTTACCGACCAATACCGCGCTGCCATGGCACGTTCCGAAGCCCTTCATAACCTGCTCGAAGAAGACTTTCCAGAGAGCGCCTGCTACGCCGTGTCGTTGGCTTATCGCATCCGCTACGCCATGCAGTTCAACGCTCGCCAAGCAACCCACATGCTCGAGTTGCGAACCACACCACAAGGCCATGAGGCGTACCGACGCATCTGCCAACGCATGCATACCCAAATCGCCGAAAAAGCTGGGCACGTAGCGTTGGCCGAAGCGATGCGTTTCGTGAATCAAGACTCTGACGCTTCACTGGGGAGGCTCGCGGCCGAAAAAGCTGCCGAAAAACGCCGACGAACCCGTGATCTTGGATAATTGCACTTTTCTCTTTTGTATGGTTGCGTTGCGCTGAGTATTGTCTATGCTGCGCGTCAACATATTCGACTAACAGGAACTCAAGGTGAGTAACAATCTTTCCGAAAACGAAGACAACCTAGCCACAACCGGCAACTCCGACGCGCCAGATGACGATAAACCGAAAGTCATCAGCCTTGAAGAGGTGGAGGAACTTGACGACGACGAAGAAGACGAAGAAGTCGAAGCCGACCTCGATGCCATTCTCAAAGAACGGATAGCCGCTGGTGACGACGAAGAAGACGACGAGGACGACGAAGAAACACCTGCGGTACGCACCGGGTCTGGCGTGCCCGGCGATGTTGAATCTGTGATCGCCCGAGGCGAGAACGAGTTTTCATGTCCACACTGCTTTTTGTTGGTCAACAGCGCAGCCGTTGTCGACAATGAATGCCCGCATTGCGGCGGACCACTCGATCAACTATGAGAGGTGAACTATGAGAAGTGACAGCAAATCAAGCGAATCCGGGCAATCCGGCGATAGCGGCGGTGGTGGCGATAACGGAGATAACGGCGAACTCGCTGAGCAGTTGCTTGACCTATTGGTGTATGCGCCGATCGGGTTAGCACTAGAAGCCAAAGACCTGATTCCCAAACTTGTTGACCGGGGCAGGGGACAGGTTTCCCTGATGCGTCTGGCTGGCAAGGTTGCGAGCAACCGGGGGCGCAACTACAGCAAACCGGAACCTTCTGTGACCATGCCAATTGCAGATTACGACACGTCTACGGCTGCGGACTTGTTGCCGAAGTTGGCAACCTTAAACCGTGATCAACTCACATATGTGCTTGAGTATGAACAGCAAAATCGCAACCGCAAGACTGTTGTCAACCGTATAAACGCGCTGCTCAAAGAAAAAACCCAAACGACAAGTTAGCCATGGATATCAGCGCACGTCGGGCGACCGACACCGACGTTGTGGACGTTGCCAAATTGTGTGCTAGCGCCATTGAAGAACTGCGTCCACACCGCGGCGGTGCTGTTTGGGCCTTGCGCGAAGCTCGTCGGGAGCCTTTGCAGATGAGCTTACAGGCCACCATGGATGAGGGTTTACTCGCCGTGGCCTGTATTGACGAGGCGATCGTGGGTTACGCCGGAGTTGATTTGCTGCCACTACATGACGGAACTGTGCTTGGTCGCCTCAACGACATCTATGTCATGCCGGACGCGCGCGGCGTGGGCTGCGGCGAAGCCTTAATCAAACTGGTTGAGAGTTGGTGCCTTGAGCAAGGTTGCATTGGTATCGATTCGCTGGCGCTACCAGGAGATCGTGCGACCAAGAACTTTTTTGAGACTTTCGGTTTAGTCGCTCGAGCGATCCGCGTGCATCGTTCCTTTACGAAATTAGCTTGATTGCGGCACCGGCGGTGGGGGAGGCGGAGGCGCTGGTGGCGGGGGAGGCGGAGGCTTCGCTTGCGTGGATTCTGCGTTTTTTCTTGGTTTTGTTGGTTTTGCTGCAATGCCGAACTGCGAGGCAATCTGGGGTATCTTGGCTGCCAATTTGCGGAGCGTGGCGAGCAACTGTTCGTTAGGTTTTTCTGGGCAGCTTTGAGGTCTGACCGCGGTGCGAACTGGCGAGTACGCCACCGCGTCAATGAGCATTGACCAGCGTTGTTGAGAGGTGTCGCTCGTTAAAGAATTGGATGCGGCCTCGCTAAGGCGTTCAGCCATATCTGGTGGTAGCGGGGAACCTGCTTTGGGAGGGCGACTGCTGCGCGCAAGCGCCCGGACGGTGCGACCTTCTGTTAGGTCTTGGGCGATTTCGTTGAGCCAGACGCGATGTTCGCGTTCTACTCTTTCGGTTAGTCCGGCTTGGATCTTACTGGCGAGTTCACGTGAGGTTTCGTCTCTCGCAGCGCTGTCGGCTGCGACTATAACCGTACGAATGTCGCGCAGATCTACCGTGTCTATCTTGGCGTACGCTTCTTCAGCACGGTCACGCCATTCCGCCGCTTTTAATATTGGTGCCAATTTCTCCGCTAACGCGATCAATGGTTCAGATTTGACTTGTGGTATTCCGTCCGCTTTGGCCAAGGTGTTCATGCGTTGGATGCTCTTGCGCAATCCACCGACACCACCTCGCAGTACTTCGGCGGCTAGTTCTTGGCTAATCTCCGGTAGTTCCTTGAGCGCGGCGCGGCTGTTCTTGTTTTTGGGCCGTAGCCGTGGCGCTCGAGGCGCGGAGTTCGGCCTGGGTCGCTCATTGGTCGCGCGATGTTTGTCTTTTTTGCGCTTGTGTTGCGAGGTTGCGGTTTGGCGTTCGGCGCGTTCGGTTTGATGTCCGCTTTTTTTGTGTTTGCGTTTGTCTTTGGGCTGCGTTTCTTGTTTGGTGTCGCTTCTGCGTTTGCCGTCTTTGCGAATCTTGTTTGCTGAACCTCTAGCACGGGAGCGAACTTTGTTGGCAACTTGGGAGGTCACTAATGGTTGTGTTTTGGATGCGCCGAGTAGTTGCAGGGTTTCGCCGCGGCTTTTCGGGGCGCGGGTTGGAAGTACTGCGGTTATTTCGAGGCCGTCAAGGCTCGCTTCAGCTTCGACCCTTATGGTGTCGCCAACGGAGGAACCTTGGGGCAACAATTCTGCATCCACAAGCCCTTTGGGCTCTTTTGCGCCAGCGGCACGCCAAGTCCACTTGCCATCAGCGCGATCTGAGGTCAATTCGATTTCTAGTCTGCGAGACACAACCAAGTACCGTAGCGGACAAAGCGTTGTCTGCCACCCGCGCCCACCACAAACTGACTTGCCTAAACCGCCTGAAATCTACGTTATGTCAAGTTGGAGGGTTTTCAGCCTTGAGACTTGTCAGACGATTGACCCATGAAGGTCAACCGAATGGCCGCCGTGATCATCAGTTGTCCAGTTCGCTTGATCTTGAGGTCGCACTGGTTCAGATAGTTCCATACGCCAGGCCAACATCAGCGAACGGTCGTCGGATACCGCGGCAACGACACCAATGTCACTTTGGATTACTTGTAGGTCTGGGGGATTGGCCCTAGGTGAAAGCAATTGACCCCAAGCGAAACCGCGTTTACGGGTAGAGAATTGAAAGAAGTCGATTGCGGCAATTCCTGGGTAAGCATCGTGTACTGGTTCGATCCTTGACAAAACCTTGAGTAGGTCTTGTGGTGTTGCATCAGACTTCTCAAGCAAACTCTCGATTCGTTCATTGGCGGCTTTTTTCAACGCCCATCCGGATTCGTTAGTGCCTATTTCGCCGAGCACACTTTGCCCCGCCACATCCACCACCCACAACCGATCGGATTCGTTAGTGCCTATTTCGCCGAGCACACTTAGAGCGAAATCTGTGCGTGCCCCGTAAACATCGCTTCCGTCATGTCGGCTCTTGTGGATCACCGCATACCTTTCTGCGGTGTCGTGGTCTGGGTCTGGGTAATCTCCAACGACACGATCACGAAACGAATCCTGCCAAATTGAATAAGCACTGTTGTAAGCGTCGTTGAGCCAAGACGGCTCAACGGAGGACTCTTGTTGTTCCTTGTAGATGTCGGCAATTTTCTTGGGGTCGGCCTGTGCGAGGGCCACCAGCATTGAGGGCGGAGGTTCTGTGTCGAAAGCCAATTCTGATGCTGACAGGGGAACAATTTCGTTGTTGGATGTCTGCCCGAATGGCCGATGCAGGAACTCAGTGATGACGAGACGATGATCAGCGAACTGCTGTGCTATCCCCCACAACCTCAGTACTTCAGATGCATAATGCGTGCTGTAGGTGCCGTAGCGCCGTCGTTGAAAATTATGCGTTTCAAGTAAGCCGCGTGCTTCCATCATTCGCTGGATCCCGACACCCACAACAATCCCTCCCGCAATCAAAGCAAAGACGAACCAGCAGACCCAGAATAACCCGGACGAACTGGGCCATACCGGGATCACACGAGCGAAGAATAGTACGGAAAGAATGGCCAAGATTGGCAACGTACACAACGTCGTTATACGTGCCCAAAATTGCGCTTTCTTGGCTTGCTGATACTCGCTGTCCTCAGCAAGAAGCGTGCAATTGTTTCTGAAGTTGCGTTGCGCTTCGTTCATGGAGTCTCGGATTGCATCGGCCAACCGCTCCATCAATGTGTCGTGGTGTGGCATGATCGCGCCATCTTCGGATTCTTCTGGCCAAATATCTGACGTGTCGATTGGGGCCTGATCTGGTGCGATACCTCGCGGGTCGGTCCAGATCAAGCGGCTGTTCTCTGTGTGATGCGTTGGATGCTGTACTTCATTTGGTAGTTCCGCACCGTCAACCAACCCAAACAGCACCTTGCGCACGGTCTTCCAGGCATCAGCACTAGCGACCAAATCGCTTGATTCGATTTCTAATGGAGGAAAGTCGCTGCGTTTAA
>JAHQYM010000207.1 GCA_024421095.1 Acidimicrobiia bacterium
CCCAACCACCACAATTCCCACACCAACAATCCCAACCACCACAATTCCCAGCACCGATTCAGGCCATCCCGAAGAAGACACAGACACTGATGAAACAACCGACAGCGACACAGCTACCGACCGCGATGAACCTGACCTTGAGCCGGAGCCAGAACCGGAACCCGAGCCGGAGCCAGAAACAGACGAACCCGCGCCAGATCGACATTTTGATGACATTGCCGACTCGTCGTTTATTGAGGCCATCAACTGGCTCGCTGATCAAAATATTGCCAGCGGTTGTGGCCCCACCCGTTTCTGCCCGAACCAAACCGTCACCAGAGCCCAAATGGCCGCGTTCCTAAGCAGAGCCCTACAACTCCCACCAACCCAAACCGACTACTTCACAGACGACAACACCTCCACCCTACAAGACCACATCAACCGCATCCGCCAAGCCAACATCACCAGCGGCTGCAGCGCCACCAAATTCTGCCCCAACCAACCCATCACCAGAGCCCAAATGGCCGCGTTCCTAAGCAGAGCCCTACAACTCCCACCAACCCAAACCGACTACTTCACAGACGACAACACGTCCACCCTACAAGACCACATCAACCGCATCCGCCAAGCCAACATCACCAGCGGCTGTAGCCCCTCCCGTTTCTGCCCCAACCAACCCATCACCAGAGCCCAAATGGCCGCGTTCCTTTTCCGAGCCCGTGAGCTGATTGAGGCCCAACGTATAACCACCAGTTAGCGATGTCGGGCGCGTAGGAGACTGCTGAGTAATGCCTGTTTCACCCTACATGCAAGTCTCCGACCTGGAGTTTCGCTACCGAGATTGCGAGATTTTGGGATCTGATCAGCAGGCACCTAGTGATTAGTCGGGTCAACGCACCAACCGTCGGAGACCTGATTGCTGGGGTCTCGGTAGCACTAGTTTTGTTACCGCAGTCGCTGGCCTACGCGGAGATCGCTGGGGTGCCGCCTCATGTCGGATTGTTTGCAGCGGCCTTGCCACCGCTGTTGGCTGCTCCGTTCGTTTCGTCACCTTATTTACAAACCGGCCCAGTAGCGCTCACTTCGCTATTGACCTTCGGTGCTTTGTCTGGTTTAGAGGCCACAGGCACCGTGCCTTACGTGCAACTCGCGGCGTTATTAGCTTTGATTGTCGGAGTTGTTCGGGCACTGCTCGGTTTGTTTCGTGCGGGCATAGTGGCTTATTTGATGTCGCAACCAGTGTTGAGCGGGTTCACCGCTAGTGCAGCGATTTTGATCGTGGCTTCTCAGGTGCCAGCCATGTTTGGTGCCGTGCCGAATACCGTGGGTGTCTTGGAACGGGCTTGGTGGGTGTTGCGGCATCCCCACGAATGGAACGCCGCCGCTCTGCTGCTTAGCAGTGCAACCGTGCTCACCGTCTTGGGCGCACGGCGGTTGCACCGGCTTTTCCCGGGGGTTTTGTTGGCTGTGGTTTTGGCGGTGTTTTGGAGCGACCTCACAGACTATGACGGTGCTGTGGTCGGTGACCTGCCCGGGGGGTTTATTTCACTGAGCCTCAATCTCCCCTATGGTCAAACGCCGTCGCTCTTGGTTGCGGGGTTGGTCATTGCCTTGGTTGGTTTTGCTGAACCAGCTTCCATCGCTCGTACGTTCGCAACTCAAGATCGTTTCCACTGGTCGGCTAATCGTGAGTTTTTGAGTCAGGGGATCGCCAATATCGCCTCGGGGATTTCGGGTGGGTTCCCGGTTGGTGGTTCGTTCTCGCGCAGTTCGTTGAACCGTTTTGCTGGAGCACAGTCGCAGTGGTCTGGGGCGGTCACGGGTGCTTTCGTGATGGCCGCAATTCCTTTGTCGGCGGCTTTGGAGTCTTTGCCTACGGCGGTGTTGGGTGCAATCGTTTTGACGGCTGCTTACCGACTGATTGATGTGCGCGCCATGCTAACTATCGCTCGCGGTTCGAGGCTTCAGGGGATTGTGGTGTTTGGGACTTTCGTGGCGACTTTGCTTGCTGCGCCGAACGTTGAACGTGGTGTGCTTGTTGGTGTGGGTTTAGCGATTGGCGTGCATCTATTGCGCGAGTTGCGAGTGGACTATTCACATGAGGTGCGGGAGGACACTTTGGTGTTGCGACCACGTGGCGTGATTTGGTTTGTGACTGCCCCGCATCTCGAAACTAGGTTTATCGCGGCGAGGGCTGAGCATCCTAACCTGCGGCACTTGTGTATTGATTTCGCGAGTGTGGGACGAGTTGATTACGGTGGTGCGGCCACCTTGTCTCAACTGGTGCATGATGCTGTGGATGCGGGGCTCACTGTCGATATTGTCAACATTGCGCCTCATGCCAAACGCGCTCTCGCGGCTCACATGGGCGGGCATTACGGGGTGCCGTTGCTTGAACAGTTAACTGCCGATGAAAGG
>JAHQYM010000208.1 GCA_024421095.1 Acidimicrobiia bacterium
TACTTGGTCGTGAAGCACTTCAAGGAGCGTTGGGCTGACAACCTCAAGGAGGATTACACCAGCCAGAAGTATGCGTTGGCCGTGCAGTTGGAGGACAGGTCGCGCATCGATATCGATCTGTATGCGGACGTTCAGTCGCATGTCCGTGTACGAGCCCGGGCGGAAACTCGATCAGACGGCAAAAGCTGACAGGGTCAACGAGTCACCGGATCGACGCATCAGAGATGTCGCTGCTACAGCCTGCACAGCGCCGCATCGGCGGCGATCAACTCGTCTCTATCCGCTGCGACCTCGCCGAAAAGGACACCCGTTGATTCCGACAAGGCAGCAACTTGTAAAGCAACGTCATGTCAGCGTGTGGAGCAGGCGGGAATCGAACCCGCGACCTCCTGCTTGCAAAGCAGGCGCTCTGTGGCTGGTCCGAAATGCCGATTTCGCTTGACACGCAAACTTCTGACCTGGGGTTTTACTTCACCAGTTTGGCAATATTGGTAGAAAAACACCAGCCACCTAGGACCTCGGCGCACATCCGCGACTTATGCCTCGTTTCACGGTACACACAGTTTGCCGCCCTTCAATACCGCCTCACTTCAACCCCAAACGCGAGGCACTCCACTTGTGGACAATTTTCGCACTATTTTTCGTGCTGCTTAACCTGGTGTACCTAATAACCTTTGGGGAGATGCCGAAGAAGTTGGTGGGCACCATTCCGGACGCTTGGTTGTTGCGGCGGGCTCTGGTTCGTCACGATTCCGCGCAAGGCCGCAGATGGTTAGAGTTTCGTGAACCACTAAGGCATTTTGTTGCCACGGAAGTTCATGAAGTCGGCCCGACGATTGAAGCCGTCGAAGCCGCCGCCAAGCAAGGATTGTGGCTAGTTGGGTTCGTGAGCTACGATGCCGCACCTGCATTTGACGAAGCGCTTTGGAGCCGCCGTGACCCCACCGTTCCGCTAGTGGCGTTCGGAGCATTTCAACAACCGCACCTATCACGTGGACCCGCAGGCCGCAACTTTTCGGCGCTTTCATGGGTGCCGAACATTGACCGCAAGACCTACGAGGCAACCATTGGCACCATTCGCGAACTAATCGCGGCGGGCGAAACCTACCAAGTCAACTACACCATGCGGTTGCACAGTGATTTCTCGGGAGACCCCGAAGGTCTCTTCGCCGCTTTGTGCCGAGCGCAACGGGCAGACCATCTCGCATACCTCAACTACGGCAATGTGGCCGTGTGCTCAGCGTCACCCGAACAACTAATTTCTCGCCACGGAACCTCGCTCGTGACTCGCCCGATGAAAGGCACTAGACCCCGCAATCTCGACCCGATGGTCGACCGGCAGTTAGCCAACGCTTTAGTGCGCAGCGAAAAAGACCGAGCCGAGAACACCATGATTGTCGACATCGCCCGTAACGACTTAGGTCGTGTGGCTCGCATCGGTAGCGTGCGAGTAGCGAAACTGCACACCATTGAAAGTTACCCAACCGTGCATCAGATGACCTCAACTATCGCTGCGGAATCCAGCGCCTCGTTGCGCGAGGTGCTTGAAGCCACATTCCCTGGAGCGTCCATAACTGGTGCCCCCAAAATCGCCGCTAGCAAGATCATCGCCCAACTCGAAACGGAACCTAGAGGCATCTACACCGGTTCGGTAGGGGTCGTTGAGCCGGGTGGGGATGCCGAGTTCAACATTGCTATCAGAACTGTGTGGGTCGACCAAAGGGTGGGGCGCGCAACTTACGGGGTTGGCGGCGGGATCGTTTGGGATTCCGTGCCGAGCGCTGAGTGGCACGAAGCTCACGACAAAGCGGCGGTGCTGCACCAAGCAACTAGGCCTTTTCGTTTGCTCGAAACTTTAGCTTGGGAACCTGGTGCTGGGGCTATCTTGTTGGACCGTCACCTCACCCGGCTCGCGGCCTGCGCCGAGCACTTTGGGTTCGATCTTGACGTTGGGGAAGTGCGCCGTAAGTTAGGCGCGATTCGTGGCAACACAACTCAGCGAGTGCGGGTGTTGGTGGCCGCGGACGGTGCCATTGAAGTGCAGTTGTCTGACCTCTCCGCGGCCTCACCTCACCCTGTGTTCAAAATCGCTGTAGACACAGTGCCGGTTCCTAGCCAAGACGAGTTTCTGCGTTTCAAAACAACCCGCCGTGACCGTTACGAACAAGCCTTAGCCCGCCAACCCGAAGTAGATGATGTGTTGTTGTGGAATGAGCGAGGCGAGTTGACCGAAACGACTATCGCTAATGTGGTTTTGGAGATTGACGGTGAGGCAGTCACCCCGGCTGCTTCAAGTGGGCTTCTGCCCGGGACTTTGCGGGCAGAGTTGTTGGAGAGTGGCAGTATCCGTGAGGAGATCGTGCCCGTTGAAGACCTCGACCGTGC
>JAHQYM010000044.1 GCA_024421095.1 Acidimicrobiia bacterium
TTTCAATAATACCATAGAAATATGACAACTGACCACAGGGTTCACATAATTCTGTAGATCATCATGGCCTCCACTGCCAGATTTGCATCTCGTGGATGCATCTGCCTAAGATCTTCCGAGAGGCACGATAGCGTAGACCAAGCTGACACGCGATTGGCAAACCGACATCCTACCGTGGCATCACCGACCGACAACCCATCGAACTGCTACGGCAAAACCGCAATAGCTTGCTTGGGGCAACGCTTCACACACTCTTCAACACGGGCACGGTCACTTTCAGCGGGTACCTCTTGGAGAACATACAAAAAGTCGTCATCACGCACCTCAAAGATGTCTGGCGCTATGCCCATGCAAATGCCGTGGCTCTCACACAAATCGAAATCAACCGATATTCTCATGGACATCGTTTTAGCACAATGGCGGGAACGGGTCAACAAAAGCCCAAACCCACAAGTAAGGACACCGTAACAAAATTGTCAACACGAAGACTGATTATCGAAAACTGTCTACGGAGTTCTCCAAAGAGCCGATATCGGCAGAGCATAAATGTCTTGGTCTAACCGAAAGGAACGCTCGCCCGTATGGAACACCACACCACATACGAAATCGTTTCCAATCTTGTTACGTAACCATCGGAGTTGACGGGCATCACGAAGCGACACCGCGCTCGCGGCCTTCACCTCAACAGCTACAACCCGTCCGTCTAGGGCTTCCGCAATCAAGTCAATCTCATTTCCGTCACGATCCCGAAAATGATGCAGACGCACGTCGAAACCGAGCCAACTAGATTGACGCAACAGTTCATTTGCCACAAACGTTTCCAACAACATACCCCTTGCCGGGTCGGTTGGGCGAATAAGTGAAACGGGATCCTTCCTGAGTAGAAATGCAGCTAAGCCACTATCTGCGACATGGACTTTCGGGCGGCGCACAACCTTAGCGGTCAGACCACGAGACCAAGCCGGCAGCAAATGCACCAAATAAACCATCTGTAAATGGCTCAAATAATCGTCGGTAGTCGTACGACTACCCAACCCAGTCTCATCATGGATATGGGCGGCTACCAACTCGTTCGCAGTCCGAGCAGCCAACAACGCCAACATCTTCGGGAGAAACTGCGCCTGACGAGCACCAGTGAAATCAGTAATATCTCGCTCTGCCACAGCACGCACATAGCTACGAAACCAAGCAGCACGCAGTTTTTCGGGGAGTTTGACCACCTCGGGGAACCCACCACGACAAACACGTTGAAGATAATCAGAGGAAGAATGCGGTGAAAGATCATCGCTCACCAATTGTTCGGGATCGGTGAACGCTTGATTAAGGAACCTGTCGGGGTGTCCTTCGATCTCGCCCTGCGTCAACGGCCAAAGTTCCAAAAAAACTGCTCGACCTGCCAAGGATTCGGTCAGCATCGGGGTGGTGAGAAATCCGGCAGAACCGTTGAGTAGAAACTGCCCCGGAGTTTGATCATCGTCTACAACCATCTTTATAGCGCGGACTAACGGGTCGCCTCCTCTTTGCACCTCGTCAAACACCCGCGGCGTTGGCCCTTGTTGCGCCGCCGTTTCTGGGTCGGCCAAAACTACGTCCAAATCAGAGGGGCGATCCAGGCGAACAAGCGTGGAATGGGCTCCTGCGACTTTTCGCACGAGGGTTGTTTTCCCCGACTGACGCGCACCCGTCACCACAACAACACGAAAATATGCGAGAGACTCTCGAAGTGATTCCTCAAGATGCCGCGGGAACTCGTCGGTAGCCAAGTTGGTCTCCATGTTTAACAAAGCAGGATCGCCGCAAAGCCTACTGCGCGAAACGTCGTATACCCTACTGCGCGAAACGTCGTATACCCTACTACGCGAAACGTCGTATACCCTACTACGCGAAACGTCGTATACCCTACTGCGCGAAACGTCGTATTTCTCGGTCTAACTGTGTCGCCCGGCCAGATAGGCTCTTCGCGTTTTGGGTCGGAGTGAGGGTGTCTAGGAGGTTTCCCGCAGCGGCACAGACTAGACGGCGCAGCACCCCATACTCCGCTCGGGACGACCCGACGACAAGTGGATGTTGCCTGTCTGCGTGGCCGCTAGGAGGGGTCGATAGCGCTGGCCGGGTCGTGGCCGGTGGTTCGGGTGGCGCGGTGTTGTTGTTCGGTGCTCGAGTTTGACTGCTTTTCTCGCTGAGCTTGTTCGCCGTGCGCGACTAGGGCGCATTCTGGTTAGTTGGCTGGGTTGCGTCGCTGGCTACCGGTTGATCCGGGTCTGCGCGGGATTGAGTGGGGTTTGGCCGATCAGACGAGATCCTCGGCACCTCATCTGATCAAACGGCCGAACGCTCACCCGATGCGCGAGCTAGGGACTCACCCACCGAAACAGTCCCGCACTCACCCGGCAGCCCGCTCAACGACTCACCCACCGAAACAGTCCCGCGCGTGCCTGACGGGCGGGTCGAGGACTCACCCGACGAATTCCTCGTCGACTTGCCCGTCGAAACGGCTGGGCGCGTGTCTGACGGGCGGGTCAACCGATGCCAACTGCTCACCGCTAAGGTAGCCCACCGTGCGGTTACGACCCGCCTGGCGCGTCACCCAACGACCCGCCCGTCACCTCAACCGCTCCCGAGGCGGTGCAATAGCGGGGTCCTGTTCGGGGATGCCACCCCGAACTTATTAATGTCTCGCACCATCCAATCCCTGTGTCCCGACGTATGACAAGGACTGCTCGACATAGGACGGCAAAGCTCTATCGGTCTCCGGCACCGGAGTGTAACGGGCATATCTCAACGAACTCCCTGACACGCTCTCGCGAAGTGACGTGATGATCTAGGGGAAACGTCCCGATTCTCCGATGTCAGTTCTCCGGTTCCTCCTCGTCGGTCGTGTCCTCATCATCGCGACGGCTCCGATCTCGGACGATCCTTCGCAGAAATCCGACGACTGCCCAAAGCACACCAGTCGGGCTAATGACAAGTACGCCCAAGCCGACCCAAGCGTTTACTGTGGTTGCGACCCAACCCGCCACGAATATCAGTGCCAACAATATCAAAATCAGACCAATGACAGTCGTCAAAAAGATGCTTCTAGTGCTGCGTTCAATCGTCGCGTTGAGGCGGTGTCCGTCTCTGGCTGCCTCGTGACGAGCGTTCGCTGCGTTCTCGGCCATACTGATGAGACGAAAGCAGACATCGGGGTGAATGTCGTAGTACGCCTGCAATTCGGAAGGAGCGGGCAGCGGACTCTCCCGCTGGTACATCGCCATTTCAATGGAGGATCCCTCAGCATCTTGGACCACCGCGGTTTCAACGACCTCCTCCGACTGAGCGACCGTAACCGTCTCCAAGGCATCACCAGCCTCCAAGTCGGTTTGCTCCTCTGGGTTGTCCGAGGAGCCGTCGGGCAGCCGCAAGTCTGTCACTAGGCAGGTGCAGGTAGGGACTTAGCGTCGGCCGCGGCTCGGCTCAGAGGGTAATCCCGCATGGCTTGGTGCAGGTCGCCCCCCACCTCTTGCCAGACCTCCCTTAAGAACTCGTCATCCTCAGAGGACACCAAAGGTTCAACCCTGGTGGGAAAATTCTTCCTCAGCAATTCGGTAATCTCCGCTAGCAGCGGAGCGCTGATGTTGCGAGTCGAAAGAACGAACAGAGTTTCTCGCATCGGTGGATCCCTTCCTCTTGGTAAGTCCAGCGTAACGCCACGCTATGATATCACACGCCATAAGTAAACCGGCTCTTCGCGTTTTGGGTCGGAATTAGTTGGGTGAGGGTCCGCGCCTGAACGCGCGGGATCCGCCAGAATCGGTGTCAAGACCCCAGGCTGCCCGAAGAGATCAATCGGTTGGGTCGCACCCTGTCACGTTGGAGAACCGAGATCGCCAACTGGCATGTCGCCAGGGTCACCAACGCAGCCACCGAAGCGGCCATTATCTGTAGCGCGTCGGAGGGTGTCGTTGACGTTGCTGACACACGCATAACGGCCTGTCGAGGACGCGTTATCTATAGCGGTGTTGTTAGTGCCACAGCCGAAGCCGACGGCCGGTTCCGCCTCGCCGGCAAACCCAACGGGGCGCTCCTCGAAACCCTCACTCCGACCCAAAACGCGAAGCGCCAGATATCTGAGATTCCGACCATGGTCCGTTCCCCAAGGAATCCTGCCAAGGCGTAAAACCGCAACACGCGCGAAGCCGATTTTCCTGACCCAGAGTGGCCACACATCAATCCACACCCAATAATAAAAGTAGTGTAAAAGATATGATAACAATATGATATATACGAAGAACATCGATTAAGGAATTATTATTGATGAGAACGAAAGTGCAATTTTGCCACGCTACTACTACAACCGGCTACCACAGCAACTTCGCAAGGAGTTGGAAATCGCTAGGAAAGTCGGGGTTGACCCTGTCAAAATACCAAGCGAAGGTTTCAGCTTGTTAGCGACCTCCGGAGCTCGAATGATCTATGTGGTAGTTGGTGAGAGTTTGATCGTCTCAATGCGGCAAGTCAGAAACGAGTATATATCTCACGCCGTTCTCGCCAACGGCGCTCCCGTGCGGGCAGTGGTCTACTCTCCTTGTGCAACAAACAAGATTGCACACTTGCCCGAAACTTTGCACAGGCAATGAATCCGCCAATCCATCTCCTACCCACGGTGCCAGCATCCCTGAGGGTCACCCGAGAAGAACTGCTTAAGTGGGCGCAGACCAGCGAAGCTAGCGCAAAATTTCCAAGATTAGTTCGAAGCCTAATCGCCGAAACGGAACCTTCCACCGAGCGGATACGCATGCCAGCAGGCACTGGGGTGGCATCGCCTAACTGGGACGGAGTGGTCACATGCACTCGAGGGAACCGCTTCGTGCCTGCGGGCACATCATTTTGGGAATTGACAACACAGCAGACGAACACGAACAAGAAAGCTTCCGACGACTACGCGAAACGAGTTCAAAACTGGCCGTCTGTAAAGCGATTTGGCTCCAGTTACGTAGCCGTCGCGTGTGCTTCTTGGAACAAAGCACAAGATTTCGCTTCCGACCCCTCAAAAGCACCTGATTTCAGAAGAGTGCTCGCGCTGAACGTCGATGATCTTGAAGAATGGATTTCTTGCGCTCCCGCCACGACGGTCTGGCTGCGTGACCTAATCGGCAAGCCGACTGAAGGAATCCAATTGTTAGCTAGGTGGTGGGAAAAATGGTTGCAAGCAACAACAATTCCCCTTGACGAACGGTTTTTGCTCGCCGGCCGGGCAAATGACATCACCGAATTACGGAAACGCTTTTCACAGGGCCCGAATGTCGTGACCGTAGGAGGCCATGTCCAGCTCGACGAGATTATCGCCTTTGTCGCAGCCGCGCTGACCACCGAAGAGTCCAACGGTGAACCCGTAACGCATGCACTCTTCGTCGATAATCAAACAACGGCTCAGAAACTGTTGGCAAACCAGACGCAAACATTACCACCGGGGACACCAAGTAGCGGTGTCACTTTGACGCTCGTGGTGCCATCAGTGGAGTACGCACAACATTTACCACCCGAGAGTTCGCATCGCATGATCGTGGCAACACCAGGTGATTGCCAAGCTGAGATCGTCCTCAACGCCCTAGATTCGGAGGCGATACGAGACCACTTCTATGCGATCGAAGCATCTCGCGACAAGGCGCGTCACCTCGCTGGCTTGGCTCGAAGGAGCCTCATGGCACTGCGGCGACATCTAAGCGTGCAACCCGCCTTGCATACTCCCAACTGGGCGAAGGTCCCACTCAACCGAATCTTACGGAGGAGCCTACTGCTCGGTGGATGGAACGAGGATTACGAGAACGACCTTGAAACGGTAAGCCAATTTGCCGGCGAACCATACGCCGATGTGGTCGAAGCACTGCGACAACTTGAACCGGGCGACTCACCAATGACGTTGAGCCGCGAAAGATGGCATTCCGTAACGCCCGCAGACACTTGGATGCTGCTGCACAACCAACTCTCGCGCGACGACCTCAACAAATTCAGTGAAATCGTTCTTGAAGTTCTCACAACGACCGACCCCCTGTGCGAACTACCAAAAGACGCCGCTCTCCAAGCCCGTATCTCGGGACAAAAAGCCAAGTTTTCCCCCCAGATACGGCGCGGGGTTGCAACGACTTTGGCACTTGCCGGGTGCCGTCCCCCGATCCCATACGGTGAACCGACACCAGACCCAAATTTCGTGGAGACAACAATTCGTCAACTGCTCAAAACTGCCATGCATGACACCACGCCAAAAACCTGGGTCGCCATTTCCGAAGCGTTACCGATACTTGCTGAAGCCGAACCCGACACCGTGCTGGAAAGTTTGCGGGCCTGCATTGCCGAACACCATGCCTTCGCTAATGCCATGTTCACCGACCGCGATGAGCACTTATTCACTTTCTCACCTCAGTCACCACACATTCAGATCTTGAACGCGCTGCAAATCATGGCTTGGTCACCCGACCACCTGGTGGCCGCATCGAGCGTACTCGCCGGGTTAGCTCTACTAGATCCCGGTGGTCGCTACTCAAACCGACCTGACGCGACCCTTGCTGCAATTTTCTATCCGTGTATGCCCAACACCTCAGCCGACACGGTTATTCGACTCCAAGCGTTGCAAATGCTACGGTCTCACTATCCAAGCGTCGCCTGGAAGTTGATGCTCGCACTGTTGCCTCGACACCACAATGCACAAAGTGCTCGGGTCGTGCCACAGTTTCGAGCTTGGCAGCCGAGCAAACACTCAGTGATTTCTCCCAACGAGCGGGCGCTTTTTGAGGCTGCTCTAGTCCAAATCCTTCTAACGGATTCAGGCGATGACCCGGATCGCTGGGTTCAACTGCTTGAGCAAATGGACAATCTGTCTGACGATAACCGTCGCAAAATCGTTTCGCGATTAGCGCAATTAGCAAATGGCGAAGTCGATGAACGCTTCAAGGCAACACTATGGCCAGTGCTTCGCAATCGGTTGGATCATCATCGCGAATACCGTAACACGCCTTACGTGCTAGCGGAGATCGATCTTCAGGCACTTGAAGACTTGTTGGCGCGGTTGCGCCCGACTGCACACGAGGTGGTGTTCGGCCACTTGTTCAAACCGCTCTTATTGTACATCGACGGCGTTAGCGCAATCGACAGTTCCGCGGAGTTCAATACCACTTTGGCGCGCAGGCAGACCGAGGCAGTGCAGTCGATCTTGACAGAGGGAGGCCTCACCGCAATATTGGATTTCGCCGCCGCGGTTGAAAACCCGTATCAGGTTGGGCAGATACTCGCGCGCCTAGACGCGGGGAATGATGAGCAGATGCTAGGTGTCTTGGATTCCGCTCCCGAAGCGGTGACACTCCTCGGTCTAGGTTTTTTCGCCGAACGGTTTACCTGTTTGGAATGGGACGGGATTGAGCGACTCCTTGATGCACACGACCTGTCGCCGCAAGTAATTGCCGATGTGTTGCGCGCGCCACCTCCGATAGCGCTTGGGTGGCAACGCGTGAACGATCATGGTATTGCTGTCGCCACCGAATATTGGCAACGGGTCAGTTATGCCGATCTAGGCATTCCGAACGAAATTGACGAACTGCTGGGCATCTGTCGCATGTTGCTCGCAGCAGACCGCTTCGGCCTCGCCGCGTTATTGCTCAAACGGGGCAAGAGACAACATTCGCGCCACCCTGAGTTCGCTGACCTGTCCGCGACACTCCTTGAAAGTTGGATTGAACAAACTAGCGAGGAGACTGGCCAAGAGGAGATCGACAGACGACTAGCCGTCACACTCTTTGGGGTTCTCAACGAACACCGTGAGCATTTGGGAACCGCCAGGGTCGCTGTCCTTGAATGGAAATACTATCCGCTGCTTCAACACTACTCAGGGTTCAGAACAGCGAATCTGTATCGAGAGATGCTCCGAGACCTTGACCTGTTCGTAAAGTTCGTGGAGATCGCTTTCATGCCGGCTTGCACTGCGTTCGGTGACGTGCCCACGTTCACACCAACACAACAACAGAGGCAATTTGATGCAGTAGACATCTTGTACAATTGGCCCTCCGGCAAATTTGCACCGAACGTCAAGGAAGAGGACGAACTCGATGCAACTTCACTCAACACATGGGTCGAAGGCGCTCGCGTGAGACTCGCAGAAATCGATCGGGCGCTTATTGGAGACCAGATGATCGGAACCGCGCTCGCCGCTACCCCTGCTGACACCAATGGAGATTGGCCAGGCGAAGCCGTTAGAGATCTCTTGGAAACACTACAAAATCAAGAGATCGAGAAGGGCCTATCTGTTGCATTGCTGCGACAGCGAGGTGTCACGTGCCTCTCCCCGAGTGACGGGGGCGACCAAGAACGACAACTCGCTTTGCGTTACAGCGACTTACGCACCCAATTTCAAACTTGGCCGCGGACGGCAAACCTACTTAGTCGGCTCGCCTCGCAATACCAAAACGAGGGGCGACTACACGACGGTGAGGCGGACACCTTTCGTCGTGGTTTACCTGTATAAGCCTGTTTACCTGTATAAGCCTGTTGCTGCTATTTTGGTTAGGGGTTTCGGTTTACTATTATTCCGAAACGTTCTCGCACCGCCTCGTCTCGGCTCGCGTCTACATGGCTTGGGAAATGGTTTGACAAAACCTCTTTGGCGTACTCATGAGCAACTTGCGCGGCTTTCTTGCCACCCGCTTCGAGCCAATCATCGGGCGTGTCACGGTCACCGATCACTGGATAAATGTATTCTTTCTGCATCAAATCAAGAGTTTGTGGCGAACCCAGAAAATGCCCTGGACCATGCACCACCTCTTCGATCAAATCCACCGACAAAGTCTCCTGGTTCACCTCAATACCCCGAACCGTACGATTAATAGAACCGAGCATATCGTTGTCGATGACCAGCGCCTCTAAGGAACAACTCAAGATGCTGCCGAGCATTCCAGCACTTTCATAAACCAAATTGGCACCCGCTTGACCAGCCAACGTAATATTGATGCCCTTCTCATATCCTGCCTGATTGTCGGGGGCTTTCGAGTCGGTCATACCAGCAGCAACACCCGAAGGAAGCCCAATCCAGTTGACAACTTGTGCCGCAGCGGCATTAAGCACTCCTTCCTCACCACTCCCCCCGCTCATCGCCCCGGTGCGAAGGTCAGAAACGAAAGGCCACATCCCCATAACGCAAGGATGGCCCGGGCTCATCAAATTCACCGCCGTAAGCGCAGCCAAGCATTCAGCTAATGCTTGCGCCAAAGACCCAGCCAAAGCCGCAGGTGACGTAGCTCCCGCCTGCCCCGCCGACAACAAGTTGATGGGCATACCCATTTCCACTTGGGCGACCATGCAGTTGGTTGATTCCTCCGCAAATCTCAGCGGCGGCACCACGAAAGTGTTGTTGGCCGCAACAAACGGGCGCTTCCGAAACTCGCCCGTGCCACCGGCCATCATGTCGAACATCTCAACTGCCTCATACACATGCGGACGCTCAAACCAAGAAGTGCCGACCGGTTTACCCGTACCGACAGTGGCCGCATAAGCGGTGTTGATATCAAGGTCACGAGAATCCTCTTGATCCCGTGCCACAACCGTGCGAACAAAGAAATGAATGTTGTCTAGATGATCGACAAGGCGAGCGCAATCATAAACGTCCTGCGCGGTGCTATGGCGAAACGTGTTGGTCTCATAATCATGCATCAAAACCGCTGCGCCAGCCGTGCCGAAATGAACACGGTCACCGCCCACCGTGATCGAACGGTCATCATCAAAACCATGCCACACCCATTCTTTAGCCGCAGTTTCGATGGCCTTCTCGACTAGTTTCCTAGGGAACAACAGACGACCATGTTCGTCCAGCGTGCCACCGGCGTTCGTCACAACTTCGGTAAACTCAGGCACGGGCGAACCCATACCGACGCGTTCCAAAAGAGAAATCGCGGTGTCGTACACCTGTTGCATCGCAGCCACCGACAAAGGTTTGAACTTGCCCCCCGGCAAACCCGGTCGCACTGGACGTTCATCGGCTTGCAAAGGTGCAGCACGTTCAGCGATACGCCCGGCACGTCCCCCGCTGCGGCGGCGGCGAGTATCTTGGCTTTCATTCGGGTTCATAGTTGGATCACAGTCCCTTCCGTGCGGTTAAACGCAAACATTTATCAAGATCGAAGCGCTGAGTTTGCAGGATCATATGCAGGTTCAGCCAAGACGGTAGCGCGACGCATCTCACCAAGAAGTTCCAGCTCAAACGTGGAACCTGGCGCTTCAAAAGCAGGGTCCACATAGACAAATGCCAAGCTCTTATCCACGGTATGCCCCCAAGCACCACTAGTGGCTATCCCCATGACCTTGCCGTCTTGGTCGTATGCACCTTCGTTGCCTCTCACATCATTGTCGGTAGCGTCAACTTCGCAATACACGAGCACCATCGCCAGCGGGTCGGCTTGGTCACGGCGAACGACAGTAGCATCCTTGCCAATGAAATCGCCCGAAAAGTCCACGAAACGTTCTAAACGAGCTTCTATCGGGGTTATTTCAGTGGTGAGTTCGCTCCCCCAAGCCTTATACCCCTTCTCAATGCGCATCGCATTCATGGCGTAAGAACCAAAATGAACCATGTCGACAGCCGCCCCAGCATCCACAAGCGAACCATAAAGCTGCGCCATTTCAGCAATCGGGCAGTGCAGTTCCCAACCAAGTTCACCCACGTAAGAGACGCGTAAAGCCACACAAGAAACGCCGGCTATTTCGATTGTTTGGGCAGTCAACCAACGAAAAGCTTCGTTCGACAAGTCTGCATCCGTAAGAGGCAGCAACAGATCGCGAGCACGAGGCCCCGTGACCGCCAAAATCCCATAATCATCGGTCACATCAGTTACAGAAACGTCGGTACCGAGTTCAATGTGGTGGGTCAGCCAATCAAGATCGTGGGTCGTGCCAATCACCGCAGAATTGAGATAAAAACAATCTGACGCGAGACGGGTGACGGTCATTTCGCTTTCTATCCCACCATGTTCGGTGAGCATATGAACTAGGCGAATACCACCATCTCGCTGAGGTATTTTGTTTGCCGACAGTCGATCCAAAAGGGCTGCTGCATCCGCACCACAAACCTCAAACTTGGCAAAAGCAGTGAGGTCGGCGATACCCACACGCTGCCGCGTACCACGCACTTCTTCACCAACGAACCCATGAGCATTCGAACGCCGAAACGAATGCTCTTCGGCTGCACCGTAATACTGCGGGCGCTCCCAACCATACACTTCTTGCCATTGAGCACCCAACGCGTCAAGCTGGTCGTAAATGGGATTAACTTTCTGGCGACGCGCCACTGGTCTTTGTTCACCAGGAAGGCGAACTTGATACATTTCGTGGTATTCGTCAATGGCTTTCTCGATTGCGAACACCGACTTCGGGCCGGTGTGATCACCAAAACGCCGAGGATCCATGCCCCGCACATTAATTTCAGTTTGACCATGTACGATCCATTGAGCGAGATATTTGCCCGCACCGGGGCCTTGCGTAATACCAATCGAAGCACCATTGCAATGCCAGTAGTTTCTCAAACCCGGTGCTGGCCCCATCAGATAACCCGAGTCGGGAGTATGCGTAATCGGGCCCGAAACAATCTGTTTGATACCCGCCTCAGACCACGAAGGTATCCGCAACATGGCCAGTTCAAGACACTCGGCGATGTTGTCGATATCGGGAGGTGTCAAATAAAAGTCAAGCGCCCAATCGATCCCGTCCACCCCATAGATTTGCGCGTTAGCCATCTCATAAGGGCCGATAAGCAACCCATCAATCTCACGGCGATAGTAACAACTCGAACGAGGGTCACGCGTCACCGGCGGTTCAAAGTCGAGGTTCTTCATAGACTCAAGTGGTTCCGTTACAACGTATTGATGGATGACCGACACAATCGGCACATCAAGGCCGACCATAGCCCCTAATTGCGGGGCGTAATGACCCGCCGCATTGACCACATGTTCACAAATGATTAAGCCTTTTTCGGTAACTACCTGCCAGCGTCCGTCCGACAACTGCGACATGGCAAGAACCAAATTATGGCGCTGGATTTCACAACCCAGTTGGCGCGCTCCCTTGGCCATTGCATTGGTGCAACCTGACGGGTCTGTCCAACCGTCATTGGGTGTATAAAAACCTGTCTGCACATCCGACACATCTTCAAGCAAGGGGTTGAGTTCCTGCACTTCTTGCCGACTAATAATGTGCGATTCGACACCTATCTGATTGAGCATGGCATGCACATAACGGTGCCAATCAACTTCTTCATTAGTGCGAGCCAAACGTATCGCTCCGCAGCCATGCCAACCTGCTGAAAGCCCGGTTTCCTCTTCAATGCTAGGGTAAAGAGCGATGGCATCTTGGTGAACTTTAGCCATGTTGAGGTCACCAATAAAGTTCGGTATCAAACCCGCCGCATGCCAAGTAGAACCCGAAGTGAGTTCACCTTTTTCCACTAAAATGGTGTCGGTCCAGCCCTCATGAGCCAAGTAATAGAGCAAGCCCACACCCATTGCTCCACCACCCACAATCACACAACGCGCTTCTTGGATCATCTAATTCCTTTTCGGTTGTTGGCCAATACTAAGTTATTAATACTAAGTTTTATTGTTTCGGACGTTGATTTGTCGGGTCAAACCAACTACGGATTGAGGTGCTCACCGGTATACGCCGCCCAGCGATGTTGGTTTCCCAACGACCGTTGGCAAGCCATCCACTCGTCACACCAGCTTCATGTTCCACATACCCCATAGCGCAACAACGATTCTGCGTTGCGCTCCACATAGACGAAGAAATGCGGCCCACTACGACAGCATCGCGATACAACGGTTCGTCGTGATAAGTCAACAAATCAGGGTCTTCGATACGCAGTTGTATCAGACGTTTCGTTCTCGGTTGACTACGTTGTGTTTCAAGTGCTGACCGCCCGATGAAGTCAGCTGTTTTATTCCACGCAATCGTGAAACCGAGCCCTGCTTCAAGCGGCGTGTCTTCATCGGTGATGTCGTGCCCCCAATGGCGCATACCTGCTTCGAGACGCAACGAGTTCATGGCATGGTAGCCAGCGTGGACCAACCCAAAATCCTTACCTTGTTCGACCAGCGCATCATACACACCGACAGCGGAGTCATTGTCCACATAAAGTTCCCAACCCAAGTCACCCACATAGCTCATCCGCAACGCAAACACCTCTGCCCCGGCAAGGTCAATACCCCTGCCACTCCCAAACTCAAAAGCGCGGTTAGACAAATCGGTGTTGGTTAGTTCCGACAACAACGCGCGGCTTTTCGGACCCATCAAACCAATCATCGCTTGATCGTGCGTGACATTAGAAATAGTAACCCGTTTACCTCGACAACCACGCCTCAACCAAGCCCAGTCACGGGTCTCTGCCGCCGCCGCAGTCACCACAAAAAAACGATCTTCGCTCAAACGGTTCACGGTCAGATCAGCTTCAATCCCACCCCGTTGGTTGCACCATTGCGTGTACACCGCTTTACCCAACGGCACATCAATATCGGCGACACTCAAATGATTGAGCACCGCCAACGCATCGTCACCCTCAACCATGAACTTAGCGAAAGAGGTCTGATCAAACAGCCCGACAGTTTCCCTCACCCCTAAACACTCCGCCAGCATGTTGTTATGCCAGTTCTGCTTCCCGTAGGAGTATTCATATTCACCGGTTTGGCCTTCGCTGGCATACCAGTTGGGCCGTTCCCAACCAGCCGTTTCACCAAACACCGCACCAGCGGCTGCAATCCGTTCATGCAGAGGCGAAAGTCGTTTACCCCTAGCGCTCTCATATTGACGAAACGGCCAGTGCATCGCATAAAGCAACCCCAAACTCTCCGAAACTCGAGACCGCAAAAAATCGGTTTCCGCTTGAAACGGTTGAGCACGGCGAATGTCGACCGAGTTGAGGTCCATCGGCGGTTGACGATCTGCGATCCAATCCGCTAAAGCCCAACCAACACCACCAGCCGATTGGATACCCACCGAGTTGAAACCCGCCGCCACGAAACAACCATCAACCTCAGGTGCTTCACCCAAATAATAAACACCATCTGGAGTAAAGGCCTCAGGGCCATTGAAGAACAGTTGCAAACCGCATTCAGCCAACGCCGGCACCCGATGAATAGCTCGCTCAAAAATCGGCCCCAAATGCTCCCAGTCTTCATCCAAAGTCCCAAACGAGAAATCCCGGGGTATCGGGCCAGTACGCCAAACCTTGCCACGAGGCTCAAAAAAACCTGCCATTATCTTGCCGGTCTCTTCTTTGAAATACGTGTAGTTGCCCGGGTCACGCAAGGTCGGAGTGCCAATATCCATACCCTCAATCGGCTCGGTGACAATATAAAAATGCTCACAAGCTTGCAGCGGAACATTAACCCCAATCTGCGCGGCGAGATGGCGGGTCCACATACCAGTAGCAAGCACCACTGTCTCGGTTGCGACCTCGCCCCGTTCAGTAACCACCCCAGAGATTCGGCCGTTGCTAACCTTCAGATCGGTCACCGACACACCTTCAAAGACCTTAGCACCACGGGTTTTGGCACCTTTAGCCAACGCCATGGTGGTGTCTACTGGCGAGGTTTGACCGTCTCGGGGGATATATAGCGCCCCGATTAGGTCATCGGTGTGCATCAACGGCCAAAGTTCGCGAACTTCGTCAAGTTCCATCACCTGAGTTTCCACGCCCACACCTTCAGCCATAGTTGCACCACGCAAGATTTCTTCCCAACGCTGCTCATTGTCGGCAACCGAAATAGAACCGGGCGTGCGATAGCCGGTTGCTTGACCGGTCTCGTCTTCAAGTTCTTCGAACAGGCGAGCCGAGTAGGTGGCCAGTTTGGTGAGCGAATGAGTTGATTTCAGTTGGGACACCAACCCAGCCGCATGCCAAGTCGTCCCGCACGTCAGCGTACCCTGCTCCAGCACCACCACATCGGTAATACCGCGGCGTGTCAAATGATAGGCGATAGCACAACCGACGATGCCTCCGCCAACCACAACAACCTCAGCACGGTCCGGCAGTGCCGAACCCAATGACAACGACTCAGCCATGGACAGCAAAGGCTAGCGAAGTTCACAACCTAGACACACAAATAGATACCGAAAAAATGACCAATTATCGGTAACGGCTTCCCTCAAGCAACTTCGCTGACCGCCGAGCCGACTTTCTCGCTAACAACCGTGCTAGAACCCCCCGGTTGCATCGACACACCATAAAGACAATCCGCCGACTCCATGGTGCGTTTTTGGTGGCTAACTAGCACCAGTTGAGCATCCGCTCGGAACTCTTCAATGAGGTTCAAAAAGCGATGCAAGTTGACATCGTCTAAGGCCACCTCAACCTCGTCTAAGACATAAAACGGTGAGGGACGACTGCGAAAAACTGCGAACAGAAAAGCCAAAGCCGTCAAGGTGCGCTCACCGCCAGAAAGCAAAGACAACTTGCGCACATTCTTCCCGCTAGGCCGCGCCGACACTTCAATCCCGGTGTTCAGCAAATCATCGGGGTTGCTCAAACGAATCGAACCATGACCACCGGGGAACAAGGTCTCAAATAGTTTCTGAAAGTTGCTCGCAACATCGGCGAAAGCGCTCGAAAACGTCTTCATTATGTCGTCATCAATTGAGCCAATAACCTTAGTCAAGTCACGGCGGGTTGCGGTAATGTCGCTCAGTTGAGTTTGCAAGAACTCGTGGCGTTGCTGCAAAGCCTCACATTCTTCTAACGCCAGTGGATTGATCGGCCCCATGATCTCAAGCTTTTGTTGCAACTGCTCAATCCGCTGCTGCGTGTCTACACCCTCGGCCAAAGGGGGACGGGCAACCGCCGTAGCAACATCGGGTGTGACATTATGTTCGATGCGTAAACGCTCGAAAAGCGTCTGCAACCTGGTGTTCAGTTCGGCTCGTTCAACGGCAGCATTAGCAAGCCTGTCACGAAGTTTTTCTACCTGATCGGCTAGGTGCGTGCGTTTGTTCCGTAGCTCGTTGAGTTGATCGACGATTAGGCGCGCAGCATCGCTTTGTTGTTGGTGCTCTTGGCGCGCCTCGCTGAGTTTGGCATCAATGCAGGCCAACTGAGCGTCAAGTGCCGCAGCTAACTTTTGGTAGACGTTCGCACGGCGGTCCAAAAGAGCGCGTTTTTGAACCGCGGTGGAACGTTCCAGTGCGTCACGTTCAAGGCGAGTATCTATTTCTACGATCCGGCTGTGCAAGTTTTCTTGCCGTTCGGCAATCGCCGCGGCACGCATCTCAGCATCGCCACGCATTGCGGTGGCTCTGGCAACACCGCTATCGCACTCAGCTAAGGCCGCAGTGAGCCGTTCAGATGCGACTTGGTGCTCAGTTTCTTGATTCTCGAGCACTTGTTTAGTGCGTTCAAGTTCTTCGACACGGACTTGTTCGTTCTCAAGCCGTGCTAATAGCTCAGTTTGGGTGGTACACAATGCTTCAATTTCGGTAACCACATCGCGTTGCTGACCAACAAATCGTTGCTGTTCACCAGTCGCGGCACTAAGCGCACTTGCGGCTTCGCGTACACGCTGCGCAACGGCCGTGCGGCGTTGACCACACGCGGACAGTTCACTTCTCACCAACGCAACGTTTTCAGCAGCTTGGTCACGATTCGTTCGCGAGAATTCGACCTGTTCGTTAGCTTCGGCCAAAGCAACGGCGGTAGCACCCGACCCACTTTTACCGATGCGCCAACCTTGGGGACCAACAAAATCCCCGCCAACAGTCACAAAACGCGCATCAGGATTGCGGCGCGCTGCTTCGAGCGCGTCTTGCCAATCACCTTGCACCATCTCAACATCACCAATCAGCACCTCCAACAACTCATCAACACCTAGTTGAGTGCCGCGCACATGGTCACGCAGCAGATCCCGGCGTGGTGTTGCTTGATGCCGAGGCGGAGTTGTCGGCA
>JAHQYM010000045.1 GCA_024421095.1 Acidimicrobiia bacterium
ACTTCCTCAAAACGTTCCCGTTCGTAAAGGCTTTGGGTGAACCCAAGGCCAGTCTGAGCGATTGCGGACAAGGCTTCAGACCAACGCAATAGTTCACGTTCATTGGCGCTGGGAGCACTCGCAGGAATATTCGCGGGAGCACTCGCGGGAACATTCGCGGGAACACTCACAGGGTGACTCACGGGCGCACTCACAGGGACGACTCTACGCAACGATCGCCTGAAACGTTGCTAGGCATCTGAAACGATGGCCGTAAGGACTGCGAGTTCGATCTCTGCCAAGTAATCTTTATCCGTAACCTTTGTGCCGTCAGGGCTTCGGACATAAAAAGTATCGACCACATCATCACCCAACGTTTGCACCTTGGCTGAGGCAATATCAAGGTCCAGATCGTCAAGGGCTCTAGTGATTCGATACAGTAAACCAATCGAATCAGGCCCTTGCACTTCCACAACAGTGAAATCTGGGGACAGGTCATTGAAAAAACGCACAACGGGTTTCGATAGATTTGCCGTGGTCACTCGCTGAAAACGGTAAGCGCGAGCGCGTTTCAGCAACCTCGCCCGCACTGCTAAGCCGCCAGCGAGCGCTAAACGAATGCCTTTCTTGACTTCTTCGGGTCGCTCTTCAAGCCCTATCGCACCGCCCACTCGTAGCACCACCAAAGTCATTGCATCTTCGGTGTGAAGTCGGGCTTTTAGAATTTCGATGTCATGTAACGCTAAAGCTCCAGCTACACGAGAAAAAACGCCTCTACGGTCTGGTGTGATCACAGTGAGTTCGTGGTCGTCAAGTGTTACTAGGTCGTCTCCGCTAGCGAGCAACTTCAACTGTTGATCAGTTGGGAATTGATCGGTGAGCATGGTGTCGCCGGTGTGCAGCAAGTGCGCTGTTCGGTTGACCAACCGTTTCACCAACTCTGCTTTCCAAACTCCCCACGCAGCTTTGCTCGTGGCGATTGAATCGGCTTCCGTGAGTGCGCCGAGTAGCTCAAGGGTGCCAACTGAGTCGATCTGTTCGGCAACGAACTTGATCGTTTCTGTGGCATCAAGGTCACGCCTTGAAGCCACATCAGGTAGCAGTAAATGGTGGCGCACCATGGTACCTAAGGTTTCGATATCGGCGGGTGGGTAACCCATGCGAGTAGCGATGCGGCGAGTTAAACCAACGCCAACTTCGCTATGGTCGCCGGGGTAGCCTTTGCCGATGTCGTGGAACAACCCTCCGAGCACTAATAGATCGGGGCGTTCCACACGGTCGGCGATAGCTGCCGCTTCAGCAGCAGTCTCAAGCAAATGCCGATCAACAGTGAAACGGTGATATACATTGCGTTGAGGGCGGCTGCGATTCGGTGTCCATTCGGGGAAGAACCGCGAAAACAAATCAACTTGGTCGAGTGCTTCAAGTACCCGGATCGCTTCGTAGCCCAACAACAGTAGGTCCACAAAAATCGTGCGTGCTTCATCAGGCCAAACATCGGGCATTGGTGGGGTTTCTGCGGCGAGCCTATCAAGCACACTTCTTTCGATAAACGCGTCTTCGGCGGCCGCCGTGTAAGCCACCCGCAGCGGCATTATCGGGTCGTGTGAAATGTCCGCATCACCGCTAAAACGCAAAGTTTCGTCAATTATTTCAATGCCATGTCCGAACTGACGGATTTTGGGTCGCCAGCGGTGGCGTGCTGAACGCGCATGGATTCGGTGCAGCGCTGCATCAGTTATCCAAGCGACAGTGCGCGCCGCTGACGCGACCGCCGCCATGAGTTCGTCTGCGTCGGGGTAGCCGAGCGCGGTTGCTACTTCGTCTTGGATTTCCAATAGTAGCCGGTTGCCTGTGGCGCCGCTTTGACGGTGGAGTTCAATGCGAGACGACAACAATATCCGATGTGGGTCAAGCAGTTCGCTGCGTTCGTTGGCTTTCAGCAAGCCAAGTTCGGTGTGGTCGATCCAATGCAACGAATCGATGTCGCGTAAGCCACCCCGTGCGAGCTTCAAATCAGGTTCTAGCAAGAACGCGACTTCACCAGACGTTTCATGGCGTTCACGCACCGACTCAACTAACCGCGTGAGCATTTTGTCGGCGTTGTTGCGCCACAATTCCCGAGCCTTTTTTTGCAATTCATCGACTAGGCGAGCTTCACCACCGATTAGTCGAGTGTCGAGCAATGAAGTGGCCGTGTCCAGGTCATCAGCTGCTAGTTCTAGTGCTTCGTCGATGGTACGCACGGCATGACCAAGCCTTACGCCACTATCCCAGATCGGATACCAGATGCGTTCCGCTACTTCAGCCACATGACCTGAGTTATTGTGAATCAGCAAAAGGTCAAGGTCGCTGCCCACGCTGAGCGTACCTCGCCCGTAGCCCCCAACCGCAACGAGCGCCACGCCTTGAACCTCTTGAATGCCAGCCACCACCGACTCTAACCAAGTGTCGATTTCTGCGGTATAGGCGCGAGCGAGTTCCGTGCCAACGAGGTTTTTGTCGGCGAATAGTGCTGCGGTTGCGGGATTTGCTTTCATAAGGGTATCCGGTTATAAATCAAGGCTAATCCAAATATTCAAAGCAATCAATATGGCCAATCACGGGTTGTGTGACCAAATATTCGTGTCAAGGGATACAACTTCAAGGTTAACGCTGTTTTGATAAAGATATTCCGCAGGAACCAACCAAGTTGCAGAGTTTGCTGAAAGACGTTTGTTAGCGCGGCCGAGCCGCGAACAGGTTGACGTCGATACTGTGCTAAAGAACCGCAACGACCCTGATAAAGCCATCGCCGACTAGTGAAAGTTGATGTCAACAAGGCACCTGTCACTCCTATGGAACTGAATGCATCATGCACCAACATTGTTCCGTTAGTGACAACACGGTTCCCGTAGCGGACGATATCGTTGCGGGCCGTTCGATAACGATGGGCACCGTCAATGTATAACAGGTTAATATCGCCGTTGACATCACCGCTAGCTTCAGTAGACATTTTGCGGATGTGGGTTACTCGGTGGGCCACGCCCGCCCTGTCGAGATTGGCTTTGAAAACGCGATTGTCTGCATCGCCGAGTTTTTGATTGGAGCGGATTTCTTTGGGGCCGCGGTCATTCCCGGCGTGAGGGTCGATGGCCACCAACTGTGCGTCTTCTGGTGCCGCACACGCCAATACGATCAAGGAACGGCCACGAAAACTACCGATTTCAACGACTTGCGATCCTTGCGGCAAAGCCACCGCGCGGTTGTAAAGGCAACGGGCTTGCTCTTTGCTCAACCAGCCTTCGACATCAACGATTTTTGTCAGCACATCGGCAAACGTAGAGGCACACACGCCCACCAAGTCTAGCGGCGTGTCCTACTAGCAGTGTATTGATTGAGTTCTCTGCGGCAAGGTGCAGCGAATTGCGTTACTGTTATGTCTATGGCTGGCACACTTATTATGGGAGTGGGTGAACGAAGCGGTAAACAGCGGGTGCGCGTCGGAGTTGATGTTGGCGGCACCTTTACCGACATCGTGCTCCAAACCGAATCGGGTACGTTGCATTCCAGCAAGGTTCTCACCACATACCATGCCCCCGAGCAAGGGGTTGTCTACAGTATCGAACAAGTCAGTCGCACTAGCGGAGTCGAGCTCGGTGATGTCAACCAAGTAATTCACGGCACCACGCTGGCCACCAACGCACTCATTGAGCGGCGTGGCGCCAAGACTGCTCTAGTGACAACGGCCGGGTTTCGTGACGTGATAGAAACCCGCACGGAAAGCCGCTTCGAGCAGTACGACCTCAATATTGTGCTACCCGATCCACTCATCGCACGTAGAGATCGTTTCGTCATCAGTGAGCGGCTGAACGCACGTGGGGAAGTTCTCATCGACTTTGATGACGATGCCGCGCGCGCAGTTATCGAACGTATTGGTGTAGCCGGGTATGAGTCGGTGGCGGTCGGGTTTTTGCACAGCTACCGCAATGGGATGCACGAGCGTAGGTTTCGTAGCTTGCTGAAGAAAGAACTCAGCGGGGTTGCCGTGTCTATTAGTAGTGAAGTTTCGCCGCAGATGCGCGAATACGAGCGTTTTAATACGGTTTGCGCCAACGCTTATGTGCAACCATTGATGGCATCGTATCTGTTGCGCTTGCGTGATCAACTGAAAGGAATAGGGGTCGGTTGCCCGCTTTATTTGATCCATTCTGGGGGTGGGTTGATGAGTGTTGAAACTGCGGCGGAGTTCCCGGTGCGTCTCATTGAGTCGGGGCCGGCGGGTGGTGCCATTTTTGCTGCCGACTTGGCTGCGCGTTATGGCTTAGACCGTGTGCTTTCCTACGACATGGGTGGTACCACCGCGAAAATTGCACTCATTGAAGATTATGTTCCCCGCACCGCCAAAGTATTTGAGGTTGACCGGCGTTCCCGTTTCAAGAAAGGTAGCGGGATGCCTATTTCTATTCCAGTTATCGAGATGATCGAGATTGGTGCGGGCGGTGGTTCTATCGTTCAAGTCGATTCATTGGGGCAGATACGTGTTGGTCCGCACAGTTCTGGCAGTGATCCCGGCCCTGCCGCATATGCGCGTGGAGGCGATGATGCCACGGTTACCGATGCCAATTTGTTGCTTGGTCGCTTGCATCCCGACACTTTTGGTGCGAAGGACATTCTGCTCAACCCTCAGTTGGCGGGTGAAGCGATCGCCGCTGGTGTTGGTGGCCCGTTGGGGCTTGATAACGCAGCTGCGGCGGTAGGGATTGTTGAAGTTGTGGACGAAAACATGACCAACGCGGCTCGAGTGCATGCGGTTGAAGGTGGTCGTGACTTGTCAGGCTTTTCGATGATTGCTTTTGGTGGGG
Source organism: Acidimicrobiia bacterium (assembly GCA_024421095.1). GTDB lineage: Bacteria > Actinomycetota > Acidimicrobiia > Acidimicrobiales > Aldehydirespiratoraceae > VXYK01. Next base: position 4,824 of record JAHQYM010000045.1, read on the forward strand.
GAGCGCCGTTGCATGCCTCGCGTTTGATCGACAAGTTGGGTCTTGATGAGTTGATTGTGCCGAGTGGCGCGGGGGTGGGTTCGGCGATTGGTTTTCTGCGTGCCCCGTTTTCTTACGAAGCTATCCGAAGTTTTTATACAACCACCGCCGATTTTGATTATCTGGGAGCTAATGCGCTGCTCGCCGAGTTGACTGCTGAAGCTGAGTCTTTTGTGCGGGTTGGCCTTGCTGATGATCGGGCTCATGAAGCAAGTTCTGTTGAACCGGCGATATCCGTTGAACGCCAAGTGTCGATGCGCTATGCGGGTCAGGGATGGGAAATACCGGTGAGTTTAGATGAAGGCGAATTCGACGAGTTTGCTGCAGAATTATTGGCCGCTAAGTTCACCAAGTCTTACTTAGAGTTCTTTGGCCGTGCGATTGACCAGCTGAATATTGAAGCGGTCAGTTGGGCAGTGAGAGTGTCTTCCGTGGAGGAACCAGCGGCGTTGGTGGAACTTTCCAGAATCGGTAATCGGGTTGCTCCTGAGCAGACTCGGCAAATGTATGATCCGACATCAAGCGGTAGCGTCGAAGCTGGATTGTTCCCCCGCTCACGGCTGAAACCCGCGGATTTGGTGGTTGGCCCAGCACTAATCTTTGAACCGCAAACCACAACCGTGCTTGGTGCTCAACACGCTTGCGTGGTTCAGTCCGATGGTTCACTTTTGATCAGACGAGTTCAGGTGCCCCGATGAACACGAGCGCCCGGCAAACCACCGACTTGCACAACCAAGTCATGTGGAACCGTCTCATTGCCGTTGTTGAAGAACAAGCAGCGACCTTAGTTCGTACTGCGTTTAGCACCTCAGTTCGAGAGGCGGGTGATCTCTCCGCGGGCATCTTCGATGTCCACGGACGCATGATCGCGCAAGCTGTAACTGGTACGCCAGGCCACGTCAACACCATGGCCGCAGCCGTGCGGCATTTCATCAACGACATCGGCCCCGAACGCATCTACGAAGGCGATGTCTACATAACCAACGATCCTTGGAAAGGCACTGGCCATCTCCACGACATAACCGTGGCCACACCGGTCTTTTACAATAGCGCTCACGTGGGGTTTTTCGCATCCACCGCGCATGTTGTTGATATCGGCGGGCGTGGTTATGGCCCCGAAGCCCGCGAGGTCTACGAAGAAGGGATCCGCATTCCTATCCTCAAATGGGCAGAACGAGGCAAGCTAAACCGTGATCTGGTTGCGGTGATATCACAAAACGTGCGTGAGCCCGACCAAGTCGTAGGTGACATTTTCGGCTTAGCGGCATGCAACGAAACGGGAAGACGGCGACTTTGCGCCATGTTTGACGAGTTTGGCCTCAAAGACCTAGAACGCCTAGCCGAGTTCGTGTTTGCACGCACCCGCAAGGCCACGCTAGACGCTTTGCGGTCAGTTCCACCAGGCACCTACCACAACAAAATGACCGTAGACGGATACGACCATACCCTCACCTTGAGTGTGCGTGTCACCGTCACCGCCAACGGCATGCACGCCGATTTCAGCGGTACGTCACCGTTGAGTAAGTTCGGTGTGAACGTTCCGCTCACCTATGCCGAAGCGTATTTCACTTACGGAATGCTGGTTGCGTTGGCACCTGAGTTGCCTAACAATTTCGCATCGCTAGAGCCGTTCACGGTGAGCGCTCCGCCAGGGGTTATCCTCAACGCTAAACACCCCAACCCGGTCGCGGTGCGTCATGTGATCGGGCATTTCGTGACCGACTTGTGCCTAGGCGCTATCGCCTCTGCCTTGCCAGAGCGCATACCCGCTGAGGGGTCTGGGGCGTTGTGGAACTTTCAAGCAAGCGCTCGCAGTGCTGACCCCCAAAACCTCAAACCTCCGGTTGAGTTGTTGATGTTCAACAGTGGCGGCGGTGGCGCTCGCCCTCACCTTGACGGGCTTACGGCTACGGCGTTCCCTTCGGGCGTGCGCACCATGTCCGTTGAGGCCACTGAGCAAGTCGGCCCGATAATTATTTGGCGTAAAGAAATTCGCGGCGATAGCGGAGGCGTCGGCCGTCAACGCGGGGGGTTAGGTCAAGTCATTGAGGTCGGCCCTACGGATGGCTACCTTTTTGAGTTCTCAGCGATGTTTGACCGTGTTGAAAACCCGGCGAGGGGAAGACAGGGAGGCCAGCCCGGAGCACCCGGGGCAGTGTATCTAGATGATGGCACTCCGTTTCCAACGAAAGGCAAAGAGACGGTGCCCGCCGAGCGGCGTTTGATACTTGAACTACCTGGTGGCGGCGGTTTCGGTGACCCCTCGCAAAGAGACCCCGCAGCAACCGAGAATGACCTGCTCCAAGGCTATGTCAGCGCGGCTAACAGGTCCGGTTAACTATCTCATCAACGGGGCCAACCAACCCGAAATAAAACTGCCCAAACTCGCCGTAGAGAGCTGAGGCTGTGTCGTAACGCATGGCGTAAACAGTGTCTTTCAGGTCGTCAATATTGGTGCCGAATAAGGTTACGCCCCACTCCCAGTCATCAAGCCCAGTCGATGCCGTGATTAGTTGCACGATACGTCCCGTGAACTTGCGCCCCGAAGCGCCGTGCTCATTCATAAGTTCCTTGCGTTTATCAAACGGTAGCCGATACCAGTTGTGGGTTTCGTTGCGCCGCTTGGTCATTGGGTAAAAACACCAAGCCGACTTACCTTGAGGTGGCAGTTGCGGATACAGGCGAGCTTTTTTTACTGCTTCGCCTAGCCCTAAGGCATATTCAGACAGTTCTGTGATAGACACGAAACTGTCGGTGACGAGAAGGCCAGCGCGTTCTAAAGCGGTTTGCAGGTCTCGCAAAGGCCAACCTTCACGGTGCAACGCCATAAAACAAAGATCCGCTTTGTGGCCTAATACGGCCAAGTTCACCACCTGTGTTCCAGCGGCTTGAGCGGTTTCAATGCTCGCAATGATCATCGCTTTGTTAGCCGCAGCCGTCCGTTTACAAAACAGATGCAGCACGGTTAAACCGTTTTTGGTACCCACAGAATCAAGCATTCTTCAAGCCTACGGTTCCGTTCCGTTCAGTTAGCGTTAGCAGGTCGGTAAACTTGGCTTTTAAGACGATGTGTAAATGGTGAGGGCACCAGAACGGGCGAACCCGGCTAGCTGCATGTCTGCTCGTTTGGCGGTGGCGACAGCTAATGCTGTTGGTGCGCTCACCGAAACCAACGCACGAAAACCTGCTGCCCAAGCTTTATGTACCAACTCAAAACTCGCGCGACCGCTAACCACAATCGCCAACCCCTGAGCGGGAAGCTGATTATCAAAGTGCAGGCGACCTATTATTTTGTCGACAGCATTATGGCGTCCAACATCTTCGCGCGCCGTCAACACTGAACCATCTCGGTGAATTACCCCCGCCGCATGCACCGCTCCTGTTTTGGCAAAAAGGGTTTGCTGTTCAAGCAGTGCGTCAGGTGCTTTGGCGAGATGTTCCCAAGCGAATTGAGGCCCAGAGAGAGGACCAAGCGAAGAGGCAAGCTGGTCGATTTCGTCGGTGCCGCAGAATCCACAAGAGGAAGTGGTGGCCGTGAGCCTTGGGGTGGGTCGCGGAGCTTCGCCACCGGTGGAGACGCTCACCACGTTGAACTCGGTTGCCAGCGCTGAAGCAGTTTCGCAGTATTTCACCGTGAGCACCGGATGCCCGTTTAGCAGCCCTTCGCTGTGACAAAACCCGACAGCTAACTCGAAGTCGTTGCCGGGAGTGCGCATGGTGGTTGTGACACGAACCCCGTCAAGCTCAATCGCTAATGGCTCCTCAGTCGCCAATTCGGCGTTGATGCGTCCACTGTTTGGCTGTTCTGGGCCCCAGGGTCGCACGAGGCGTTGCTGACTACGCGAGCGGGCATTCACAGGTTCACGCTATCGTCACCGAGCGTTGAGTAAACCGAGCCAAGCAGCAAAGGTATTCAACGCACGTCCCAAAAGCCACGCCGCTCGTCGGTGCGAGTTAATTCGGCGCGCAGATGATGGGTTAGTGGCTCGCCCATTGCTGCCATCCACATCTCTGAGATTAACTGTTTGCCTGACACTTCAAGCCGACGACGAACCTCCGTGATCGGTTTGGCGGTGCGTGTGCCCTCAACGCGTTCGGTGCGAAAGTCGAGCACCAAAGACTCTGCAGTGGTGACCACCGAGCCGACGTGTATTTCTACCACACCGGTTGGTTGCGCCACCACCAACTCAATGTTTGAGTGCGGTTGTGGGCGTAGATAACCGAACTCGGAATGCATCGGCGCATCGCTGTGCGGGTCTCGGGTGCGTTGAGCCATCGCCAAGAATGGTTTGCCGATATGGGAGAACTCAAGGTCTTCAAGATAGGAGAAATCGGGGACGGTCGGATAGTGGCCGCCCCCGGAACCTCGCCACACGCCAACTAACGGGGCCAACGCTTCACAAACCGCATGCAGTTCAGTGTCGTGCATCAGCCCCGCCGGCCAGCTTTGTCGGCTAACGTTTCACGCAGTGCGAGACTGGCAATCTCAGTAATCCATATCGGGCATAGCTGGTGCAGCCGATTCTTCTGGTGCGTCAGCTATGACAGCTTCCGTGGTGAGGAACAAGGCAGCAATGGAGGCCGCATTTTGGAGCGCTGAGCGAGTTACTTTGGCAGCATCGATAATACCCGAGGCGATCAGGTCGGTGTATTCACCGGTGTCGGCGTTGAGGCCGTTGGAGCCTTCAAGGTTGCGAACTTTCTCAACCACGACTCCGCCTTCCATGCCGGCGTTGACCGCTATCTGGTAAAGCGGGCCTTCTAGTGCTTTAGCCACGATACGCGCCCCTACCTGCTCGTCTGGGTCAGCGATGTCGCCGATGGCATTATGGAGGGTGTTTTGAGCACGGATGAGGGTGGTTCCCCCACCGGCTACAACACCTTCTTCGATGGCAGCTTTGGTGGTTGATACGGCATCTTCAATGCGATGCTTTTTTTCTTTCAGTTCAACTTCGGTGGCGGCACCGACTTTGAGCACGGCCACGCCACCAGAGAGTTTGGCACGGCGTTCTTGGAGTTTCTCGCGGTCGTAGTCGGAGTCGGTGTTGTCGATCTCAGCTTGGATTTGGTTGATCCGACCAGCCACATCAGCTGCATCGCCCGCTCCTTCGATAACCGTGGTTTCGTCTTTGGTGACCACGATCTTGCGCGCTTGGCCAAGCATGTCAAGCGTTACACCTTCAAGTTTGAGGCCGACCTCTTCGGAGATTACTTGACCACCGGTGAGAATTGCGATGTCTTGTAGCATGGCTTTGCGGCGGTCTCCGAAACCTGGTGCTTTCACGGAAACGGAAGTGAATGTGCCACGTATTTTGTTGACCACTAGGGTTGCGAGCGCTTCGCCTTCAACATCTTCAGCGATGATTAGCAACGGGCGGCTCGCCTGCATCACTTTCTCTAACAGTGGCAGTAGGTCACGAACCGCGGAGATTTTGGAGCTGACAAGCAGCACGTATGGGTTGTCTAACACCGCTTCCATGCGTTCGGTGTCGGTGACGCTGTAGGGCGAAATGTAGCCTTTGTCGAATCGCATACCTTCAACAAAGTCGAGGTCAAGGCCGAAGGTTTGGCCTTCTTCCACGGTGATCACACCATCTTTGCCGACGCTTTCGATTGCATCGGCGATGGTGGCGCCGATCTCTGGGTCTGCCGAAGAAATAGCCGCAACATTGGCGATCTGGTCTTTGTCGTCTGATACGTCTTGGGCGTTGTTGGCGATAGCTGCTACAGCGATTTCGGTTGCTTGTTCGATGCCACGCTTGAGCGACATCGGGTTGGCACCTGCGGCAACGTTGCGCAAACCTTCGCGTACCATTGACCATGCCAATACGGTGGCGGTTGTGGTGCCATCGCCGGCCACATCATCAGTCTTTTTTGCTACTTCTTTGACTAGTTCGGCACCGATGCGTTCGTTGGGGTCCTCAAGCTCGATTTCTTTGGCTATTGACACGCCATCGTTGGTGATGGTCGGAGCTCCCCACTTCTTTTCAAGGACCACATTGCGCCCTTTGGGGCCTAGGGTCACTCGGACTGCATCGGCGAGTTGGTTCATCCCCGATTCGAGGCTTCGCCGGGCTTGTTCATCGAATTGAATGGTTTTTGCCACAATTCCTCCAGATTTTTGCTGCTTGGTTTTGTTGGGTTTCTTGTGCTAGCACTCTCGTGCCGCGAGTGCTAGTCAATCTGGAAGATACGAAAATAGCAACTACCACGCCCGATTTTTCTTCGCTTAGCCACCGGCTACTGCTGGGACAATGCTCAACGTTTCACCCGAAGGGACCGGTGTGTTGAGACCTTCGAGAAAACGCACGTCGTCATCACTCACAAAAAGGTTCACGAAACGGCGCAGTTCTCCGGCGTCGTCAAGGATTCGTTCTTTGAACCCAGGGTGCGAACTTTCGAGGTTGTCAAGGACGGTGGCTACCGTGCCGCCTTCAACTGATATCTCTGATTCGCCTGCGGTGAGAACACGCAGCGTGGTTGGGATTCGGACGGTGACGTTCATAGGTACATTCCTTTCTTCGTTGGACTAGTCTAATGGTATGAACAAATCAGCTAAGCAAAATAGTTTGCCTTTTCCTGCGGTTGTGTTGATTGCTGCACTAGCAGGTTTTGGTGTTATCACCCTCGTCTCTTGGCTTGTCGGGGCTCTCGCTGGGATCCTGCAATATGGCCTGTTTTTCGTGATCGTTGTGGCCCTCGCTGCTTGGGCTGTGAGCGCTAAAGGTAGGCGCTGAGCCAATCTTTGGTGGCTTGTTCAACCACTGCGAGGGTATCTTGTTTGGCGCGCTCTGCCCCGAATGTCTTGGTCAAGTCCACAGTTGGAATCAACTCAGCAGTATTTCCTAGTGCTTGGCCCACGATGGCCAACACTGGCACACCCATTTGTTGACAGATTTGCGCCACTCCGCCAACTACCTTGCCTTGAAACGATGTGCTGTCTAGGCAACCTTCACCGGTGATTACTAGGTCGGCGGGTTCGATTTGTTGATGCAAATCCACCGCTTCGGCGATCAACTCGAATCCATCGCAAAGGTTCGCTCCGACTGCTAGCAACGCACCGCCGAGTCCACCCGCGGCACCACTGCGCGCCACTTCGGTAACATCAATAGCGTATTCGGTTCGGTAAATTTGTGCTAGCCGCGCCAGTCTTCCTCGCAACAAAGCGACTTGGGCTTTTGAAGCTCCTTTTTGAGGCGCGAAAACTTCCGCCGCATCCAAAAACTTGGTTTGCACATCGGCGGCAACTTCAATGTTGACCCGCCTATAACGAGCTAACGGTGCCATTGCCTCAAGCGCAGCCAAACCCCCATCGGTTGTTGCTGATCCGCCTAAACCAACGATGATCGTGGTGGCTCCAGAGTCGGTAGCCGTAGCGATCAACTCGCCCGTGCCGGCGCTCGTGGCGGCTATCGGGTCGTTGCCTTGTGCGCCTCCGGCAATGCTGAGCCCCGATGCTTGAGCCATTTCGATTACCGCTCGGGAATTGCTGAGGCGCCATTGGGCTTGTACACCCAATCCGTGAGGTCCGGTGACTGTGGTCGTGCGATTGGCTCCACCGAGAGCGGCGAGTGTTCCTTCGCCCCCGTCGGCTAGAGGTTGCGTTTTGCATTGCCAGCCGACAGCGTTTGCTGCTGCGGCCACGGTGTTGGCGATTTCGCTGGCGGTTGCGGTGCCACGAAATTTGTCGGGGCACGCCAATACGCGCACAACTCAACCGATGGTCTTAGCTTGGCTTCAGTGTGGCAGCCTCTTTAGGTGCGGATGTCAGCCAAGAACTGCGTCTGCCCCAAGTAGAACGTAAATGTGGTAGTCGCTGGCCGCTTCTCGGTAGGTTTCGCTGACTAAGGTGAGCGGGTCGGTCGGTGCCGCTTCGGTGACCGTGGGTGCCCCATTTAACGCCACCGCAACAAGTTCGGCTTCGTCGGCGTAGTCTGGCGTATAGTAAACGCGGCTTAGTGCTTGGTCGCTTGAAACTGCGTTGACCGCTATTGACACATACCCTTGGGTCTTCAGATGATCTGAACGTCTGCCTGCTAATCCCGCTTCACCGCGCCCGTTCATCACCACAACTTTCACAGAATTGGGTGGGTCGACCACGACTGGGGCTGGTGAGGTGGTTGAGGTGGGTGGTTGCGGGTCGGTTTCGTTGGGGTCTGGTGCTTCTGTGGTAGTTGTGGTTTCCGTGCCGTTAACAGTGGTAGTGGTTGTGCTGCCTTCATCGGCGGCATTGATTGTGCCGCCGCTGTCGAAACCTCGCCATAACAGCAAGAACCCGACTACTATCGCAATGGCGATCAATAACCCACCCCTTGCGGCAGCGGTCGTTGCTGATTTTGTGAACGAGTTGTCGGATGCGGCGTAGCGTCCTGTGGTATTCATCGGCTTGGCTCCTCGGTTGCGAGTGCTAGTATGCTCCAGTTTGTCATATTCTGACGCACTATACGGGGCATACGAAAATACTAGCACTGTTCAGCGCATTTACCGTTAACCTGAAATAACGCCCGAGTAGCTCAGCCGGCAGAGCAGCTGTCTTGTAAACAGCAGGTCGCAGGTTCAATTCCTGTCTCGGGCTCCAATCAACCTTCCCTAGGAGAATTTCTTATTCCAGTATCTGCTGTAAAATGGAATAAGGGAGTGTTGTGCCTCCCTGTATGCCGATTATTGGAATAAGGAATATGTTGACAAACACAAGAGCTGGCCGTTACCACCCGCAGCTAGCTGGGTACCAAGCGTTCGTCCCGAATCCGCTTCCTCCCGACCCGCCGTTGCATTGGGACAACGAACTTCTTGAGTTATTGGCACAAGCAACAACCGCCTTAGGGCGCTTAGATGGAATGGCGGCCACGTTACCGAACCCCGATTTGTTTGTCGCAGCCTATGTTCGGCGAGAGGCAGTGTTGAGTTCCCAGATTGAAGGAATCCAATCAAGCCTAGACGACTTGTTTGCTCACGAAGTCGAAGTTCGGGGTGCAAGTCCCTTGGTGGACATCCATGAGACGGTCAACTATGTACGCGCCATGGACTTGGGGCTGAGTTTGCTGAACGAATTGCCATTGTCGGGCAGGTTAATTCGGCGAGTTCACGAGGAATTGTTGACCGGGACGAGAGGACAAGAAAAAACACCTGGGGAGTTTCGCAAGTCGCAAAACTGGATCGGCCCGGCGGGACGTACTTTGGCCACAGCCTCCTTCGTTCCCCCGTCTCCCGACGACCTTGTAGCGGCCGTCGATGACCTTGAAATTTATCTCAACGAAAGCGGCGACACGGCGCTTGTGTTGTCTGGGCTTGCCCATGCACAGTTCGAAACCATTCACCCGTTCTTGGATGGCAACGGTCGTGTGGGTCGTTTGCTCATCACCTTGCTCTTGGCTAGTCGCGGCACATTGACCCGCCCTTTGCTTTATCTGAGCCTTTTCTTGAAAAAGAACCGGCTTGAATATTACGAGCGACTCAACGCAATCAGAAACCGAGGTGATTGGGAGGGTTGGCTCAAGTTTTTTCTTACGGGAGTTGCTTCCACTGCGAACGATGCCGTGCGGGTCGCGAGTCAGCTTACCGCACTCAGCGAAACACACCGACAACTCGCGGTCACCCACAATTTCGGTAAGTACGGATGGCCGCTTCTTGATCTGTTGACCCAGCAACCCATCACTACTATTCATTACGCATCGGCGCAACTCGGTGCAACACCTACAACCATTAGTGGCCTCCTCAAGCAGATGGCTCAACTCGAAATAGTCACCGAAATCACGGGCAAGTCACGCAACAGAGTTTACCGCTACGCACCTTTCCTAAACGTCCTAACCAAAGAACCCCCCGAATAACAACCGACATCTCGTGTGAATAGCGACGTGACATCGTCGTTTGGTAAGTATGTGGTGGGTGTTCCCGAATAACAACCTGCATTTCGCGTGCATAGCGACTCTTCGCGTTTGAGGGTGGAGTGGACATCGTTGTGTGTACGGGCGTGTTCATCCAGAATCGGTGTTGACATTCAGTTGAGGGCTTGGCGGATCGGTATGGAAGTTGACCCTGTAGGTGGGCGGCCGACCCATCGCCCGAACTCACAGTAGCAACAAAACCAACGCGCGTGGCTACTGGTCGTCGTTGGTTGATGTAGCCCAGGGTCTACTTGGGACAACCCGACGACAGGTGGGTGGACACCCATCGGCGCGGCCTTTAGGAGGTGTCGATACCGTCGACCGGGTCGTGGCTGGTGCTACTGACCGCGGGGTGTTGTTCGGTGTCGGAACTTGTCTGTTTCTTTCGCTGAGTTTGGTCTCCATGCGTGAGCCCGGGCGTAGTCTGGATGGTCGACTGGGGTGCGTCGACGGCAACCGGTTGAGCCGATTCTGCGCGGGTTTGAGCACGGTCTGGCGGACTCGACGAGTTTCTCGACGACTCACTCACCGAAACGGTGGGGCGTTCATCTGATGAGTGGGTCGACGATTCATTCACCGAAATCGCTGGGCGCTCACCCGTTGGACCGCTCAACGACTCATTCACCGAAACGGTGGGGCGCTCATCTGATGAGCGGGTCGACGACTCAATTACCGAAACCACCGGACGCTCACCCGTTGGAACGCTCGACGACTCACCCACCGAAACCACCGGGAACTCACCGGACTCGCGTGTCGGTGACTCACCTGACGAGTTCCTCGCGGACCTATCTGACAAAACGGCGGGGCGCTCATCAGTTGAGCCGGTCGACGACTCACTCACCGAAAAGGGTGGGCGTTCACCTGACGGGTCGCTCAAGAGCTCATCGACCGAAACGGTGGGGCGCTCATCTGATGAGTGGGTCGACGATTCATTCACCGAAACCGCTGGGCGCTCACCCGTTGGACCGCTCAACGACTCATTCACCGAAACGTCCAAGGAGTCACCGGGCCCGCTGGTTGAGGACCCAAGTGACGTGGTCCTCGCGGGTTTGTCGGAAAAACCGGTCGGGCGCTCACCTGATTGGCGGATTGCGGGGTCACCCGACGAGTTCGTCGCGGACTCACCCACCGAAGCGGCGGGGGAACCACCCGACGGGTTGGTTGAGGGTTTGTTTGGTGGAACTGTTGGGTGCTTGCCTGATGGGTTGGTTGCGGGATTGTCTGGCGGGGTTGTTGGATGTTTGTCGGGTGGGTTGGTTGAGGGTTCGTTTGGCAAGGTCCTTGCCGACTTATCCGGCGGGGCAGCCGGGTGCTCACCGGTTGGGCGGGTTGAGGGTCTGTCTGACGGGACTGTCGGACGCTCACCCGACGAGATAGTCGGAGCCTCAGCCACCGAAGAGGCGGGCGACTCACTCGACGGGTTGGTTGAGGGTTCATTTGGTGAGATTGTTGGATGTTTATCGGGTGGGTTGGTTGAGGGTTCATCTGGCAAGGTCTTTGCCGACTTATCCGGCGGGGCAGCCGGATGCTTACCGGTTGGGCGGGTTGAGGGTACGTCTGGTGGGACTGTCGGACGCTCACCCAACGAGTTAGTCGGAGCCTCAGCCACCGAAGAGGCGGGCGACTCACTCGACGGGTTGGTTGAGGGTTTGTCTGTTGGGGTTGTTGGGCGCTTGCCTGATGGTTGGGTCGTCGGTTCGCCTAGCGAGTTCCTTGCCGGCTTATCTGACGAAACCGCTGGGCGCTTGTCTGTGGGGTGGGTTGGGGATTTGAGGTAGTATTTGCCTGTGTCGGGGTGTTTGTGGACTTGCCAGCCATCGTCGTGGATTTTGTGGTGGCAGTCGTTGCACACTAATACGAGGTTTTCTAGGTTGGTGGGTCCGTTGTTTGACCACCAAATAATGTGATGCG
>JAHQYM010000046.1 GCA_024421095.1 Acidimicrobiia bacterium
CAGACTTCATCTTCCGGCACATACCAGTGATGGCCAGCGTGAGCAGGTCCATCGGTGCCACCGAGCCACTCACCGAGGAGAATGTGGGAGGGGTACAACTTGAGCTTCGCGGTGCAGGTGCGGCTGTGGACGTTCGGTAACATCCCCTGCAGGCTAACCAAGTCTTCAAAGAGCTCGCCGTTCGAACGGTAGCCATCGGCGTCAACCTCAATGGGCACCGGCTTCACCAAGCGATAGCTGAGCTTGCGCCAGTATTCGCCCCGCCAAGCATCCTCCACCGTGGTGAATTCAAACCAGAAGAACGGCAGGCCGAAATCTGCTTCGATACGACGCTTGCACTCGGCAGCGAACTCATAGGTGCCGGGATGTTCAGCAGATGTGTTGGCGAACAGGACCACATCCCCTCGACTCGCGTCGAGCAGACCCTCTTTGGCTGCCATGAACAACAGCGCTGCGCTAGAGCGACCACCAGAAAAACTGACAACATGAGGCAACGCCGCATGAGACGGGTGTCGATACATCAACGGGCCGAGCAGTTTCCGGCAAGTTCGGATCGCCACAGATTGCGTCGCAGGCGCAGGGGCTTCCTCAGAAGCCGTCATACACATTGCCATAGTAGTCACCTCCTAATGTCAGCGGATCGCTTGAGCCCGTTTGGATGGGTCATGTTAGCAGAGAATATAGGTGGGGTGTGACAGAGCGGACTATGGTAAGTTAACTTGTATGCGCCGAGAGATGGAACTTGCGCTTGGCGAACGCCTGCTAAGTAAAATACAAGAAGGCCCCACACCAGCGGCCAAACCCTTCAAACCCATCGATGCAAAGATTTATGTTGACGAAGCGAATCACCGCGAAGAGGTTGCACTGATCGCCTCAAACCCCGTTGCTGCGCTTGCTGCAAGTGAACTCGCAGAAGCTGGTGACTTTGTGACCCTGGAACTCGCTGGTACGCCCCTGATCGTGACCCGAGACCAAGACGGCCAAGTACGAGCCATGCACAACGTCTGTGCCCACCGAGGCTCAACCGTGGAACCCCGCAATTCGGGTTCAGCACGAATCTTCTCCTGCGGCTTCCACGGTTGGTCTTACAACCTTGACGGGTCACTGCGAGCCGTATCGGCCGCCAGTCTTTACTCCAGCGAACCTTGTACTAGCGGTTTGCGTCAATTGCCATGCGAACAACGCCACGGGATAATTTGGGTCACACCCAACCAAGCGTCCACAATCTCGGTCACTGATTGGCTAGGCCCTGAACTTGACGAAATGTTCAGCGAACTCGGCCTCGCAGAAATGACACACTACGCCACAGAAGAATTCAATCTCAACTGCAACTGGAAACTACTCACAGACGGTTTCCTGGAGATATATCACCTCAAATACTTGCATCGGAACTCAATCGCACCATTCTTCCCGGCACACCTAACCCTCTCCGACCGCTACGGTCGGCACTTTGCAAACTGGGTACCCAAAAACCGTTTGGTCACCGCTCTCACCGAAAGACCACGTGACCAATGGCCGGTCCTTGACCATGTGACCGGTGCCTTCGTTTTGGTTCCCGGCACTGTTGTCCAATGGCAAGCGGGCCACGTAGAGCTTTTCTCGCTGCGCCCGCACCCAACCGACCCGACCCGCAGCACTGCTCGCCTAACCATGCTGGTCCCCACAACACGGCTCACTGAGACCGATCTGTGGGATCGCAACTGGCTACGCGTCTGCCAAACAATCCCCGAAGAGGATTTTGCCGCCGCTGTAGGCGTGGCGCACAACATCAACTGCGGTGCTGTCAACCAACTCCGCATCGGTGCCAACGAACATCAAATAGTTGAGCACCTAGCAGCCCTACAAACCCAACCCTAACAGTAGACGCAAGCAGATCACCCACTAAACACATCAACATCAATCTTGACAAGCAAGACACCACCGAGGACAATAACACCATGACACAAACAAACCGAGCAATAGACCTTGCCGTGAAGGTAAACGGCGATATTGAGACGGTATGGCGGGCTGTAGCTACCGGGCCCGGCATATCATCGTGGTACGTGCCCCACCAAGTTGAAGAAACAGCTGGCGGATCCGCCACCGCATCATTTGGGCCCGAACCTGAAATGCAGATAGCAGGCCGGGTCGCTGTGTGGGAACCACCGCATCGCGTGGTCTTCGACGGTGGCGAAGGCGTAAAGGGGTTGAGTTTCGAATGGACAATTGAAGCGCACCAAGACAACACCTGCACAGTGAGATTGCACAACGCCGGGTTCGCTGACGATGACCCACAATACGCGGCGATGACCGACGGCTGGAAACTCTTTTTGTCCAACCTTCAACTCCACCTCAAACACTTCGTTGGCCAAACCGCTACTGCGGCGTTACCGATGGTGGTTTGGGCCGTATCACCTGATGAAGGCTGGGGCATCCTCACCAACGGGTTAGGCATAACCGAAGAACCCAAAATAGGCGAACAGATCACTATCGCGGCTACGCCAGCAACGAAACTCAGCGGCACCGTAGTCGACATCGGCACCCGCAAAATCACCCTGCTCGTAGACCACCCAGCACCCGGTACTGCGTTTCTGACTTCCGAAGACGGTGGCGGCATGACCATGGTCTCAATCTGGATGTACCTATACGGAAGTGAAGGTGCAGCATCCGCCGCAAGAGACGATGCCGATTGGCGTAAATGGCTCGACGATCACACACCCGCAACAAGTTGACCGCAACCGGGCCAGGCCAGAAGACCCAAAATTGAAGAATTGATTGAAGAATTGCGGCACCGCGGCGACGCAACACCGAAAACGGGCACACACCCAGCACCAAAAGAAGTATAATTTGACGGTTGTGGCTAACCGTCGATCTTCGAACGTGAGCAGAACACAAACTCAGCAGCGCTCCAAGCGCAATAACGCCGCGCCCGAACAACCGGGCATCAAGATCGGCATCGATCTTGTGGCTGGCGCGCTGGCCGTGGTCGGGCCTTTGATGCTTTATTTCATCACCACGCCTCGCACCGTGTCGCTTGAAGATGACGGGTTGTTTTTGTTGGTGGGCAAGTACTTAGGCATCGGACATCCGCCCGGTTACCCCGTCCATACCCTTTTAGCCAACATATTCTTGAAGCTTCCTTGGGGTTCGGACGCGTTTCTTGGCCATCTGCTAAGCGGCGTGCTCGGAGCGCTTGCTTGTGGCGCGGTTTATGCTTGCGTTCGGTTGATGCGGGTTGGGCCAATCGCCGCGCTCGTGGGTGCCTGGTTGTTCGGTGTGTCAGAACACTTCTGGGCTCAAGCGATTATCACCGAGGTTTACACTCTCAATGCCCTGCTTTTCTTTGTGGTGTTTGCGTTGTTGTTGTACCTGCGACGCAACCCCGCAAACGACCGAGCTTGGGTCGCTCTGGCATGTTTGTATGGCATTAGTTTGGCGAACCATTGGCCGTTAATGGTGTTGGCCACGCCAGGGCTTTTTCTGGCACTTTTACCCATGTGGGGCGCGGCGCTAAAACGCTGGTTGCAGTTGGTGGCCGTATTCGTGCCGTCGCTGCTTGTGCCATACATCTGGATGGTGTTGCGTTCCGTGCAAAAACCCACGTTCAGTTTTCCCGGCCCGCTCGACACGTGGGACAGGATCAGAGGACATATCGCTCGTGACGGATACCGAGATGTGGACTCGAGCGTTTCAGCGGGTTGGTCAGACCGGATTGAGTTTTTCACCTGGTTCAGTTCCGATGTTGTATGGCAGATGACCTTCGTCGGCTTCCTATTCGCACTCGTGGGGCTGTACGTGTTATTGGTTCAGCGAAAAGAACAACGTGCCCCGCAAGCACGCCGTGGCCGCAAGCGCCGTAATGGCGGTCGCCGAGAAATGTTTGATGGGGTTAGCCGTTGGGCGACACCGGTAGTGTTTGTTTCGCAAAGCGTGGTTTTGGTCCTGCTTTTGAATTTCGATTTCGATTACCAACACACCTACGTTTTTCGTGCTTACCCGTCGGTTAGCTATGGTCTGTTGGGGATTTGGGTTGCGATAGGTTTACATCACGTTGGGTTGTGGCTTACTGACAAGCTGAGTTTGCCGACGTTGACACGTTCAGTGGTGAGGTCGGTAGCGATAGCTAGCACTGGTTTGGTTATGGTAATTTGGTCGCTAGCCGGCCATTGGGAGGCCAACAACCGTGCTGATGCGGACTTCGCCCAACGTTTCGCAGACATGGTGTTTGAATTGCTTCCCGAAGATGCAGTACTAATCACCTTCGGTGACGAGATTGTATTGCCACTGGCTTACAACCACTTTGCAGAAAACCGTCGTCCAGATATTCGCTACGCCGAGGCGCACGGGATTATGTTCCCCGGCAATCTGTACGACAGTATCGCTAACATTTCCGTCGAAGCACAACAAGAGGCCTTACAGAGGTTCTTAGAAACCACCGACCGGCCAGTGTTTCATACCTACCGAACCAACCGTGTTGACCACGGCCGGGCGGTTCGAGATTACGGATTTCTGCGAGAAGTCCTTGAAGACGGCAACCCCGACGAACAAATTCAAATCCAGCCAGATGATATTGCTGCGGACTACTTTGCGGAGATAGTTACCCAAACAGACCTAGATGGATGGGAAAGAGTTGCTCGCAGTCACCAAGTTATCGATTACAGCCAGTTTTTGGGTTATGCGTTGTTGAGTAAAGATGAGAACATCATTGAAGAAACATCTAGGTCACGCGAATTAGCCAAGCAAGACTATTACGGTCTCAACGGAATGGCCGGAATATTGGCACGCCACGGCGATGACGCACAACTAGAACAAGCGATGGAGTTCCTCATCGCGGCTCAACCAATGCATAGCGAAGCGATAACCAAACAAGCCGAAGCCGAGATCTACAACAACATGGGAATCGTGCTCTGGCGACAAGGTGCCAACGATGAAGCAATCGAGCTGTTCGAAACCTCACGAAACATAGTGGACGATCCCGCTAACCCCGGTGTTGATTTCTTAAACCAGCTTGCGAACACAGCAGTATCACCTTCACAACCTAGCTAACTTCGTTGGTCGGCAAGCTCTAACGTTGCTTGACTATTGTGGTGCTTTGGCGCACGACAAGTTCGGGTTTGACAAGAAAATCGCCTTCGTAAGTCGGATCTTCAATGGCCGTGAGGAGTTGTTCGATTAACTTAGCGCCAACATCTTGAGCGGGGTAGCGCATGGTGGTTAGAGCTGGTGACAAAAAACGCGCAGCAACAATATCGTCAAAGCCTATGACGCTAAGGTCGTCTGGCACGACTAGGCCGTATTCAGCCGCGGCTCGCAAAGCCCCCATAGCGAGCAGGTCGTTGACCGCCACCAAAGCCGTTGGTGGGTCTGCGCTGTGCAACAGTAGCTTGGTGGCCTCGGTTGCTTCGTCTTCCCGAAACCCGCTAGGCACAATATGGGCGGGGTCGGCTTCTAGACCATGTGCTGCGAGTGCCTGATGAAAGGACTCCACCCGATGTGCCGCAACCACGTATTCAAGGGGTTCTGCGAGGCAACCAATCCGCTTATGGCCCAACATAACGAGATGCTCTATCGCTGGGTCAAGCGCATCGTCAGCGAAGTTCACTGCTGGGTGACCACCAAGATCATCAATACGCCCAAGCGTCACAAACGGAACTTCTTGTTCACGCAAATAAGTGACCCGGGGGTCGTGCCGCGCGGCTCGCAAAACAACGAAAGCATCAACGCGTTTGGTTGCGACAGCGCGCATATACGAAATGGTCGGGTCTTCGTCTACGAGCGGTGCGGATAGTTGCAACTCGAAGCCGTACTGGGCGGCTTCATCAACTAACCCAGTGAGCAAGTCACCAAAGAACGGATCGGAGAACCGCTGACTTTTGGTAGCGAGAACTAGTCCGATGGAGTTCGCTCGGGTTTCGGGCATCTTCAATCGGCGTGCTTCAAGGTTCGGGGCGTAACCAATCCGGGTTGCGGCTTCAAGCACCAGCCTTCGAGTTTGGGCTGATACATCATGCCGACCATTCAACGCCCGAGAGGTTTGCGTGATCGATATGCCCGTTTCTTGAGCGACATCTTTCAGAGTCGGTCGCTTTTTGCTTTTCACAACATTCCCTTACGGTATTCCCTTACGGTATTCCCTTACGTTTTCTTCGCCAATGCGCCGGTTAGCACCAGAAAACTTTACAGAAAACTTCTTGAATCTCTTTGACAACGGCTCAACTTAACGCTATGTTCACGTTCACACGTTAACCGAAACGTTTCGGTAACGTTGCAACAACCACAACAAAAGCCACCACTACACTAGCGCTCAAACCGTTGAACGCTAAAAGGAGCAGACATCATGTACCCACAAGTAACGCCAACCCGAAGCAAAGGGATGCGCTGGCTCTACTTAGCAGCACTCTTGGCATTATTCGGGATCATCGCGGCGGCCTGCGGAGACTCGAGCAGCGACTCAGTCACTCCCACCACCGCAGCAGCGACCGAAGCGCCAGCGACCGAAACGCCAGCGACCACTGCAGCACCAACCACAACTGCGGCCGCCCCAGACGAAGCGCCCGCAACCACCCAAGCACCAACCACAACCACCGAAGCAATGCTGGCTGACGGTTCAAACGCTAACTTCGTCAGCACTCAATTCGTGCCCGTTGAAGAAGCGGCCAAGCTACGTTCAATCCTCGCGCCAGGCAACCTGAACTTTGACGGCGTTGAAGAAGGGCCAACCATCGCCCAGATTCTGGCAGGCGCTGGTGCCATCGATGTGGTAGGTGCGTTGCACGGCACTTTCCCGCCATTAGCCAACAACAACGCGCTGACCAACATGATAGACGTTTACGACGACCTGAGCGCCGACCGCTCGTTCGCCCAG
This sequence comes from Acidimicrobiia bacterium, assembly GCA_024421095.1. Classification (GTDB taxonomy): domain Bacteria; phylum Actinomycetota; class Acidimicrobiia; order Acidimicrobiales; family Aldehydirespiratoraceae; genus VXYK01. The sequence goes on from JAHQYM010000046.1 coordinate 6,845, forward strand.
TCTTTTGTGAACGCAGGGCTGTTAGGCACGGACGATTTCTTGGCTTACGTGCCCTGGGCGCAAGCAACCTACATTATGGCTGCCCACACCGAAGCGCTGCAATACCTGCCTGCGGGTTCCGACATCGACAACCTCACTTGGGCTGAGTTCGCCGACTGGTGTCAAGCCATTCTGGACGGCGAAGGCCGAGCTCTTTGCGGACTTCCCCACGCAGGTCTTTTCCACCGCTTCCTAGAGGGCTACATGTGGCCCTCGTTCACTGGGGGCATGGTTTCAGAGTTCCGCAGCACCGCAGCACACGAGATGATGGAATGGGCACGCGACTCACTGTGGCCTACCATCAACCCCGAATCGATCAACTACTCGTTCATGCAAGAACCGTTGCTCGCCGGCGATGTTTGGGTGGGTTTCGACCACGTAGCCCGTCTCATTGATGCCTTCAGTGAACAACCCGATTCGTTCGTGGCTTTCCCAACCCCGTCAGGGCCCGAGGGCCGAGGCTTCATGCCAGTCATTGTGGGCCTCGGAATCCCAGCAGATGCCCCGAACCCCGAAGAAGCAGCCGCGGTTATTGAATATCTGACCAGACCCGATATTCAGGCTCAGGTTCTAGCTGAACTCGCATTCTTCCCGGTTGTGGAAGGGGTCGACACTTCCTCGTTGCCCGCTGGCGTAGCCCTTGAAGCCGAAGCGGTCGAAAAGCTAGCTAATGCTTCCGACGCGTTACCAGCACTCCTACCAATCGGACTTGGCGAACGCGGTGGTGAAATCAACCAAATATTCCGCAACGCCTTCGACCGTATCGTGCTTGAAGGCGGAGACATCGCCACCGTCCTCAACGAGGAAGGCGACGCACTACAGACCCTCATGACCGAGGCTAGCGCACCGTGCTGGGCACCCGACCCAGCCAGCGACGGCCCCTGCGTCGTAAACCCGGCCCCCTAACCGAACGGGAAACGCCAAGAGGACAGAAACACACCGGACATGGCGGCGGCGCATCGTACCGTATGCGTTAATCGCGCCAGCGATCGTCTACCTCGCGATGTTCTTCCTCTACCCGATGTATGAAGGGTTTGTGCTCACCGTCTACGACGACGATGCATTACTACCGATCCGAGAATCTCCTACACTTTCTGGAGCCACGGTCGCCAAACTTCCGCTTGGAACAGAGTTGGAAATCAACGACCGTAGAAGTCAGGAGATGGTCAACGCTGGTTCCGACGACTTGATAACCGATCAGTGGTTTCAAGTCGAAGGAACCGGCGTTGACGGATCGTTGTTACGTGGATGGGTCACTGAGGCACGAATACGGGTACGTGAAGAAGATGCCTCTGGTCAACCATTGGCCGGCACGGTTCGCCCGAGGCTCGGCGAGGGTGCTGACCCGCTAACCAAGATACACGCCGAACCAAACGAAACTAGCTCCGTGGTTGGCCAACTTGAACAGCGGGCAACGGTAACGATCACCCAATCAGCCGAGTTGGAGGTCTGGTTTTTGGTACAACCCGCCGACGACATGAACTCGGGCGCAGCCGCGGGCTGGGCACCGTCTAGCTATTTGCGGGTCTCCGAAGACGCATCAAGAGGTTGGGTCAGCGGTGCCACTAGTGGCGAGTTCACCACCAAATTTATCCAACGCATGGTCGACGACCGGTTCTTCGGCCCCGCTCTTCGCACAACGTTGCTGCTGCTGGTATTGATAATTCCAGTGCAGTTGGTGCTGGCCTTAGCGATGGCTCTGGTGATCCATGCACGCATTCGGCTGAACTCGGGATTTCTTTACGTCTTCGCATTACCCATTGGCATGAGTGACCTCGCCGCGGGGATTCTCTTCTTCTCAATATTCACCGGCAACGGCCTGCTCAACAGTGCCTTAGACGGTTTAGGCATCATTGACGGGCCTTTTGCGTTTCTCACCGCAGAAACTACCGGATGGATTCTTGTCGCTATCGTGGCGGCTGAGGTTTGGCGCGCAACCTCCATCATGATGGTGATAATCGTGGCTGGGCTTCAAGCTATCCCAGACGAAACGCTAGAAGCCGCCGAGTTGTTCGGTGCGAACTACTTTCAGCGCGTCCGCCATATCATCCTGCCGTTGCTCAAGCCGAGCATCCAGGTCGCATTGATCCTGCGCACAATCTTGGCTCTGCAAGTGTTCGCGGTGGTTGTCGCTCTGAGCGGCGGTGATGTGGTTACTGTCTTAGCCAACGAGAGTTTCCGCCAATACGCCGACCTGCGCAACACCAATGTGGCATCCGCCTACGCATTGTTCATTTTGTTGCTGTCGGTGGCTAGCGCCGTCTTCTACCTTCGGTCAGTTCGATCCGAAGCCGAGGTACGTCCAACATGAAGCAGACCCAAGACCCGCATCCACCCGCGCTTGCCCCGCTCGATTCACCAGAAGTTGTCCAATCACACAAACAAATGCGCCGCAAAGCCAAACGCGGCCGGTTGCTCACCTATATCGTGGCCGTCGTCATCGCGGTGTGGATCCTAGTTCCGGTTTTCTTCGTGTTCTCAATGGCGTTCACCACAGTGGAAACCGTGCGCGGCTACCCGAAAAACTTCCTACCGTTCATACCCTTTTCGACCGACACGATGCGTTTCTTTTTGGAATCCGACGGCGTATTAAGGGGATTATGGAACAGTTTCGTTGTGGCCGCAATCACCTTAATCTTATCGACACTGCTTTCCATCCCCGCCGGATATGGGATAGCTCGCTACATATTTCGAGGCCGAGACCTCTTCCGTCTATCCGTACTCGCCGTGCGAGCCTTCCCAATCGTGGTGCTCTCAATCCCCTTGGCGGTTCTTTTTCTGCGCGCTGGCGTTTTCGATAGTCTTTGGAGCCTCGCGCTGATGCACACCGCGCTGGCACTGCCCACCTCAATCCTCGTAGTGTCGAGTGTTTTTGCCAGCGTTCCATACGAACTAGAAGAAGCTGGAATGGTTTTCGGTGCAACACCATTTCAATCATTTCGCCATATTGTGGTTCCTCTAGTGTTGCCGGGGATAGCCGCTTCTGGTTTGTTCGCCTTCGTGTTGTCTTGGAACGAAGTCTTTGCCGCGTCAGTGCTCACCCTCGACAACCGCACACTTCCCGCACTAGTTTTTACTTCTCTTAGCAACTCACCCGATGCCTACAAATTCGCCGGCGGTTTCTTTTTGATGATTCCGTCAATCGTTTTCATGTTCTTTATCCGCCGCTATTTGTTCAACATGTGGGGACAGGTAACCAAATGAACGGAGAGCACGATGGCTGAAATTCTAGTCGAACGCGTTGCCAAAAGTTTCGGCGACAAGGTAGCTGTCAAAGATGTCAACCTAACCATCAAAGATCGTGAGTTCATGGTGCTGCTAGGGCCAAGCGGCTGCGGCAAAACCACGCTACTGCGAGCGATCGCCGGTTTAGGGATGGCAGACGCGGGACGCATCGCTATCGGCGGCCGCGACGTGACCTACCAGCCACCGGGACAGCGAAACATTTCAATGGTTTTCCAAAGTTACGCAATCTTCCCGCACATGACGGTGCGAGACAACATCGGTTTCGGTCTCAAGATGAACAAGGTCGACAAATCCACAATACGAAAACGTATTGAAGAAGCCGCCGAATTGCTGCACATTGAAGAGCTTCTCGACCGCCGACCCAGCGCTATGAGCGGTGGTCAACGCCAGCGCGTGGCCGTTGCCCGAGCCATCGCCATGCAAGCCAAAGTGCTGCTCATGGACGAACCACTAAGCAACCTAGATGCCCTACTGCGATTGGAAATGCGCGCAGAACTCAAACGCCTACTCGCCGATGTTGATGCCACCACCGTCTACGTCACCCACGACCAGATAGAAGCCCTCAGCATGGGCGACCGCGTCGCGGTAATGCGCGACGGCGAGATTCAACAATGCGATGCGCCCAACACCGTTTATGAGTCACCAACCAACCGCTTCGTGGGCAGCTTTATCGGCAACCCGCCCATGAACTTCTTGGAAGGAAACATCAAGCGCAGCAATGGCCAAACTGCGGTTGAAGTCGCAAAACACGAATTCTCGCTAACCCCTGAGACGCAATCGCTGATCCATGACCTACCCGGCAACAAGGTAACGCTAGGCATCAGAGCCGAAAACATGGAAACGCTACTACAACCGACCCCCGAAACCGTAGCCGTCAACGTTGAAGTGGTGGAACCACTCGGTGCTCAAAACCTGTTGACCGTAAGCGTTGGCGGACATCGTTTGAAAGTGTCGACCCATCCAACACTCGAGGTGGCCACCGATCAAGTACTACACATCCGCTTCCCCGCAAATCAAATCCGCTGGATTGACCCCACCACCAACAACGTCCTCTACACCCCATGAGCGCCGCAACAGACCGCACACGCGAAGCAAAAACAATCCTGCTCGAAAACGACCGAGGCACATACACCGTACCAACCGAAGGTCTCTACCCGTTTCAATGGAACTGGGATTCGCTCTTTGCGGCTCTAGGTTGGGCACAATTTGACCTACCTCGAGCCTGGGCTGAGATCCACTCCCTGTTTGACGCGCAATGGCCGTCTGGAATGGTTCCGCACATCGTCTTTTGGTCTGACTCAAGTAGCTATTTCCCGGGGCCCGAAATCTGGCGCACCGGCCGCAATGCGCCAGCAAGTTCAGGTATTTCGCAACCACCAGTAGCCGCAACAATCGTCAAGCTCCTCAGCGAAATGGACCACTTACCATCACTGTCCCTTTACCGCTCAATCGAACGCTGGCATCAATGGTGGCACCGCGCCCGAGACCCCGAAGGACGGGGCATAATCGCCATCTCGCACCCCTGGGAATCTGGACGTGACAACCTGCCCGACTGGGACCAACCCTTATCACGCATTGCTTCTTCATCCAACGGCCATCACCAACGCCGCGACCTCGACCATGTCAACCCCGACATGCGACCCTTACAAGCCGACTACGACCGCTACCTCGCCCTCGTCGACCAAGCCGCAACTGTAGGTTGGGACGACACTGTAATCGCGCAACAAAGCCCCTTTTGGGTCGCCGACCCGGGGCTCAGCGCAGTGCTGCTGCGCGCTGAACGAGACCTAATCTGGCTGGGCACAGCACTCGGCGAACCAACAGACGCAGCACAAATTAGGGTCGCTCGCCTCGAATCTGGTTTCGAACAATTCTGGAACGACAAAGTCGGTGCCTACTGTTCGCTAGACCTACGCAATGGCCAACACGCCGAAGCAGGCACTTCAGCATCGTTTCTGGCGCCGTATGCGGGGATTGTCAACCACACCGAACAATTACTCAACGAACTCGAAGCGTGGTCGCAAACGTGCGAGTTTCTGGTACCCAGTTTCGACCCTCGACACCCGCACTTTGAGCCGTTACGCTACTGGCGTGGGCCAGTCTGGTGCATGGTGAACTACATGATCTCAACCGGGCTGAACGAAATCGGCGCAACTCAATGGGCCGAACGACTCCGCACCGACACAGCCAAATTGATCACCAAAAGCGGAATGCCCGAAAGTTTCAACCCGATAACCGGCGGCCCTGTAGGAGGCCAAGACTTCACTTGGACAGCAGCCCTCTGGCTAGCCTGGGCAAGCCACCAACCCTGCCCGATGTAGCGTAGAAAAACTCAGAATCTGTCGCGCGAAGTCAGACGCAACCCATTTCAGCCAATTCAGCCAACTACCGCGCCCCCGCATGAACAACCAAACCCCGCCCCCGCCAACAAACCTCAACCGCGGCCAACTACCACTGTACTTCACCATGCGAGTGCCCTCCTTGACGTGGCCCCAGAACCTTCTTACAAGTCTGCTTCTGCCACACCAGTAGGGCACCTCGCGCGAACACCCACCCCAACACAAACCCCACTACTGAAATATCTGGGCTAACCCGCCTAACCTGTGCAGGATGCCGAGGAAGCCCGCAATGTCACACCTTTTCGGTAATGTTTCGCTATGACTGAACACGCAAACATCAACTTTGAAAACCGCACGTTGTGGACAGCAGACAATCTAGACGTGATGCGCGGTATGAACCGTGAAACCATCGACTTGATCTATTTGGATCCACCCTTCAATAGCAAACGGGACTATGCAGCGCCGTTAGGCTCACAGGCCGCTGGTGCCGCTTTCAGTGACACTTGGTCATTGGATGACATTAAACAGGAACACGCTGACGAGTTGCAGATCGCAGCGCCCGAGTTGTGGCACACGATTGTTGGTGCCGGGTTCACAGCAGGCGATTCAATGCAAGCCTATTTGACGTACATGTCGGTTCGTCTAATTGAAATGCGGCGGATTTTGAAATCAACAGGATCCATCTACCTGCACTGCGACCCAACAGCTTCGCATTACTTGAAGCAGTTGATGGATGCCGTGTTCGGTCGCCACCAGTTCCGCAACGAAATCGTCTGGACGTATGGTAGTGCTGCGATGACCTCTGCCCGAAAGGTCTTCCCCCGCAAACACGACACGGTTTTTTTCTATTCCAAGTCTGATAACTACGTGTTTAACAATCCTCGAGAATCAGAACTCTCGCCCCAGATGCAAGCCCGTTGGGGCAGGTATCTAGAGGTCGATGGGCGCACGGTCCTCTACGGCTCTATCAAACACGAAAAGTCAGAAGAACTTCGTAGCCGCAACAGAATTATAAAGAGCGCGGGACGGCAACCGCGAGACTCTGACGTGGCTTTCGTAGCAAAACCATCTCTTCTTCGTTCTGTATGGCACATTCCCGAAGTGCGCAACAACCCGAAATATTTAGAGTCCACCGGGTACCCCACGCAGAAACCTTTGGCTCTGCTGGAACGGATCATTCAAGCGTCTAGCAACGAGGGTGACATGGTGTTTGATCCGTTTTGCGGATGCGCCACAACAATGGTTGCCGCTGAACGCTTAGGTAGACGCTGGGTCGGTGCCGATATCGAACCGTTGGCGCGGGGTCTTGTCGTAAAGCGATTGACTGAAAACGCCGATGAAATGCCGCTGTTCAAAATGGGTAACGATGGAGAACCGCAACTACCTACAATCACTCACAGCAGAACACCACCGATACGGACCGACCGAGAGGTCGAACGTCGCTCACCAAACATAAAACAAATCCTTTACCGTCAGCAGGACGGGAAGTGTGTCGGCAAATGCGGTGAACGCGAGTTCCCGATAGACATTTTCGAGGTCGACCATATTGTGCCGCGGTCTAAGGGCGGAGCCGACATCGACAGCAACCTGCAATTGTTATGCCCCACATGCAACGCATCGAAAGGTAACCGCGCTATGGGACGCTGGCTGAGAGGGAGTTTGCCAACAACCGCACTCTAACCCCACCTACTACTGGCCACAGATTATGGTTGCGTTGACTGATGGTGAACCGATCTTCTATTCTGCTGTGAGTTGACTCAGTAATGCTTCTACTTCGGGGTTGGCATCCAATATTCTTTCGGCTGCTTCTTCAAGGGATGTGTCGCTCGACGGTGACGGGCATTCTTGATCCGCAAGGTAGATTGAGCGTTCGAGATCTGGAGCTTTGCTGCTCTCGTCGTCTGCACCGTCTCGAAACCATTGTTCGGTGACGAGTCGGTGAATGCCAGACGGGTTTACGAGCCCGTCAATGCCTTGTTCGCGCATACATGTTGACCATTCATCCACACGAATCTGGTAGGCATCAGCCGCACCCGAATCAATAGTCAACTGTGCGACAAGCGGTGCGATCGCTTCGACTTCAGGAATACGGAACTCAGCGTCTGCGGTGGTTCGGGCTTCTTGAGCGCATCCAGGCTCTTGACCGGTTCCGTGCAGCGCCTCGTCATATGCCGTTCGCTCCTCTGCTGAAACTTGCGGGTCGGCTTCGGGGATTTGTTGGGCCATCGCCGCATCGTATTCTTGCATCAACATCAGATTGTCGACAATCCCGTAGTAGTTCATCTCTTCGGCAGGAACCGTCGGCATCGGCGGGTCGGGGGCTTCGGTGAACTTCTCGGGTTGGAACCCTGCTCGCCGCAGACAAAGATCTTTCAGGTCCGACACTCTTTGATCGTATCTCTGCCGGAACTCCCGAAACTCATCTCCACCAGCCAAAAAACCGATACTCGCTTCACGATCGGTGGTGTCACCTCCACCACAAGCCACAACGACCGCGACAACAACAAACAGCAAAAGAAAAGAAACGATGCGCCTAGGAATCGAACAACCCATCGGATCAGATAAGCGCTCGCATTGCCCTATCACCACACTCGCAGCGAATCTGGACATCAAAAGAACTCCCTAACGCTCCGACTTCTTGCGCCTCAAGCACCTCGGAATTCGGTGCTATTAAATGAACAGAATAAGGCGATTTTGCGAGCACACCGAAAGGACTTAACTGTTCGGTGTTGCCGAGTGTCCAACTGTTAGAGCAATACACTCTCGGCAACACTGCGGATATGATCGTCTGCCGGTAATCCTCGCCAGTGGCGACCAAACCTTTTTCGTGAACCCAATCGGGGGGGTTGCAAGAAACACTGGAGACAAGATCATCTCTGCCAAGTTCCACAACCGGTTCGCTTCGAGTGCTCAACACACTCCGCTCAATATCCAACACGCAAGTTTCGTTATCAAAGAACACAACCCAAGACGCAAAGTCCGCACCTTCAAATAGCAGCAATGCTCCATTGTTGGGCCGCGATCCGAAAATCTCAACACCTGAGGGCAGCGTACCTAACTTAAGTTCACTCAAAGCCCGATCACTAACGCGATCATCACCGCTACACCCCAAAGCAAAAAACAAAAAAACCGCAAGAAGCAGCAATCTCACCATAGATGTCGTCCGTAATCGGAATTTACGAATTGACCCCAGCGCGAACCCGAGTCTCATTTAACTGCCCTTATAACAAGCCAGAGAGATGCCGTAACCACCCCAACTTAGATCTCGAATTACGCACACGTTTCTCGCCATTTGCCGAGGGTACTGAATTCGATTGCTCCACGACTCAGCTTTCCTGCACTTGATCGGTAGGTGTCCATTCGTATGATATGCATGTTTATAACCACAGATTTCATTCTGCACGAGAGGCGTTGCCGATGCCTCACCTCCTCCCGACCAGTACCACTTTGACCAGTGATATACGTCGTAATCTGTCGACCCATCGTAGTAGGTCGTCGAATAGTCCACTGCACTTGCCGGGGGCGCAAACATCAACACAACAATCAGAAAGAGTGAAACTGTCGAGAACCAACCGTTCCGGGCGCAACACCCGACGTGTCGCTTTCGAAGCGGACTTCGGTTAAATAAGCGACACCTCGAAAGTCTGATTTGTCCGATTCTTGTGGCTCGTTTCGTATTCATGGGTTGTCACCATTCTGTCATGCACCCGGGTGAACGATGTGCCGGTTTTTTGGTATGTACTTACCCGTTGGTACCTCTGGCGCCGCGCGGAAATTGAAAAATCTTGCTATTTCTTTGCTTCGCCGCGGTTGGGTTCAACTGACAAACACCTAGCAATCCCAAGGTCGCCGGCCACTACGCGCTTACCAAACCGATACCAAGCTCTGTCGTTGGTTACATTTTCAACGACCGAGGCACAGCTGACCCCTGCCAAGTTTGGGTCAATCGTAATCGGATTCCATCAACCGACTACTGGGCCAATTGGTTGACGCGCCATTTCGATTCCGCCCCCTGAAGGCTTTGTTATACGGCGGAGACGTGGCCACACCCGCCAAGAACCCGTCGGGCATCTGAGCCAAGAAAGTGATTGCATCACCGATTGAATAAGAATTCTCAGCAGGAAAAGAGGGCAGCGCAACGGGGCAGGAATCTA
>JAHQYM010000047.1 GCA_024421095.1 Acidimicrobiia bacterium
CCGTGAAAAAACCCGCGATTTGTCGCGAAGAGTCAGATTCACCTCACTCGCCTAACCCCCAAACACCCCCCCAAACCCTCCCACAACGGACCCCACACCCACCAAACCACCCCAAAAACCCACACCAACCACCCCAACACCCAAACCCCGCCAACCAACACCCAAACCACCGACACACCAACACCCAAACCCCGCCAACCAACACCAAATTAGCACCAGCCGCCTAGGTTTGATGACGTCGCAGGTAATCGGCGAACATCGGTACCGTAAACGCAACCACACCGTGTCGAGGTGAGTAACACAAACCCTTACGGATAAGAGCATCGCGCACCACAGCAACTTGAGCAGTCGTTTTGCGTTGCGCTGCGGCGACATCGCCTGAAGCATAATCCCCGGTCCCCAAAGTGGCCATAGCATTCAAATACCCGCGCTCCGCGCCAGTCGTACGATCATAACGAACTCGAAAAAAGCCTTCGTCAAGTTTCTCAATAGCTAGCGGCACTGCAGAATCAACATCGTCGAGACATATCACATCTGGCCCGTTTGCGACGAACCAAATCTGCTTACCGAACTCTTGCAAAAAGTACGGGTACCCGTCAGTAAGCATAGTTACCCGCTTAAGAGCCGCCTGATCCCATCTGACACCTTTCTTTTTCGCGGGTTGTACTAGCGCAGCAGCAGAACCGTCAGCATCAAGACGACCAATAGAACGAAACTCAAACAACCTCTCTGCGTAAGAACGAGCATCACCTACATTGGAGGACAGGGATGGCAAGCCAGCACCAGCAATCAAGAACGGGAGTCCTAACTGCGACATCTCATGAAGAGCCATGATTAGGTCGGCAAGGGCATCTTTGGGCAAGAATTGCATCTCGTCTATGGTCAAGAGCACACCCCGGTCACTTTTTTGGGCAAGTTCACCAACGGCGACAAAAAGATCGGCCAGGTCACGATCAAGTAATCCCGAATCAGCTGAACCAGCGACCGGATCAATACCCGCAGCGATTTCAATTCCCTCAGGAAGTTCCCAACGAATTTGGAACGCTTTCAGAACCCGCATTGCCGCTTTGACATGTTTCGCTAATTGTTTACCTCGCGACAGTTGCAGCAGCGAACGCCGTAACATAGCTGTTATTACAACTATGAATCGAGTGTCCTCAGACACCTCAACATGGTTATGTATCCAGCGGTGACGCTCAGCGATCCGTCCGAACTCACGCAACAACACAGTTTTTCCCACGCCACGCAAGCCAGTGATGATGACGCTTCGGTCGTGATTGCGTATGGAGAGACGCTTAACCACGACGTTGAAGTGTGCTAGATCGGTTTCTCGTCCAACTAGTGCGGGTGGATGGTTGCCTGCTCCTGGGCTATACGGGTTATTGACAGGGTCCATGCGGACAATATAACAGTTTTAAGCCCATATAAGGAAACTCTTTATATGGGCTTAAACTCTTTATATATCACGCCGATAAGCCAGTTTGGTACCCCGTACGGGATTTGAACCCGTGCTACCACCTTGAGAGGGTGGCGTCCTAGGCCGCTAGACGAACGGGGCTAGGCCATCGCGCAACCGCAGCGACCGAATGAGTGTAACCGCAAACCGAAGCCAGCGGTGCGAAAAGAATCTTGCTCGGGGAGGAGGATTTGAACCCCCAATGTCTGGACCAGAACCAGAAGTGTTGCCATTTACACCATCCCCGAAAGGCCACAGAAGCGTAGCGGTTTTTACCTTAACCGCACACCGAACTGAGACAGCATATTCTACCCAAACCAATTATGAACCCGCCGATAAGAAAATATCCGCCCCAGCGAAACCGCCGCCGTCTCCCGTGCAATTTGTCGAAACGAAGATTCGCTGTCGGTCGGTGAGACATCTGCGCTAAGGCCAACCTCGCTAGCAATCTGCTTGATACGAAACGAATGGTAGGGATCAGAAACCGCAACCACAGAAGACCAACCACGGTTACCGAGCACCCGTTCGGTGGCCGCCAGTTGCTCCCAAGTAGATACCCCATCGCTCACCAACAAAAGCGCCGTTTCGGGCACCCCAGACTGGCGCAGATATTGGAACCCAGCGAAACCCTCAGTGAAACGGTCACCTTCGAGTTTGTATCCAGTGGTGACAATCACGGGTGCCGCATCCTGTTGCCAAAGTGCCAAAGCGTGGTCTAAACGCCTAGCTAAGGTAGGCGAAGGCCGGCCGTCATATTGAGCTGTGCCGAGCACAACTATGGCATCAGCAGGCCCACGATCATCACGACTCAGATACATCTGTACCTGCACAAAAGTGACTCCCACATAACCCACAAGCAGCACACCAATAAAAACCAAGACCCAAAATACGCGCCTCATAAAGCGCCCGACCGAGCGCTCAAGAAACCGTTGGTGCAACATCTCAGCCCGAGAGGCGTTTATGAGCCGCAGCAATACGTAAAAGGGTTTTTTCTTTACCTAAATGCGTCATCGCCTCCCATAAGGGAATGCCCGCCCCGCTGCCGGTAAGAGCCACCCGCAACGGAGCTTGCGACATGACTCGGGCACCGATCTGTTCGCTCAACCGATCACCCACGCCCAACACCGCAGATCGCAGATGTTCAGGGTCATCGAAAGGCACACCAGACAACACTTCACCGAGTTCAACTAGCACCGTCGGCGCAGCCCGACCCTTAACCATCGCCCGTTGCCAAGCCTTACTGTCATAATCGTCGATCTCATCAACGAAAATCCAATCAAGCCACGAAGCCGCTTCGCTCAACGTTGAAATTCTTTGCTGCAACTCGGGCGCGAGAGCCTCAACCACCGCTAAGTCATAGTGTGCGGGGAGCCACGAAGCCACAGTTTGTGCGAACTCCGCCGCCGACAAAGCCTTGATATAAACCTGATTGACATGCGCCAACTTGACCAAATCAAAAAAAGCCGAACTCTTGTTCACAGCCTCCAGAGAAAACAACTCAACAATCTCACCTAAAGGACGAATTTCGACTTCATCAGGAGCACCCCAACCCAACAAGGCCAGATAGTTCAGCATCGCCTCAGGCAAAAAACCTTGCGAAACGAAATCCGACAAAGCCACACTGTCACGCCGTTTCGCCAGTTTCTTGCGTTGCTCGTTCACCAGTAAAGGTAGGTGAGCATATTGCGGTAGACGACCGTAACCAAGTGCTTCCCACAATAGTTTCACTTTCGGAGTGGTGTTCAGCAAGTCTTCACCCCGGATCACATGCGTTATCTCCATATCGTGGTCGTCCACAGCGTTCGCCAAAAAGAATGTCGGCGAACCGTCACCTCGGCGGATCACGAAATCATCTAGCGTGTCGTGGGCGATTTTGACACGACCGCGGATCAAATCATCAACCACCGTTGAACCTTCATCGGGCACCCGAAAGCGAACCACAACTCCAGCAGCATCAGCCACCCCGCGGTCACGCGACCAGCCGTGATATCCTGCCCGCAAACCAGCCTCGGTAGACAAACGCTGCGAATCAGCCGCGCTCAAATCACAAAAATAAGCCTGCCCAGAATCGACAAGTTGCTGAATCGCCAAATCGTGTGCAACTCGACGCTCCGATTGAAAGAAGGGGCCCTCGTCCCAATCAAGACCCAACCAGCGCAGTGGCTCAACAATCGCATCAACGAACTCTTGTGACTTTTTGGACTCGTCGGTGTCTTCAATCCGCAAAATGAACTGCCCACCATAGCGGCGCGCAAACAACCAATTGAACAATGCCGACCGCGCACTACCCACATGCAAATAACCCGTTGGTGCCGGTGCAAAACGCACCCGTGGTGTGGCCATAAGCAGAGGTTAGTCGCCCAAACGCTAGAGGTTTGCATTTTTCGCTGATTCGGAAATCAACAAGCCATAGACAAGGGAATCCATCAGCGCCTGCCACGAAGCCTCAATGATATTCTCAGAAACGCCGATGGTTGACCAAGACCGCTCACCGTTGGTGCTATCGAGCAAGACCCTAGTAACCGCACCCGTGCCCTCTTCAGTGTTGAGTACTCGTACCTTGAAATCCGTGAGCGACACCCGATCAAGTTGCGGGTAACTGTTGTGCAAAGCAGAACGCACCGCCGCGTCAAGCGCATTAACCGGGCCGTTGCCCTCCCCCACTGCAATACGGCGTTGCCCGTTGACCCAAACCTTCACTTTGGCCTCAGTCTCCACATCAACTGCAACGTCATTCCAGAGCCTCGCACCAGTACCGGATCGATGCGCCATGTCAACCGAAAAAGACTCCAAGGTGAAATACGGTTGTTCCCAACCAGCTGCACCGCGCATCAACAACTCCAACGAGGCATCAGCGACCTCAAAGTGATAACCCGCATGTTCTAAACGTTTCAAAGTCTCCACCACATCACCAAGAACTTGCCCATCAATTTCTAAACCTAGGCTCTTGGCCTTCATCGCCAGGGTCGACCGGCCAGCCATTTCCGAAACCACAATCCGGGTGCCATTTCCCACCAATTCTGGCGCTACATGTTCGTAGGCATCACTACGCCGGCTCAAAGCGCTGGTATGCAAGCCCGCTTTGTGAGCGAAGGCCGATGCACCCACGTAGGGTTGCTGTGGATCATGATTGAAATTGACCAATTCAGCAATGTGATGGGAGACTGAAGTCAACCGCGCGATACGCCCTTCGGGAAGACAACGAATACCCATCTTCAGTTCTAAGTTGGCCATGATTGGCACTAAGTCACAATTTCCGACTCGTTCACCGTAACCATTAATGGTGCCCTGGACCTGACTAGCACCAGCGCGCACCGCCGCTAGTGCGTTGGCAACACCGCAGCCAGTGTCGTTGTGTAGATGAACACCAACTCCACAATCCACATGGTTGATGACCGAAGCGGCCGCTTGAGCAACTTCGGGCGGCAATGAGCCACCGTTCGTGTCACACAAAACAACCGCTTCCGCACCAGCTATTGCAGCTTGTTCCAACACTCGCAAACTAAACTCGGGATTGCGTTTGAAACCGTCAAAAAAATGTTCGGCATCAAAAAAAACTCTTCTACCGGCAGCCACTAAATGCGCCACCGAATCAGCAACCATCGCCACACCTTCATCAAGAGTGGTACCTAACGCTTCCGTCACGTGATAATCCCAGCATTTGCCAACAATGCAAACAACTTCAGTATCAGCAGCCAACAAATTAGCGAGCGAGTTATCAGAATCAACTTTGCCGCGTGGCCGACGCGTTGAACCAAAAGCAACAAATTTGCTCGTGGTTAAACGCAATTCTGTTTTAGCACGCTCGAAGAACTCGTCATCTTTGGGATTCGCGCCCGGATAACCACCTTCAATATAAGCAACACCAAGCAAATCGAGTTGCCCCGCTATTCGTAGTTTGTCGTCAACAGTTAGCGAAATGCCTTCCAATTGTGAACCATCTCGTAAGGTGGTGTCGTAGATTTCGACCTGCGTCGGCCACGCCGCCTCATGCACTCCCATGCGATCAATCGATACTTTCGGCTGATTCATGACGTGAGTTCATTCCAACGGCGATACTTCGCGATCTTTCCGCGCACAACTTCAGCGTATGCCTCGGCGATGGTCTTAGTGGCGGGCCCAGGGCAATCAATCCTACGCTCATCAACGGAATTGACTGCACTCACTTCGGCTGCGGTGCCCACAACAAAAATTTCGTCAGCAGTGTAAAGGTCGCTGCGAGACAATTCACCAACCGCCACCTTGATACCGAAATCTTTGGCTAACTGAGTAACCGTATCTTGGGTGATGCCTTTCAACGCACCCGCCGACGTTGGTGGAGTCAAAACCACATCACCAATCCCAACAAAGATGTTCTCACCGCTGCATTCAGACACCAAACCAGCATTGTTCAACATGACGGCTTCGTCGTAGCCAGCGGCAATCGCTTCCATTTTCGCCAATGTAGAGTTGACATAATTGCCTGTGGTTTTCGAAGCTGGTGGCATGATGTTGTGGTCGTGGCGTTGCCATGAGGAAATCTTCAGACGCACCCCGGCAGTTGCGGCATCGTCACCGAGATAAGCACCCCAGGGCCACGCCGCGATAGCAATATCGGTTTTGCAGTGCCGCGTTGACAACCCCATCTCACCGTATCCGAAATAGGCAATAGGTCGCAGATAACAACTATTCAAACCGCTATCGGCTACAACATCTTTGCAAGCCTGAATGATCTCAGCACTCGAGTAAGGCATCGGCATATTCAGAATCCGAGCAGAGTTAAAAAGGCGTTCTATATGTTCAGTGAGACGAAATATCGCTGGTCCGTTAGCTGTTTCGTATGCGCGGATGCCTTCAAACACTCCGGTGCCATAATGCAGCGTGTGAGAAAGCACATGAATCTGGGCGGATTCCCACGGCACTAGCTCACCATTCATCCAAATATGAGGGGTCGGGGTGATAGGCATTTTTCCTCCTATAAACGAGCGGCGATCATGTCGCCTATTTCTTTGGTTGATCCTTTGAGAGTTTCTGGGTTGGAACAGGCTGCACGAATCCGTTCAGCCGCTTGGTGTTCACCTAAATGATCCAGCATAAGTGCTCCAGATAATATCGCAGCCGTGGGATTGGCTTTACCGCTGCCAGCAATATCAGGTGCCGAACCATGAACCGGTTCAAACATCGAAACCATGCCGGGATGAATGTTGGCCGAAGCAGCGAAACCAATCCCGCCGCTAACTGCGCCACCAAGATCAGTCAAAATGTCACCAAAAAGATTATCGGTAACAATTACGTCGTAGCGAAACGGGTCATCCACGAAATAAATGCAAGCAGCATCAACATGGTTGTAAGTAGTTGTGACCTGCGGGAACTCTTCGGCGACTGTGTTGAAGGTGCGTTCCCACAGGTCGCCAGCAAAATTCAACACATTGGTTTTATGCACAAGAGTGACGTGTTTGCGCCGTTCCATCGCAAGTTCAAAGGCAAAATGGACACAACGCTGCACACCGATATGAGTGTTGACCGAACCTTGAGTGGCAATTTCGTGGGCAGTGTGCTTGCGCAGAAACCCGCCCTCCCCAGCATAAGCACCTTCGGTGTTTTCGCGGATCACCACAAAGTCGAACTCAGCATCAGGGCCGAAAACCGTGCTGCTATTGGCGGTGTCGGGCCCGCAACTAAACGGCCGCAGGTTGATGTAAAGGTCAAGGTCGAAACGCATCTTCAGGAGCAACCCACGCTCAATGAGACCCGGCGGCACATCGGGCGTTCCAACCGCACCGAGGTAGATGGCATCAAGGCCACGCCACTCATCAACTATCTCGTCCGTTAGCACGAGCCCGTCTCTTGCGTAACGATTGCCTCCAAGGTCGTAGTGGACAGCGTTGAGTTCGACACCAGCCGCGTCAATAACTTTAAGACCTTGGGCGATGACTTCGGGCCCGATCCCATCGCCGCCGACTATTCCAATTTGATGAGCCATTTGCCTTACTCGTTCCTCTCGGTGGATGCCTACACGATAAAAGAAAACCGCCCACCGAAGTGGACGGTAAACACACGCCGCGGCGGGCGTGTGCTAGCGGATTATCACGATTTGAGTGTGCCGTGATGCCATAGCGCGAGTGTAGCCGCTATGCTAACGCTCAACACAACCGACTAGCGAAACACTGAGATAACCATGCAAGGATCCCAAGAAATCATCAAGTTTCTAAATGAGGCGCTCACTGCTGAGATCACCGCCGTCAATCAATATTTCGCCCAATCCAAGTTATGTGAAAACTGGGGTTGGCAGCGCTTAGCGAAGACCTTTCGCGAGGAATCCATTGACGAGATGCGTGACGCGGAGAAGTTGATCGACCGAATATTACTGCTTGACGGACTTCCCAATCTGGCGCGTTTAGGCAAAGTTATGGTGGGCAAGACCGTTGAAGAACAAATCGAGAACAGCCGCGTGCTTGAGGCCGATGCCGTAGAAAGGTATCGTCGCGGTGTAGTTTTAACCCTCGAACACGGTGACCCCGGCACCCGCGAGCTTATTGAAAGCATCTTGGTAGCCGAAGAAGAACACTTGGACTGGATCGAAACCCAGCAAAGAGTGATTTCCAACATTGGCATTGAGCGCTACTTGCAATCCCAGCTCGGCGAGTAAGTACCGCATCCTTGGACGCTTGAATTATTTGGCATGGCAAACAAACAACAGCTTTCCCGATCCGCGTATAATCGTCTAAAGGCGGAACACAAAGACCTAACCACCCGAGGGCGCATTGACATCGCTCAAAAGATTGAGGCAGCCCGAGCCTTAGGTGACCTATCCGAAAATGGTGACTACCACGCCGCCAAAGAAGAAAAAGGCAAGATGGAAGGGCGGATTATCCACCTCGCCCATGTGATCGAAAACGCCGAAATCGTGGAGGTCAACGAGAACAATAGCGAGGTCGGCGCCGGCTCAGTCGTTTCAATTGTTTTCGACGGTGACAGCACCCCAGAGAAATACCTAGTTGGTTCCATCGAAGAAAAGCCTGAAGACTTGACGGTTGTGTCGCCCGCAGCGCCGATGGGTGCCGCTCTGCTGGGTTCGCGTGTGGGTGATGTGATCGAATACGAAACACCGAGCGGGGCTACGTTGAAAGTCACCGTCACCGAAATCGAGTGAGCTAGATCTCAACTATGTCTAAACCACGAACTCTGAGCCAAAAAATCTGGGACCGCCATGTGGTCACCAAAGGAACTGACGGGGAACCAGACCTTCTCTATATTGACCTGCACCTAATCCACGAGGTGACCTCGCCGCAAGCTTTTGAGGGTTTGCGGCTCAACGGGCGACGTGTGCGCCGGCCAGACCTCACGGTCGCCACTGAAGACCACAATGTGCCCACCGCGAACATTGATGCGCCAATCGAAGATGAGATTAGCCGCACTCAAGTTGAGACTTTGCGCCGAAATACTAGTGAGTTTGGCGTGATTAACTACCCCATGGGGCATGTCAAACAAGGGATCGTGCATGTGATTGGCCCTGAACAGGGGTTGACCCAACCAGGAATGACAATCGTCTGCGGAGATTCGCACACATCCACCCACGGGGCGTTTGGCGCAATCGCTTTCGGTATCGGAACCAGCGAAGTTGAACACGTGTTGGCTACGCAAACTCTGCTCGCTTCTCGTCCCGGAACCATGGCCATCACGGTAGACGGCGAACTGCAAGACGGGGTCACCGCCAAGGACGTGATCTTGGCGATCATCGGCCAGATCGGAACCGGTGGCGGGATTGGCAAAGTTATTGAGTACCAAGGAGAAGTCATCCGCAACCTAACCATGGAAGGCCGTATGACCGTCTGCAACATGTCTATTGAGGGCGGTGCCAAAGCCGGATTGATCGCCCCAGACGACACCACTTTCGCCTACCTTGCAGGGCGAGAAAACTCCCCCAAAGGTAAGCAATGGGAAACCGCGCTAGACACTTGGCGACAACTACCCACAGACCCCAACGCCACCTTCGACGAATACGTGACGCTTGACGGAGCGGCCATCACCCCGCAAGTATCTTGGGGCACTAACCCCGCACAAGTGATGCCATTGCACGGCACCGTCCCCCACCCCGACACTTTTGGAGATGCACCGGCGCGTGACTCAGCGGCGAGAGCGTTGCAATACATGGGGCTCAGGAGCGGCACCCCGTTGCGAGACGTAGCGGT
Organism: Acidimicrobiia bacterium; assembly: GCA_024421095.1. Taxonomy (GTDB): domain Bacteria; phylum Actinomycetota; class Acidimicrobiia; order Acidimicrobiales; family Aldehydirespiratoraceae; genus VXYK01. The sequence goes on from JAHQYM010000047.1 coordinate 9,628, forward strand.
CGACACGGTCTTTATCGGTTCATGCACCAACAGCCGCATCGAAGACCTGCGCCAAGCCGCTGATGTGGCCAAAGGACGCAAAGTCGCCTCAGGTGTGCGCACGCTGGTGGTGCCTGGGTCTGGTCAAGTCAAACAACAAGCCGAAGCCGAAGGACTACACAAGATCTTTCGCGCTGCCGGGTTCGACTGGCGAGAACCGGGTTGCTCAATGTGTTTAGCTATGAACCCCGACAAACTTCAACCAGGTGAACGGGCAGCTAGCACATCCAACCGCAACTTTGAAGGTCGCCAAGGCAGGGGCGGGCGCACGCATCTAGTTTCACCAGCTGTGGCCGCGGCAACCGCTATCGCCGGCACTTTCGCGGCACCGTCGGACATATCCTGACACCATGAAAGCTATCCTGACACCATGAAAGCCGTACGCATCGTCACCGGAACAGCACTTCCCTTAGACCGCAGCGACATTGACACCGACCAAATAATCCCTAGCGACTGGCTCAAACGTGTTGAACGCACTGGATTTGAGAAGGGATTATTTGCGGAATGGCGAGACGACCGAAACTTTGTGCTCAACCAAGAACAGTACGCCAAAGCCAACATCATCGTTGCCGGAGTGAATTTCGGCACTGGCTCTTCTCGTGAACACGCGGTGTGGGCCATCCAACAATACGGATTTGAAGCGGTGATCTCAGAGCGCTTCGCCGATATTTTCCGCAACAACTGCACCAAGAACGGCCTCGTTCCCGTGACTGTATCCACCGAGTTCAATGAAGCGTTGATGCAAGCCGCGACCGCTGACCCCACTCTTGAGATCACCATAGACGTTGAACGCCTCACGCTTGAAGTGCCTGCGATCAGCCTTGAAACCACTTTCCCGCTAGAAAAAGGCACCCAACAGAGGTTCTTGGAAGGTCTTGACGACATCGGCCTCACCATGCGACACCTAGACAAAATCAAAGCCTACGAATCCGCCCACGCAACGCGGCGGTAATCTTCGCCAAACTCCGCGCATACCACGAGCCCGCAATCGCCCCTAGTCATGCAGGTGCTTCCCCCCAAGATACGAATACTCCCGAATCCCTGGCGGCGCTGGTAGGTTCGTGCGATGCATTCTGCGCCCCGCGCTCGCTTTGTTGACCGCCTCCTCAAGGCAGCAGAGAGAACCTTGCGTCGCCTCGGTGAGCGACGCGCACGGCCCCTGAACCGAACGTTGCAGACTACGATCACAAGCGCAGCAGCAGTCGGGGTGACCGCGGCGACGGTATGGGTTTGGCAATCTACCGATCTGACGTTAGCTGAACTCTCCTGGTGGCCCTTGGCAGTGGCCTTCTTCGTGGCGGCGCCCGCGAGCCTCGTTATGAGATCGGTCGAATACCAACTCTCGGCGCGGATCACTGCACAGAAGCCCACGCAGTACAGGAGTCTCAACGTCGCTGTGATCTCCTCGTCAGCCAATCTGCTGCCGCTGCCTGGATCGATGATCGTCACCGTGCGATCGCTTTCCGAGGACGGCAGTACCTACGGTTCAGCGCTGTCCGCGGGTGCGGTTCCCGGTCTCAGTTGGCTTTCGATCACGGGCCTCGTCGGCGGGGCTGCACTCGCCATTGAGGGCCCGGCGGTGCTCGCCGCGGCCACCATCTTCGGGGGTCTCGTTGCAGGGATCGTGGCGACAAAGCTCTTCCGAACAACAGCACCCGAGGAGCGCTCAGTTTGGCTGGGAGTCTCCATCATCGCCGCGGAGGCGTGCTGGCTTCTCATCAGCGCGCTGAGGCTCGGTCTGGCGGTCACCGCGCTCGGCATCCCGATCCGTCCGACTCAAGCGGTCGCCCTGTCGGTTGCGGGGGCGCTGACGGTTGCGATCGGCTTCTTCCCCGGGGGTCTGGGACTGCGCGAAGCGCTGCTCGCCGGACTCAGCCCGCTCGTCGGTCTCGAATTCGACACCGGCGTGCTGCTCAGCTCTGTCGATCGTCTGGTCTGGCTCAGCTTCTTGGCAATCGCCTGCGGCGTAGTGGTACTGACTCGACGAGGTTCACACGACGGCGCGGCCGACCTCTGAGGCGAGCTGCTTCCAGACAACACGTTTCAGGTGCGCCGGTCAACGAGTTCGGCCAGAAGTTCTCGGAAGTCACGTGTCGGCTCAAGCCCGGCGGTTCGCAGCTCGGCGTTGTTGAGCACCGTGTGGTGGAATCGATCTTCGGTGCTCAGCGACGGCCCAATTCGTAGGTCCATGCAACGAGATTGTCGACGGGATCCTGACAGCTGTCGAGCATCTGTTGTCGTCGTTGCGAATGTTTTTTGCGCTCGCCGTCCAAATTGCCAAGCACTCTGTCAAGTTCGGCAAAGAACGGTTGTTCTTCGCTGAGGTCGAACCCTTTGGTGAGTTGCCAACGCTCTTGTAGCTCCCTTTGGTAAGGGAGCCGTTTGGCCCAACTGTTGTAACGCAGTGACGGTGTTCCAAGCACAGCTGCCTCCGCGCAGGTAGTTTGACTGTCACCAACGACCAGGTCGGCTGTGGCCAGCACATGATGGTACCTCTGTGGAGGTGTGTGCAACTGCATCACCCGCAAGTCTGGTGGCAACTGCTTTTGGGACGAGATCACCACCTTTCCAACCGCGTTCAGTCGGTCGAGAATGCGGTCGATCTGCTCGCGAGCCAAACCTGTTTCACCAAAATCATGGCTTGCATTCAGAGCGCTCAGGCGCAACACGAACAATCGTTCCTGGTCATCCGAACCGAGTTCGCCGCGAATGGCAGGATCAGGAACGAAACGCGAGGGGTGAAGGTAGAACAACTCCTTGTATCCCTTGTACTTTCGATGGCGTGAGCCGTAGCTCTTGGTATTGGCAGTCGGGCTGGTTATCAGATTGGCGAAGGGTCCTGCCAAATAGTAAAGCAACCCTACGACATGGCCGTCGTCGGTGTCGTAGAGCACCGGGGTACGGGTGAGGCGTCCGGCATGTACCCCCGCGGGCGAACGAGTCAGGATCACATCGGGGTCGAAATCCCTTGCGGTGCGCCATGCCAACAAGTCTCGTTGCAGTAACTCGCGTGCCAGTGACCTCCTGTCAGTGCCGGCGGTCGGGCCCACAGCATATGGTCTCCCGCGAGCTTCAATCAGTTCATCCACGGGATCCTTGCCCGGCCTTGAGATCCACATGGTCTCTGCGCCTTCAGCCACAAGGCAGTCTTCAACGGCACCCAACATCCACACATCCGCCCCATGCGCGGCATCAAGCAGTACTCTCATCGGTGGGGAGCGTACCGTCGAGTACTCGCGCCCACAACCCTGCCGAAACCACTGACCGAGGTTTAGCCTGAAAGGAGTTGAAAACGCTCGCAGGTTTGGTTGAAGAAGGGCTTGGTGAGGTCCAAATCCCGCGGTGTCTACCGCGGCGATGCGGACCATGTTTGGGTTCAAGACGATGCCGAGGTAGGCCGCATCGCCGCGGCGATAGAGAGACACCGCGTCGAATTCAACAAGGATTCGGGATTCGAGCGTATGTACCACCGGGTCACCAAACTGTACTTCGGGGGGATGGCACGCCACTTGATTTCGCTGAGCCACGCGCTCAAGCCCGGTGCTCGCCTTGCATACGTGGTGGGCGACCAAGCCTCCTATCTGAGAGTCATGATCCGCACGGGTCAGCTTCTGGCCGAGATCGCGGAGCGGGCCGGCTACGAAGTCGAAACAATCGACCTGATTCGCACCCGCCACGCCACAGCCACACGCGAGCGACTCCGCGAAGAAGTGAGCCTGCGCGTAAACGTGGGATGGGGGTTTTTTGGGGGTCCTTGAGTTTGGGTCGAGGCCCTGCTGGTATTGGTGATTAATGCAAACCAATTATCTAGGAGGGCCTCGATGGCTAGTGATGTTATACGGATGCGGTTGCATCTGCGTCGGATTCGTGCGTTGTCCCACACACACCCCGTCGCCCCTGGGTTGAATCTGACTTCGCGCGACACCGATACACCACCGACACACCACACCCATTGAGTAACAGCCCCGCGACTGCAACCGCGGACATGATCCCACTCCACCACGATCGCGTCAGCCACCCATGCGCTTGGTTGGGTGTGGTATTCTGCAACCGCGGACCCTCATTCCAACCCACCACGACCCAAGACGCGTAGAGTCACGAATTGCGGTCAAGTCATCAATCAACATCCCGTTTCAAGACCTTCGACACCGCACAGAAACCGCCGGGGACTGCGCTGGGGCGGGCATTGATGAGACCGCCGAGTTGCAAGAGCTTCGACACCGCACAGAAACCGCCGGGGACTGCGCTGGGGCGGGCATTGATGAGACCGCCGAGTTGCAAGAGCTTCGACACCGCACGAAAACCGCCGGGGAAACACGCATCTTCAGCATTCATACCCACAGACCCGGGGCACAAGACCTTCAACACCCCACGAAAACCGCCGGCGCCACACGCGTCTTCAGCTTGAGTATCCACAGACCGGATCGCACGAGGTTCAACACCGCACGGAAGCCGCCGGATGCCGAATCTCGTCTACGGAGATACTTGCTGAACACGAGGTGGACCGGGTGTGACCGCCGTCTTGACCGAATTGATGTCAGATCGTGAGAAAAATCCGAATTCGAGTGCCTGCGCGAGTCGGCGCTCCCGCTTGCACTGGACGGATGGTCTCGTCTGGATGTATGGTCGTGTTGTGGGTTCGTCGGCAGATCTCCGAAGACCCTAACCAGCGAGAGGATTTTGAGCCATGAGTATTGCCAGCGACAATGACCAACCCGACCGGGAGCCGCGAGCGTGGGTGGTGCGGGCCGGTCGTGGGGGTGAGACAGAGGAACACAATCTGGAGCACAGCGTCGTCAGCATTGGATGGGATGATTGGGGTGAAGAGCTGGACTCATGTGCCGACCGCGACGCGTTCGGCGAACATCTCAAAGCGCGTTTCCCAGACCGTGACGAAAATGGCCGGCGCAGTGGAAGGGATCAGATTTGGTGCTTTGGCAAGGTGATCGAAGTTGGTGACTTGGTGGTCATGCCCCAGAAACGCCCTGCGCTTGGCCGACGGCGTTTGATCGCGATTGGCCGCGTGACTGGACCCTACGAGTTCAACTCCTCTCAACCTGAAAACACATGGCAGCGCCGGAAAGTTGATTGGCTCCACACCGAACTGCCCTGGGAACAACTTCAAGACGACCTAAGAAAGATGGTGAGCCTGCCTGCAACTGTCGTATTCCCGACCAAGCACGACGCGTAATATCGGATCAAGTATCTGGCTGAGCACGGTGAGGATCCTGGTGAACGCAATCCTCGCGTCGACAACGAAGCGCCCGCGATCTGGAATGAACGCTTGGAGGAATACCTGAATCATCTACGCGCGAAGGGCCGCAAGGCTGGCACTATCGACAACAACTGGAGCGTTCTCCACCGCTGGATCGCTCACGCGTTGGCACATGGCCAGAGTCCCATGGTAGCCGATCCACCTCTGCTGGACGGGTTCTTGGATGAGCAAAGGGACCTTAGCGCGGGTTCGCGCGACAGTTATTCGTCCCACATCAAGTGGTGGTGCGAGTATTGGGAGCGCCGCACCCTGCGTTCTCCACGCAGCACAGACACCCGGCCACTGCGAGAACGGTTGGAGAGTGCCGCGGAGAAGTTGTTGTGTGATGTTGGCTATCTGCAGGAGATCATCGACCTGTTGGCGGACAAGGGGCAGGCGATCCTCTACGGGCCGCCGGGCACGGGCAAGACCTACCTAGCGCAGGAACTTGCCGAGGCATTGGCACCCGACGAAGGAACTCGGAACTTGGTGCAGTTCCACCCGGCCTACTCCTATGAAGACTTTTTTGAGGGCTACCGCCCTGTGACAGACGATGACCGGCAGATGACCTACGAACTGACTCAGGGTCCGCTGGCGAACTTGGCTGAACATGCGGCAGAGTACCCGGAACAACAGCATGTGATGGTGATCGACGAGATCAATCGGGCGAACCTTCCAAGGGTGCTCGGGGAACTGCTGTTCCTGCTTGAATACCGGGACAAGTCGATTGCGGTTATGCACAGACCCGACGGCAACTTCAACTTGCCGAAAAACCTGTGGTTTATTGGCACGATGAACACCGCTGACCGATCGATTGCGCTCATTGATGCGGCCATGCGAAGGCGTTTCCATTTCGTTCCGTTCTTCCCCGAACGTGAACCAACAAAGAGCTTGCTGCGCAAATGGACCAACAAAAACGCCCCTGGCCAAGCATGGGTCGTGGACATCGTTTCGGCGGTGAACAGCGAACTCAACAAGGAACTTGGTGGGGAGCACCTGCAACTCGGCCCGAGCCATTTCATGAAAACCAACCTGAACGAAGGCGGGTTCAAACGGGTCTGGGAATACAACATCGAGCCGTTCATCGAGGATCAACTCTTCGGCAACCCCAACAAAATCAAAAAGTTCCGCCTAGACGCGGTTCTGCTGCGATACGGACCCGAGCACTTCGAGGGAAGCGACCTACTGGATGGCCCCGCTATCCCCGAAGATGAACTTCCGTCCAGTTCTGGCCAGGCATCCAGCGGCGGGCGGGCGGCGGTATCGCCAGAGATGCGTAACACCCCGCTAGTTCGAGGGCTTGAGGAGCGGCTCGGAGACAGGTTGAGGTTTCACCCCGCCCACGCGCCCGCTGGTTTCTTGCTAGCTGACACGGATAGCCCGGAGGGCTTTTCGTTGCGGACATTGCATTCGAACCAGAACGTTTCACTTCTGAATGTCACTGCCGGCACGCCAACCGTCTATTTCCCGCCGAGAGCGTCGCTGGACAAACTGGCGAATAAGCGCAGCGAAATCGAAGCCTACGCAAATGCACTCATGTCCCTCGGACTCGATATCGGTCAGTTCGGACCTCGCAAAA
>JAHQYM010000048.1 GCA_024421095.1 Acidimicrobiia bacterium
GTGCGAGACTGTCAACCAATACTATAGCGAACCAAAAACAATGTCAAACACATAAATATAAAACTAACACATTTCACGATAAACACGGTGGCCTCCACCAATAATCCCGTGTCTACACACAACGGCGTTTGAGCCGATTGCGGAGCAAGTCCAGCGCGGTGATGCAACCAAACTGCCTAATACGTTCACGATCAAATGGCAGTTTCACAGTTATAGCCTCGGCAAAATCATCAATGCAAACACCGATGCATAACACACCCACTTCGGTGTTGTCGTGAGGTTCGGGGCCAGCGACCCCCGATGTGGCCAAACCCACATCGGCATTAAGGGAACGGCAAGCACCGGCAGCCATCTCGATCACCATACGTTCACTAACCACCTGGCGTTCCTGAACGCCAAGGAGCGACTGCTTAAGGTCGAGATGATAAGGCACCACCGCGCCCCGAAAAACGTCACTGCAACCGGCAACGCCCACTATTCTGCTAGCGATAAGCCCACCGGTAAAAGACTCGGCCAACGCTAAGGTCCTGTTTTGAGCGCGTAATTGGGCTAGAACAACCGATTCCATAGTGTCGTCATCGGTGCCAAACACAATGCTGCCGAGCAACGCTTCGAGCCGTGCTGCTTCATCGTCAAGTATCTTCAGCGCGGCGGTTTCGTTGTCGGCCTTGGCCGTAATCCGTACCTTCAGCCCCTCAATCCCGCTAGCGAGAAAGGCAATCGTGGCAGCCTTGGATTGGTCTAGGCGGCGGATTTCTTTGTCGAGTTGCTCCGCCAGGCTTGATTCGGATAGCCCCCAGGTGCGCAACACGCGGCTGCGAATAACCGCGCCGCTAGCGGCTCGCCGATGCAGGTCTGGCAGCACGCCTTGATGCATCATTTCACGCATCTCCCAAGGAACGCCAGGCACCGCGTAAATCACCTTCTCGCCCTTCGCATTGTTGATCGGGCAGATGAGACCGGCTGCGGTACCGGGAATAACCGGGATAACCCGAGCGCCTTGCGGTATCTCGGCTTGGCGTTCGTTATTGGACGGCATGCTGCGGTTGCGGGCTCGGAACTTGGCTTCTATAGCGGAGAGCACTTGTGGATCTCGAACCAACTCCACACCCATCACCGCAGCGATCGCCGCGCGGGTAATGTCGTCTTGGGTGGGCCCCAAACCTCCGCAGACGATGACGGCATCGCTACGTTTCAGAGCCAACTCGAGCACCGAGACAATGCGATCTGGATTGTCGCCAACCTTCGTTTGGTAGTGACTATCAATTCCTGCCAACGCAAGTTGCTCCCCGATCCAAACGGAGTTCGTGTCGGTGATCTGCCCCAACAAAAGTTCGCTACCTACAGCTACGACCTCACAGTTCATGTGTCGCTCCCAACTTCGGAACCTGCGTGACAAAACGTCTCAAAAAGCGTCTCATTCAGCGCCTCATTCACCGCTGGAACTCAATGCGTTCTGACCATCAAGCAAATATTGAGCGCCAGAGACCAAAGTCCAAACCACCGCCACCCACAACACCACAGCGATCAAAGCATCTTGGGTTTGCAGCGGTGGCGCTACCGCAATCGCCAAAGCAGCAGCTTGCACAAGGGTCTTGTATTTCGCCGATCGGCGCGCTGGCAACGCTAGGCCGCGCCGAGCCCAACGGCTACGCCATACAGTGATGGCAAGTTCACGGGCGGTGATCAGCGCGACCGGAAGCCACCAGTAACGCTGCACCGCAACTAAGCAAAACGCCGATCCAATTATCACTACCTTGTCTGCCAAAGGGTCAAGGAATGCTCCACTGCGGCTAACCACATTGGCGCGCCGAGCAACCTTACCGTCCAAAAAGTCAGTGCTAGCCAAGGCGATGCCGAGCCCAAAGACGACCCACGAAGCACCCCGTGTGTCTTGGGCAGCCAGCACTAGCCAAAACAGCAACGGGGCGAAAAGCAAACGCGTCACCGTCAACAGGTTCGCTGGATGGGTAATACCGACGCTGCGCGGCAAGCGAAGTTCGCTCATGGCATCACAAAGCTCTCAAAATCGCCACGCAAGCCATCCACGCGACCACCAAAAAAAACCCTTCAAGGCGGGCCACCCTCCTTTTAGTGATCATAACTATTGCGCTAGCCAACACCACAGCAACCATCAAGACCGAACCCCAAACCACCAAATCGCCATCTTCTGGCTGCCCCGGGCCAACCAGCGCGATGGCACCCCCAACGGCAAGACTATTGAACATGTTCGATCCGAGCAAGTTGCCAATCAAGAGTTCGATCTCGTTGCGACGCGCCGCCGCTACTGCGGTAAAGAGTTCTGGTGCTGAAGTCCCCACCGCCACCAAAGTAAAACCAATAAACCCACCCGTCAGATCGAGTTCATCAGCGATTCCTTCGGCGCCAGTCACCACCAGCCACGCCGCAATAACCACCCCCGACAAAGCCATCGTGGTGCGCACCACTTCAGGAAAAGTCGAGGGAGCCTCCTCCCCTACCAAATCGCTTATTTCTTCGCCAACACGCACCCGCTGTTCGCGCCTAGATGCCTGCAAGACATAACCCAGTACGGTTACCAACACCACGATCAGCACCAAGCCCTCAAGCCGCGACAACTCCCCTTGAAGCAGCGCCGCAAACAACAGCACCGAACCAACCGATATCGGCACCTCGCGCCGCAAGGTGGCCCGCTGCACCGGCACCGAGGCGAGTAAGGTGGCGCAACCCAAAACCAAAGAAATGTTGGCTACGTTCGATCCGATGATGTTGCCCACACCGATGTCGAGATTGTCGTCGGCTGCTGCGACCGCAGACACCACCATCTCTGGCGCGCTGGTTCCAAACCCCACCACAACCGACCCCACAATCACCGGCGCGACACGCATCACAACCGCTAGCCGAACGGCACCTTTAACGAACTGGTCCGACGCTACCGCGAGCATCGCTAAACCACCGATGCTGTATATGAGGTCGCCAATCATCGAACCTCAAAGCTCAAGATCGTCAACGGGTGGTGGGATGGTGTAATTGGTTGTGGCATCGGCCGTGTTCGACTGCCGTGTGTTCGACTGCCGTGTGTTCGACTGCCGTGTGTTCGACTGCCGTGTGTTCGACTGCCGCGACTCGAGTTCTTCGGCACTCACTAAGACATCACGAGCTTTCGAGCCAGTGGACGGCCCTACCACCCCCTGCTGTTCCAGCAAGTCCATGATCCGACCTGCTCTAGCGAAACCGACCCTGAGTTTACGTTGCAACATTGAAGTTGAACCGAGTTGAGTTTGCACCACCAGTTCCATCGCTGCACCTAAGAGTTCGTCTTCATCAGTATCTTGTGAGGCAGTGTTAGAGGTGAGCGCATTGGTGATCGAATCCGTGCTCGCATCCGTGATCGAATCTGTGGGCGAGTCGGTAATATCGCTGGGGATTAGGGTGCCATGAGGCGTTTGATCAGGCACAGGCGCGAAATCAATTGGTGCGTTAGCGGCTGAACTTGCGGCCTGCTCAGGAGGTGCTGTTTGTGGTTTCAGTTGCTCAACCTGATCGTGCCAATGACCCACAATTGCGCGCACCTCAGCTTCTTCCACCCAGCAACCCTGGATACGGTTCAGGGCCGATGAGGTGGTGCCAAGCATCAACAAGTCGCCACCACCAACCAAGCGTTCGGCACCCGGCTGATCCAGAATCACCCTGGAGTCGGTGAGGCTTGAGACCGCGAACGCCCAGCGGCTCGGAATGTTGGCTTTAATCACGCCAGTAATGACGTTGACCGAGGGGCGTTGCGTTGCAATCACCAAATGGATCCCCACCGCCCGAGCCATTTGCGCGATACGAGCGATGGATTCTTCAACGTCACGGGCGGCCACCATCATCAAATCGGCGAGTTCGTCCACTACCACCAAAACGAACGGCAACCGACTATAGGTAAACCGTTCTCCGTTGGCATCCAAGACCCCCAGCGGGGGTTTCAAGGTGTTGTCATCAACCGCTTGGTTGTAGCCGGTGATGTCTCGCACACCGACCTGCGCGAGAATGTCGTAGCGCCGTTCCATTTCCCGAACCGCCCAAGCCAAAGCATTCGCCGCTTTACGCGGATCAGTGACCGGTGCCGTGAGCAAATGCGGTATCCGTTCGTATTGACCCATTTCCACCCGCTTAGGGTCAACCAAAATCATGCGCACCTGCTCGGGGGATGAACGCATCAATATTGAAGACAACAAGGAGTTCAGGCAAGACGATTTGCCCGCACCGGTGGCACCGGCGATCAGCACATGAGGCATGGTGGCGATGTTGGCGATCACGTTGTGCCCATTGATGTCACGGCCAATCGCAACCTCTAAGGGATGCGTTGCCTTTTGAGCTTCCGGCGATGCCAAGATGTCGCCGATGGTGACAATATCGCGCTGGTTATTGGGGACTTCCACGCCGATAGCACGCCGCCCCGGGATCGGCGCGAGGATACGCACATCTGGCGATGCCATCGCTAAGGCCATGTCTTTACGCAAACTCTCGAACTTGGTGACTTTCACACCCTCACCTAAAGTGAGCACATAGCGCGTTACTGTCGGCCCAACAATCGGTTCGAGCATCTCTGTTTCCACCCCAAACTGGGCGAGAGTAGCTTGCAAACGCTGTCCACGCTCGGCAACTTCGGCCGTGTCTACTTCCTGTTTGCGACTGCGCGCCAACAACGACTGAGACGGGAGCGTCCATTGGCCCGCCTCAAGAGGCAGTTTCGGTTCACTGACCACCTGCGGTTCGGTTTTCGGTGAATGCCCCGGTGACTGGGTTGGTTTGCGGGTCGGCGCGGGATTAGGTTCTGGATTGGGGTCTGGGTCAGGTTCGGGCGCGGGGAAGGGTTTTGGGGGGATGGCTTTTGGGGTATGCCCGCTGGTTGAGATGCGTGGAGTGGGTGGGGGTGATGCATCGGTGGTTTGCGCCGTGGACACGTCACTAAACAACGCTTGAATTTGCTCTTTCAACCAGCGGCTCGAAGGCTTCAACAACGCCAAGACCCTGCGGCCAAGTTCGTTCGCGGAAATACCGGTAAACACGATCAAACCAAAAACGCCGACAAGGCCAAGTATCAACACGCTACCAACCAATGCCGCGCTAGCATGTAACGCACCACCAACACCGAGCCCCAACAAACCCCCCGCCGCACCCAAGTCGTCGATCGTGTCGTCTAAACCGGGGCGACCACGAACAATGTGCAACAGACCGCTGCTAGCCACTAGCAACAAGAAACCACCTACCACTAAGCGCACCGACCACTCAACCTCACCGTCTACTTGAGCTTTAAGGTTAGTCTGGCCGGGATCACGTTTCTGGCGCAGCAACACAAAACCCAAACTCATCAAACCAAGCGGCACCACCACACGGATCAACCCAACGGTCGCTGCCAAAGCACTATCAACCGCTTCGCCAACATCACCAGCAACTTCCAACCACACACTCGCCGCGCTCAACAAGCCCAACAGAAGCGCCCCGAGACCCAACAAATCTCCGCGGTGGCTCGCCAACACACCCCCAACCGCACGGCTCACCGCCGACTTTTTGGCAGCAGGTTTCTTCTTGGTGGATTTTTTTGGTCGAGTCGCCGCCTCATCCGCAGTTTTGTTTGCCATAGTGCTCTAACCCTCGCGCACCGACACAACGAGCATCGGCCTCCGCCGAGTCCGTTCAAACACAACACTCCCAGCAGTCTTGCTCACAATCTTCGACAACCGCTCACGGTCATCAACAGAACCTCTCAGCGCCCGCAACACCGCTTCTTCAACCGCGTCAGCCACCGCAACCTCATGGCCCAGCAAAGCCGGTTGCTCAACCCAACCACGCGACACCACATCAGGTCCGGCCAACAAATCAAGACGCTCAAGGTCTACAGCAACATGAATCGACACGAAACCATTGTTACCCAAAACATGACGGTCACCCAACACTTCGTTACCGAGATCTCCAACCGTCCCGTCGACATAAAGATGCTCGCCTCCAACCGAACCAAGCATCCGCAAGCCCGCATCTGACAACTCAAGTTGATCCCCGTCCTCAGCCAGAAACACAGTTGCAGGATCCATCCCCATCTCCAAAGCCAGATCACGATGCGCCACAAGATGGGAATACTCGCCATGGACCGGCACAAAAAACTGTGGCACAGAAACCGAATGCAACGTCTTGAGCTCTTGTTGTTGAGCATGACCGCTGGTATGAACATCAATCTGGCCGCTATGCACAACCTTCGCACCACGGCGGGCTAACCCGTTACGCACCGAACCCACAGCAGCTTCATTACCGGGAATAGGATGAGCCGAGAAAATAACCGTGTCGTTGTCACCAACGCTCAACCAGCGACTATCACCTCGGGCCATCCGCGTCAGCGCGGCCTTAGGCTCACCTTGCGAACCAGTACAAATCACACAAACCCGCTGCGGCTCAAGATCGCCGATTTCTTCGGCATCTCGGAGCATGTGATCGGCGATACGCAAAACTCCGACCTTGCGGGCAAGTTTCACATTACGCAGCATCGACAAGCCAACCGGAACCAGCATCCGGTTGGTCGCCAAAGCCGCATCAGCAACCTGCTGTAAACGGTGGATATGGCTCGCGAAACACGCAACGATCACCCTCCGCTCAGCATGATTGCGAAGCAACTCAGTTAGCACCGCACCAATCTCTTTTTCCGACCTTGAGCTACCCGGTAAATCAGCATTCGTCGAATCCGCCAAGAGCAAACGAATACCCGGGTCTTGCGCCAAAGCCCCAATGCGTGAAAGATCGGTCCGGCGACCATCAATCGGAGTTAAATCCAACTTGAAATCACTCGAATGCAAAATCACACCCTGAGCGGTGTGGAAAGCGGTGATGTTACCCGAAGGAATCGAATGTGTAACCGGCAAGAACTCGCAGTCGAAGGGGCCGATACGGCGACGGTCACCATCGTTGATCGTGCGCAGGTCAGCACTGTCTAGCAAACCCGCTTCGCGCAGTTTGTGTTCCACCATGCCGAGCGTGAACACCGAACCGTAAACCGGCAAAGACATATGACGCAACAAGTAAGGGAGCGCACCGATGTGGTCTTCGTGAGCGTGAGTGGCGATCACCGCCTCAACACGCCTCGCATTGTTGATCAACCAATCCAAATCTGGCAGAACCGAATCGACACCGGGCAAGTCATCGCCAGCGAACATCTGCCCACAATCAAGCACCACTATCCGACCCTCAGACTCAAGAGCGGCGCAGTTACGGCCGATCTGACCTAAGCCACCAAGAAAAGTAATACGCAGCGGTGATGCCATCAGACTATGCAACTACGCTCGGGGCAACGCTGCGAGCACAGCTTTAGCTTGTTGACGCAAGCCATCGGGCTCAGGGCCCATGGGCAGGCGCGTCGGGCCACCAGGCAAACCCATGACAGCCAACATCGCCTTGGTGGGCACCGGGTTGGGGGCCAGGTCGCTCGTCTCGAAATGGTAAGAGGGGATCATACGGCGATTGAGTTCAGCCGCGGTATGCACATCTCCGTTCAAAAACGCTGCGAACATCTGTTGGGTTTGTGTTCCTACCCAATGGGTAGCCACGCTGATCGTGCCCACCGCGCCAACCGCGAGCAACGACAAAGTGAGCCCGTCGTCGCCGCTATAAACCTCGGTTTCTGGGGGTGACATAGCCAACAAGCGGGCGGTCTCGGCAGGGTTAGCAGCAGCATCTTTCACGCCGATAATGTTGGGCACCGTAGCAAAAAGCTCCACCATCGTTTCTGTGGCAATCTTGCGGCCTGTGCGAGAGGGAATATCGTATAACACCACCGGTAAGTCGGTGGCCTCGGCGCAGGCCCGAAAATGTGCTGCCAAACCCGCCTGGCTAGGACGGTTGTAATACCCCGCAACATGCAAAAGGCCAGCGGCACCAGCTTGCGCGGCGCGTTCGCTTAGTTCAACCGCAGCTCTGGTGTCGTTGCTGCCTGCCCCCGCAACCACGGGTTTATTAGTGGCTTCAACCACAGCTCTGATCAGATTGATTTGTTCGTCGTGGGTCAGGGTCGGGCTTTCCCCAGTGGTGCCAGCGATGACCAAACCATCGTTGCCTCCCTCGGTGGTGAGATAACGTGCAAGCGTCTGCGCGCCCTCAAGATCGATTGACCCGTCTGCATGAAAAGGGGTGACCATAGCGGTAAGCACCCGCCCAAAGGTTGCGTTCATTCCCTTATCGTGCCACATACATTGACGTTTCGCGCGCTTCTCCGTTTTTCTGGTGAGTCGCGTCGGGTTCTTGGTGACGGCATCCGTGTGCGTTTACGCAGGATCAGGGCGTACACCACGATGGTTCCCAGCGAAAAGAAGAACCATTGGACAGCATATGAAAAGTGCGGACCGTCATCAAGACCAATCCTTGGAACCGCCGCCGGCAGCCTCTCCGCAACTGGTTGTTGTCGCTCCAACTGCAACCAAAGTGGAGCTACCTTGAGGCCGATCAATTCTTCCACTCGGGCAAGGTCCAAGCGGTTGAGTTCGGTGAGAATGGAGACATCGTTGCTGCCGATCCTGCCACCGTCAACACTGCGGAAAACCCTACCTACCACACGTACCTCGCTAGATGGCGCGCTCAGGTCTAGGGTTTGCACCCCAGCGGCCCAAAGGCGCGGAACCCAACCCCTACTAACCACCACGACCGTGCCATCAGCTAGCTGGAGGGGGGTGACAAGCCAGCTTCCTGGCTCGGTGTCGAAGGTGCGGTTGGCTACCAGAAACGAGTGCTCATCAAGGTACGTACCACTAGCAACTGCGGTGGTGTGATCAGGCGGGAGCGGCGATGATTGGAGCAGCGTGTCGATGGGTTGCGGCGGCGTTGCAAACAGCGCTTCGACTTGTTGGTTTTGTGCTCGGCGTTGGTCGAGGCGCTGCAACTGCCAGAACCCAAGCCCGATCATGGCCACAACTACGCAGAGCACAAAGGCATGCGAGACAAGCCAACGCCAATGCCAAACCGAACGCCCCGACAGCGGAGACTGCGGGAACTGCGGGGGTTGCGGGGGCAACAAATTCGGCGACGGCGGCGACTGCGGGAACGGCGGGGACTGCGGCGAACGCAACAAATTCGGCGACGGCGGGGACTGCGGCGAGCGCCGGAACGGCGGAGGCTGCGAAGGCTGCCGAGAATGCGGAGAATGCGGGGACTGCCGGAACGGCGGAGGTTGCGGAGACTGCCCCGAATTTGGCGGCGACTGCCCCGAATTAGGCGACGGCGACGAGTGCGGAGGCAGCGGGGACGAGTGCCCCGAGCGCAGCGACTGCGGAGGCTGCGGCGAGCGCGGCGAATTCGGCGACGGCGGCGATTGCGGTAACGTTGCTTTCTTAGAGGTTGAGGAACGCATCTAAGCCAAGCGTCAGCCCTTCAAATTCGGCTATGCGCCTACAGGCGAGCAGAACTCCAGGCATGAATGATGTGCGATCGATGGTGTCGTGGCGGATGGTGAGGGTTTGGCCAGTCGTGCCTAACAACACCTCTTGATTGGCGACAACGCCTCGCATACGCACCGCATGAACTCTCACATTACCCGGGACGACTCCACCGCGTGCCCCCGCTAATGCTTCGTGTTGGGTGGGGTCTGCATCGAATCCGTTTTGGTCTGGTTGACCGGGTGCGTGGCCAGCAGCCTTAGCGATGCGCTGCGCGGTGTGCATTGCGGTACCTGAGGGTGCATCAACTTTGGCGTTGTGGTGATATTCGATGATCTCCGCGGTTGCGAAATGTGGAGCTGCCAATTCCGCGAAACGCATCATCAGAACGGCTCCAATAGCAAAGTTCGGTGCGATCAAACAGTTGCTTTTGTTGAACATTTCGGCAAATCGCGTAAAATCCTCCGTTTCGAATCCGCTGGTACCAACCACCGCATGGATGGAGTTGTCGGCTAGGAAACCAAGTGTGCGGCGAGCGGCTGATGCCACCGTGAAATCAACAGCAACATCAGTTTGGGCGGTGGCGAGTTCATCAAGCGAGTCGGCGATGTCGAGCCTGGCCACTAGCTGCAATGCCGGGTCAGCGTCAACCGCCCGACACACTTCTTGACCCATGCGCCCTTTAGCACCAACAACCCCTACACGAATGGGCCTCGCCTGCGCGTCACCACGGTTTGCTTGCGTGTCACGACTGGTCGCCGAATCTAGCGTTTGCTCATTTGCCACGTTTGTCTCGCTTGCGGCGCAATTGTTTTGAAAGGTCTTCGAGAGATCGGCGTTCAGCTTCCGTCAAACTATCCAAACCACCCGACCCCATTTTGTCCAACAGGGCATCAATCTCGGTTTGAGCAGAATCTGGCGAAGGTGGTGGCACCGAGGAAAGGTGTGTGCCGCGTTTGCGGCGTTTTGACTTAGGTTGCCGTGTAGGTGGGTCGCGGAGTTGTGGACGTTGCCGATACTGACGGGTTCGCCTTGATGGCCGATACCGAGCGTTTGCATTTGTGAGGCTCGCTGGGAGCGGGAACTTGGGAATCCATTGATGTTGTTCGGCATGGCCAAAGGCCCGGATCAGCAACGGAGCCAACACCACCATGGTGACCACAAGAAGCAAACGATAATAATCTCGCACTGAGACAGCGCCGAGCATCGACATAGCCACGACGATCCCAGCCAAAACCCAACCCCGTAACCCCGGCCAGAACCGGACCTCTGAGTATTGCGTGACGAATGCAACCAAGATTGCCAATTCAATCGACAAAATTCCGTCAGCTCGACCTTGAATCGTGGTGAACTCTAGGGTGGTCATCAGCAAAGCCGGGAGCAGAATCACCATCAGCAAAAAACAGGTGAAACGCACTCGACCCATAAGCAGTTCAAGTTGTGTTGCCAAAACAAAAAACACTACCAACAACACCACAGCAAAGAAGTCCACCGGAGAGGCGATGGCCCAGGTTAGCAAACGCCAAACTTGGCCACCGGCAACACTACCTGAACCGCTTCCAGCGTTGAGATAAAGCAATTCCGAGATACGCTGGTTGCCCCCCTGGAAAGCCCAAACGAACATGTGGACAACGTTGAGCGCAACGAAGATCGCTGTTGTGGTTGCTGGGTAACGACCAACCCGAAACCACGGGTCATAGCTCTGTCCATAATCACGAAACAGCGGCATAACCTAAAATGGTATCGGCGCTAGCGGTTGAGGATACAGCAAAACGTTTAGCGACGACCGCGGGGGTTGGAGCTAGAGCCCCGCGTGCGTTGCCGGGTTTCCGGGCCAAGATTGTCGAACTGTTGCGACAACTCAGCATCAAAGGCATCTTCGAAAGAAACCGCTTCACGCTTTGGTTCACTGGGATCGCCTTGTTTAGTGGCTCCTCGTTGATCACGGCCGGTTTGTGGTGTTGCTTGGCGACTCGGTCGGTCGCGATCGGTGTTGTTGCGCTGGCGTGAACGACTATTGCCATTGCGGTTAGGCGCGCCACCAGTTTCGCCAGCGACACCTTCTGATGTTTCGGCTGCACTTTCCGGTGTGAGCGAGATTTTGCCATTGGGGTCTACGTCTTCAACTACCACCACAACTTCGTCACCCAAAGAAAGCACATCTTCTACCCGCTCGATGCGCCGGTTGCCACCAATTTTGGAGATGTGCAGCAACCCGTCACGTCCCGGCAAAATGTTGACGAACGCACCGAATTTGGTGATGTTGACAACTCGGCCCGGATATGTGGCACCAATTTCCGCTGTTGGGGGATCAAGTATCAGTTTGATTTGACGTTCGGCTTCAGCGACTTGGGAGCTGTCTACCGAAGCAACCGACACCACACCAACCGAGCCGTCGTCATCAACGGAGATATCTGCACCGGTCTCAGCTTGGATGGCATTGATGACCTTACCTTTCGGCCCGATAACTTCGCCGATCTTTTCGACTGGTATTTCGAAACTGATGATCTTCGGCGCGGTGTCTCGAACTTCTTCGCGTGGTTCGGCGATCGCTTCGGCCATGACATCAAGTATGTCTAAGCGGGCTTCTCGAGCTTGGGCTAAAGCGTTGGCCAAAACACTCGCGGGTATACCCGCAATCTTTGTGTCAAGTTGCAGCGCAGTCACGAAATCGGTTGTGCCCGCAACTTTGAAATCCATGTCACCGAAGGCATCTTCCGCGCCCAAAATGTCGGTTAACGTTACGTAGGTACCGTCGGCGTGTACCAAACCCATTGCGATGCCCGCTACCGGCGCTTTGATGGGCACGCCCGCGTCCATTAGCGAAAGCGTTGATGCACACACCGATGCCATCGAACTAGAACCATTGGAGGCCAAGACCTCCGACACGGTTCGCACGGTGTAGGGCCACTCCTCAAAGCTGGGTATAACCGGGAAGACCGCCCTTTCGGCGAGGGCACCATGGCCAATCTCACGCCGTTTGGGGCCACGCATAAATCCTGTCTCACCCGTGGAGAATGGCGGGAAGTTGTAATGATGGAAATAGCGTTTCTTGTCTTGGGGTGAAAGGTCATCTATCAGCATGTCGCTGCGACCCATGCCCAGCGTAGTGAAGTTGAGAACTTGGGTGTCACCGCGTTGAAAGAGGCCGCTGCCGTGCGCGGTAGGGATCACTTCAACTTCGCTAGTAATGTTGCGGAGATCATCGGTGCCGCGTCCGTCTATACGGATGCCTTCTTCCACTATTCTCTGGCGGACTGCTTGTTTGGAGATCGCTCGAATAGCGTTCTTGATTTGCTTCTGCGCGTAGGGGTCGCTTTCAGTGAGGTGCGATAACTCTGCGATGATGGATTCGCTGAGTTCATTCGAGGCTGTTTGTCGTTGACCTTTATCGGCAATTTTTTGTGTTGCGACGATGCGGTCTGCGGCGGTAGCTTGCACTGCCGCGAAGATCTCTTCGCTGTAATCAACGCTGAGCGGTGGGTCCATCTTCACGATTGGGCTATACGCATCAATCACTTGTTGCTGGAACTCGATCATTTCACGTACCCAAATTTTGCTGGCTTCAAGGCCCTGAGCGAGCACATCTTCGTTGACTTTGGGGGTACCCGTTTCGTAAAGGTTCCACGAGTTCTCGGTTCCGCCCGCCTCAACCATCATTACCGCCACGTCGCTGTCGGTGAGGCACCCCGCCACGACCATTTCAAACGCCGAATCGGCTGATTCTTGGTAAGTGGGAAACGGAATCCAATCACCCTCCGGCGACCAACTGATCCGCACCGCCCCAATAGGTCCATCAAAAGGAATGTTGGAAATGCTAAGCGCGAGCGAAGCGGCGTTGAGCGCCAAAACGTCATAGGGGTTTTCTTGGTCTGCTCCGAGCACGGTGCCAACCACATGGACTTCGTTGCGAAAACCTTCGGGGAAAGCCGGGCGCAGCGGACGGTCGATCAGACGACAGGTCAGTATGGCTTGTTCACCAGCACGGGCTTCGCGGCGGAAGAACGACCCGGGGATCTTGCCAGCCGCATACATACGTTCTTCAATGTCTACGGTAAGCGGGAAGAAGTCGGCAGTTTCGCGGGGCATGGCCGCCCCGGTTGCTGTGACAAGTATTACCGTGTCGCCAATACGGGCGGTGACTGAGCCCGCTGCGAGGGGGGCAAGTTTGCCTACCTCAAGCGTGACATCTTTACCTTCGGCGCGCGTGAACGAACCTGTGAAAGTTTGGGGATTGGGCATGTTATTTCTCCTGCACACATGACTGCCAGTTCCCAGTTGAAAACCGCTGACCTGCTTTTCGTTTGCAGTTCAGAGACTTTCGACTAGCACCAACCGCCTTGTGTTCGTTATGTTGCTGGACCTTCCAGCTACTGGGTATGTCGGGTTGACTCTGGCTTATGGCTCAGCGCCAACCAAGGTGGCGACCCGTGAGGGCCTCCTAGTAATAGTTTAGCGACGCAACCCGAGATGGGTGATCACTGCTCTATAACGTTCGACATCGTTGTCTTTGACATAGTCTAAGAGACGACGCCGACGGCCAACCAACATCTGCAAACCTCGCCTAGTGTGATGGTCTTTTTGGTGGACTTTCATGTGTTCGGTGAGGTGCGATATTCGAGCCGAGAGTAGGGCTATTTGTATTTCTGAGGAGCCCGTGTTGTTGTCGGCTAGATCAAAGGCTTTCGCCATGTCGGAGATTGTTTCGGATTTGGGGCGCAGGCTTGTGGCCATCAGGTTGGGTTCCTTAAGTTTCTTCGGGTCCGTTGAGTTTGTCGGGTTGAGGATAGCAGCAGTTTTGTTGGATCGGCAGATTTTATTCGCGTGCGGTTGGTTAGGTCACCGACACATTGCTATCTTGGGAGTTGCTTCTGGATTCGCTTCTTTCGCGGCGTTTGCGTTGGCGACGTTGCGCTTGGCGTTCTTGGCGCAAACGTTGTTGACGTGCTTGTTCCTTGCGTTGATGCTGTCGGCGTTGGCCTTTGCTGTACTTTGCCTGCCTCTGCAAGGTTCGTTGTTTGGATTGTTCGGCTTGGCGATCAAGTTCAAATTGGAGTTGTACTTGTTTGCGTAACCGTTCTCGTTCTCGGTGTTCGTCTTGTTGCGCTTGGGCTTGTTTACGGATTTGTTGCAATTGTGCTCGAAACTCTGCTTGTTCTTGGTCGATCCATTCCCAGACACTATTGACCGTCCCTAGCGATGTGGTGTCGTAGAGCCCGACCCGTGCGGCTTGCGCTCTGCAAACGATGACTCCGTCCACTTCAATACCTGACCCGCAAGCGCATCGCCATTCATGAAACAGCAATAAACGACCCGTTCGTTCGCTGCGAACGACGAGCCGGTGCATCACTCTTGGATGCCGTTCGCGGTGGGGGTTGCAACTCTGTGGGGCATCGTGTCGCAGTCCATCCCGCTATGTTACAACTTCGTAACAACATTACAAAACGTTTAATCAAGATTTTTTGGAAATATTGTTTTCGCTCCGGGATTTTCACTCGCTGGGTGGCGTGCTGGCCGGCTCGGGTCTTGTCGTTATGGTCTGTTGTTGCTGGGCTATGGTCTGTTGCTGGTTGTACCAACCTTCAAGCGCCAAAGCAAGGCCCCACAACAACAATCCTGCCGCCATCATGGTTGCGGCAACATGCGGTGCTGTCTGCAAAGCGATGCTAATCCCAACCGACCAGTCGAAAATGTTGTCAGACTCCGCGGCCGCGTAAGCGACTAGCCACAAGAACGAAAATAGTGTCGATGTTCCCAACGCCACGGTTCCGAGCGTCTTGATTTTGCGTATTTGATCCATTGGTGGCCTTTCGATTTCCACTGCGCTACCACAAGAGCATACTGTCAAAATAAGGGTTCAGGGTTATTGGGAAACGCCTGTGACCGAAACTGGAACCCCACCGCCAACGCCCACTCCATCGCCGCGCTCTGAGCTTCCTTCGGTACCGTACCGTCTGACATCCCGGGCGTGCCGTGCTGTGGACTAGCCGGCCGCTGACTCACAGGCCCGAGCCCGGCACGGCATCCCGTACCGCATCGCAAAAGACCCTGAAACTATGGGACCGGGATCGTTGGGGATCGATGTGCTTGCTGACATTGCGAGCCAGTTCGCTCTTTCTCAGCCCCTCGGGAAACTCCGATTTCAACAGACGCTCTAGGGCTTCCCATGTCCCTCCCCGAATGGCGTCGGGATCCCGATAGTTGGAACGTCGGGCAACATTGGATCTGACTTCCGGATAGACGGCCCGAACCGCGTCCCAGTCGCCAAAATACCAAGCCTCGAGCTCTTCGATCACGATGCGGTTGACAAGTTGCCATCTCTGTCCTCCTGCCATTGTGCGGGTCACTAGGCCAACAGATTGTGCGGTCGTTTCCAACTGGGTTTTCAGGTCATGGCAGTCTCGCTGGTCGCGGTCGACCAGCACGAAGAGATGATCCACAGGCGGAAAGTACGATGCAAGACCACGTAGACGGTTCTCCAAGTTCTTGAGAAGATCTTGCTTCCCCTGGAACACTCGAACGTCCAGTACTACGTCGTGAGGCAGAAAACGGGGAAGGAACCCACGCAGAAAGAACTCCATTGAGCGTTCTTCGACGAAGAAAAGCAGACGCTTGGCCCTGTCGGAATCGACCGGATCAGCGGTCACGGGCGAACCAGGGGGTCACCGACTCCGAACCACCCCTCTGTCCAAAGGTTTCCGAGAAGTCCTCCGGTGTCGACCTGTTGAGGGATCCCTTCAATGTCCGAGGCGCGACGGACACGAGCATACCCGTCTTCGTCGCGCCAGAGGATTCTTACTTCCTTGGCCCTCAAACCGTCGAGGAAGAACGGTGAGTGTGTGGTCACGAGCAGTTGCGTTCGAGCAAGAGCCGAACGGCATTCTTCGGCCAACTCGGGAAGCAGTCGAGGATGGAGGAAGTTCTCGGGCTCCTCAATGCCTATGAACGGGTACGGGTCGGGCCCATGAATTAGGACTAGGTAGGCAAGCAGTTTGAGGGTGCCATCGGATGCATGCTTGGCAAGAATCGGCTCACTGAATGGAGCGTCCAGAAACTTCAACAGCAGCCGCCCGTCCTCCATCCTTTCTGTCTGCACATCGG
>JAHQYM010000209.1 GCA_024421095.1 Acidimicrobiia bacterium
CTGCGGCAGGCGTTCCCTCAACTACTACGACACCACCGTCCGACGATGGTAGGAGTTTGAAGTTAGCTCCTTGCGCCCATGTCAACCAACCTACCTGTGCGGGTTCTTCTGAGAGCAAGGTCTTATCTATGACCCCGTCATCGTACGTTTGGTAGATAGCAATGGCGGGTAGACTGATAGCTTGGGCATCTGTTGAGGAGTTCACTGCAATTCACGGCCGCAAGCAGTGATGCTGTTCGGCTCATGGGCGGCACGACAAATTGGGCGGGCGGGACACATGCCCACCGACATCGACATCCTGATCGTCGGGGACGCCGACCGCAATGCTGTCGACCTCGCCGCTGAACGAGTCGAACAACGCCTGCGGGTCCAGTCTCGGCGACCCAGTCGTCCTTGAATCTGTCTAGGGCGCGACGACGGCGATGCTCTTGGGCGAGCATCGCAATACCCTGCTTGATCGCGCCTGACCACCCGCCGAACTCAGAGGCGAGTTCGTCGAGCAGCGCTCGTTCTTCGTCGTTGAGGCGAACCGTGGTGGCCTCAGTCACAACAGCAACATATCACATATCTGCTTCACACCAGAACATTGCCGAAAGGTTATGCACAAATCGAGTGTGGAACTAGCTTCCTGGGAAGATTAAGGTCGCCGAGGGGCTGTCCCGGCAACAGGCCCGATATCCAGTTTTCCACCCGTCGGTCGTCGACTTGGGCAACTTGCAGCGGCATGGACAGTGACAGGGGCGACGCTGTGGGTTGTTCGGCGTATTCTTCGGAGTAGACGAGACACAACCGCGGCGCTAGGCGGGTGATGCCCCTACACACAACGACGTCCACGATTCACGCAGGCATGCCCACCCCACCCTCAAACGCGAAGCCCTACCAAACCGGACTCCAACAAACCGACCAACAACGACAAGCATCGCACAGAAACCAACCGCCAACATGACAAAGCAACCACCACCAACCACCCACCGATGCGACTTGAAAAAACCGGCAAACTGTCACGAAGAGTCAGACACACCTCGGTTAGGACCGTCGCGCTTCCAGACCGGATCTTCGGAGTGCCAACCCCTGAAGAACGAGAACCGGGACCAGCAACACACCCAGGCGCAAAATCGTTGCTATCAGACAGCAAGCGACCACGATTGTGCTGACGAGAAGCGCAATGGGAAACATCCGTTCGGGGAAGGCCATAGGCGATGCTACAAGGACACCGATCGCGGCGAACGCGTACATGACGGCTGCGGGCGGATTCGATGGTGTGGGTTGTCGACTGATGACACGTCCTGCATCACTTGTGAAACCTGGGAACACCGCGTCCATGTCAAGTTCCGTGCCCAACACCACCAACATATACACCGATATTGCTGTCCAAAGGCAAACGGCTGAGAGCACAACCCAGCGCGGCCCCATGTGTCTCAGCATCGTGGTTCACGTCCAGGCAGGAGTTCCTGCCAAAGCGAAGCCGTGGTCTTTGCCTAGTCCGCCGACGATCCTCCAGATCTCGGCTTGTAAAGGTGTCAGCACCTCACACTGATCCCGCGGCGGTCGAACCAGCGCTGCCATGCCTGCGCGACGTGGGGCGAGAGCCAGATCGCATCCCACATGGCCAGCAGTTCGGTGACGCGTATGTAGTGGCGCACGTCGTCGGTGCCTTCGGTGAGGACCCGCTGATGTAGCCACGGGACGACATGCGATCCACGGCGACGATTTCAGCCCAGCATTGAGAACCATGACCACAATCCTATACCACCCCACAACAGGAAAGCAGCACAACACATCTTCGCTGCACTCTATTGCAACCACCGAAAGACGGCGACCTCGCTTGGTGGCTCCTCACCACCATCACGCGCCGCTAAATACCGAAGAATAGATGTGTGGAGTCACTGCCGATGGGAGCGTTTTTGGCGTTGACGGAGGGATATCATCAACCTGAGAGCATCTCTGCTAGTTCGTCTGCGGTGGGCAATGGTTGTCCTAACTCAGAAATGCCGACCACCGCTATTACGGTCTGGGGTCTCAGATCTATGATTGTTATCTGCTCAAGTTGGTTTTCGTAGGTAAACATGTTGGGGTGTTGGTCGTCAGCCACAAGTTCCGCACCGTTTAGTCGGTCTCGTAATACTTGGAGCAATGCCTCGTCACCATAATAGACACGTACAGCGGCGTTCGCTGTTCGACGGTCCCACCACTGCGACCAACACGCGGATTCAAGTTTTTGCAAGTCGGGGTCGTCAGAAGTTGTCCACGCTTGCACGACTGCGGCAGGCGTTCCCTCAACTACTACGACACCACCGTCCGACGATGGTA
>JAHQYM010000210.1 GCA_024421095.1 Acidimicrobiia bacterium
CCATGGATTCGATAACGCCGGCGATATCGGATGCCGAACCAGTGATCCAACCCTGGCTTGGGAACCTCACCTCAGGGTCGCGCCCGGTTCCTGTCCATATCGCCCATCTCAACTCCCTGGTGCTGAGAAGGGCGGCCTCCAGGGCCTGAACCGGGAGCTCAGACAAAGATTCCGGGTAGACCACGCAGAGTGCCGTTTCGATAAGCGTGCCATCCACATCGAGCGACTTGCCGATTCGTGATCGTGCTTTCTCCTCGACATCTCCAGGCTTGTCGATCTTGCACTCAATGATGACTGGAGCGGCGCCGGACGGGGCTATCACGAAGTCTGGTTGACTCGCCTTCTCGCCGCGGATCACCCGAGTCAGTTCTGCGCCACCAGAGTTCGACTCCCGCCAACGGGGATGCATTGAGCAGAGGATGTCGTGGAGTTTGGTGTTGAGATGCGGTTCTGCAATCCGTTGGGCAGTCACTCCCCAAGCTCCTTTCAGTGGGCTGCACCGCCAGTCTGAGAGCCTAGCGGGACGGTCTTGTCCAGGCGCGGACGGTCGCCGTAAATCAGTCCTTGGAGGGTGCCGGAGTTCTGTCGTGCTCTGGCATTGCGGGATCGGAGATTAGCGGACCCACTACCCCCAATTTCCGAAAAGCCCTCAAAAGCAACCGGGCAGTGAGGCAGTATCGTTATGCATACGGACACCACCTCTATACTCTTGGCCCACCAAGGCGGATGGGACGAAATACTCATAGTCGGCGCGCCGATGGTGCTATTCGCTTCACTGCTACTCGTGGCCCGACGGCGTGCCAGAACCCGCAACACCGCCACCGTCACCGTCAACGACGATTAACCACCGTCTCACGCACCTCGGCACCCAACGAACGTAGTTGGCCAGCGAAGTCATCGTAACCTCGAGCAATGTGCTGAGCCTCGAGCACGCTAGTCTCCCCGTGCGCCCCCAAAGCCGCTATCACCAAGGCCGCCCCAGCACGAATGTCGTGAGCGGTCACCCGTGCCGCCTGTAAACGATCTTGGCCTTCAACCACCACGTGGTTAGTGTCGATACGAATGTCTGCACCCATCAAACGCAACTCGTTGACGTAACGGAAACGTTGAGCAAACAGGTTCTCGGTAACCGACCCCACACCTTCAGCGGTGGCCAGCAAAGCCACCAAGAACGGTTTCAAATCGGTGGCCACACCAGGGTAAGGCAGCGTGGAGAACTTGGCGGCACGCAAACGAGCCGAAACAATCGCAGTAATGCTCGCATCCGTGGTTTGCATCGCCATCCCCATGTCTCTGAGTTTGCCGCACAGGACCCCTAAATGAGCGGGGTTCACACCCTTGACCGTGACCTCACCCCCAGCGATCCCAACAGCGGCCAGAAACGTTGCAGCCACTATTCGGTCTCCCACCACGGAATGGTCCGCTGGAGCAAGCGAGAGTGGATTACCGCCTTCGATCCGCAACGTATTGGTGCCAGACCCAGCGATACGCGCACCCATCTTGGTAAGGAAATCGCAAAGGTCCACCACCTCAGGTTCACGGGCTGCGTTGTCGATAACCGTCGTTCCGGTAGCCCCAACCGCGGCCATAAGCAAATTCTCGGTAGCGCCAACACTAGGGAAATCAAGCCGAATAGTTGCCCCGCGCATCTTCTTGGCTCGCGCTTGGACACATCCATCGATAATCTCAACTTCAACACCGAGGTTGGCTAAACCCCCTAGATGCATGTCGATCGGTCGGGCACCGAAATCGTCACCGCCGGGTAGCGCCACTACCGCTTCACCATGACGTGCCAGCATGGGGCCGAGCAATGCAACCGAAGCGCGGAAGCGGTCGGCTATGCCGTGAGACGCAAACGATGCGATACGCTCGGGTACCGTGATCATCAGCGGTTCTTGATCATGGTGGCTGGGCAACGTGACTTCGCAGCCAAGCGCGGCTAGCAACTCCGCCATCAGTAACACATCGGAAATCTGGGGTACATTTGCGATCTGATAGGTGCCTTCAGCCAAAAGTGTGGCAGCCATCAACTTCAACACGCTGTTTTTTGCGCCGCCGACTTGCACTGTCCCCCGCAGCGCCGCTGGGCCTCGCACCAATATTGTGCGCCCCGAGCAATCTGGTTGTCGCGAGCGATCTGGTTGTCGCTTGTCTTTGGCTAACGCCGACATCACTTAGCAGTTTGCCATCAAGAAGAGCTAAGCACGCATAGTAAGTTCAAACTAAACGACTGTAAAGCAGGTC